>CBDDTG010000019.1:0-58808 GCA_965233665.1 Bacterioplanes sp. | reverse complement strand
CGGCCCATTCATCCAATACCAACAAGCTACGGTCTTCTAGGCAAGCGCTGACCATGGCTAAGCGTTTGCGCTGGCCTGTGGATAAATCCACCACTGAAAATTCGCCATTGTCGACGCTAACAATATGGTCAAGCTGCAGCTTTTGTAACCATAACCGTGCGCGTTCATCTTGCTCGCCTTGCTCTGGTAATGCGGCTTGCTCAAACAGGTGGAAATCGGTCAGTACCGCCGAAAACATGGCACGGTAATGGCGCCAATCCGGGTTGGGGAGTGCCTGACCATCGACCAGTACCTGGCCACTGCGTGGTTTGATCAGGCCGGTTAATAAGCGCACCAAGGTGGTTTTGCCAGCACCGTTATGACCCACCAAAAAAACCAACTCGCCGCGTTCAATTTGGGCGCTCACTGGGCCAAATTTAAACTGCTCGTTGCCTGGGTAGCGATAGCATACGTCTTGCAGTTCAATGCGCTGCCAGTCCTGACGCCAAGGCGTTGCTGGTTGGCGCTGGTCTTCTGGCTCGGGTAAATCCAGCGATTGCAACTTGCGCAGCGAGACTCGTGCAGTTATCAAACCTGGCAGCTGGTTCATGGCCATATTCATCGGTTGGCGAATAAATAACAGCGTTAGCGCAAAGGCCGTGCCTTGTGCCAAGGTGCCCATGTCGAGTTTAAATACCGCCCAAAAGGTCACACCAATTAAGGCCAAAACCGTGGTGATCATCAAATGAATGCTCACGACGATATAGCGGTCACCCAGGGTGCGGTAATCGCGTGCTTTTTTCGCTGGGCCCTGCATGATGGCATCGACCAAGCGTTGCCCTCGAGCTTCGTTCAGCAGTAATTCTTTGTGGCCGTCCAGTACTTTTTCATAGCCGCCAAACAAATCGTCTTCTAGCTCTCGCTCTTTGTGCAACAGTGCCTGAAAGCGTGACGTTAGTACTCGGTTAACGCCCAGTACCAATGCCAGCGAAACCAAGGTTAAGGTAGCCAAGGGTGAGTTTAACCAGAATAAATAAGCGAAACCGGCAATGACCAAAGTAACGCCGTACAAAAAAAACGGCAGCGTCACAAACCCTTCTTGTAGCTGGCGCACGTCCTTAGTGAGTGCGGCATAAATACGGTTACGGCCCAGCGCTTGCAAATGCTCGTATTCACAATGCAGCACCTGGCTTAATAGACGCCCACGCAGTTGATAGGCCACTCGATAAGACAAAGTGGTCATCAGCCATTGGGAAACCACCCCTAAACTAAACGCCCCTAATAATAGGGCAACAAACCAACCGGCATGGCTGGAAAACAGCTCGCCCTGAGAGGCGACGGTTTCGTTAATAAAATTAATGGTGCCAATGTTCGCCAGAGCACTGGCGATAATAAATGCAATGGCCAGACCCACCAGGCCACGATTATTTGCAAACAGTGCGGTGATCAACTGCACAACGATCATCCTCCATGTGATGTGAGTGCACACACTGGAGCAAGACACGGCATTAATATTGTTATTTCGTGTTGCCGGATGATGGCCGGCACGGGCTCTGACGGCGCCTTTTGGGCGGCCGTTGTCAGTGATGCTAACTCGTTAGGGAACCGTCCAAAATACGCCGATTCGGTTTTGAACTCAATCACGCCTTTTGCTAATTGTTTGTTGGAGTGACACTAAAGGCAGCTGCGAAGTGAGTGCGAGCAGCGCAAGCGCGGTGCGAATGGGTATAATGCCGGTTTTCCCAAGGAGCGGTTATGAAGAAAGTCATCGCCTTATTAGCGCTATTGCTCGTGTATGAAAAATGGGCCTACATAGATGCTTGGCTGAACCCGCCACCGGCGTTTGTGCAAGATCACTTTGGCACCGTGGTGCTGTACGCCACGGAATGGTGTGGCTATTGTCAGCGTGCGCGCAAGCTATTTGAAGAAAAAGGCATCGACTACGTCGAGTACGACATTGAAAAGTCGGAGTTGGGCAAAGAACAATACGACCAGCTCAATGGCCAAGGTGTGCCGCTGATTTTGTATAACGGTGAAGTCCTGCGAGGCTTTAGCCGTCAAGCCATTATGAATTTGGTGCTTTAGCCCGTCTAGCTGACAAGTATCGATAAGTGTGACAGCGGCAGGGGGCATTAAGCCCCCTGCTACTACTTATAAATCAAGATCGCCTTGGCACGGATAATCGTCGCCTGGCTGATAAAGATCTACGGTTACCCACTCATAGCCTTTACCGAAGTTAAACGGTTCTAGCCAATGTTGTTGCAGCAGGGCTTTGCGAATCTGTAGCTCGTTATTGACGACCCGGAAGCCGCTGGGCAGATGCGTCAACTTGTAAGCATACATGTTCGGGATACAGGCGGTTCCTGGGTGATCAAGGTTACGGAGGCTGGCAAAGCCGCTTTCCGCAATGAAATATACCTGATTCATTCCTTCTGGCTTCCAGAACCCGCTCCACTGTGATATTGCCTGCGTCTCGGCTTGTTGTGCACGGACACTCTCGTCGAAAACGATGGCCGGATAGTTATGGATCTCGCTATCGTAGAGAATCTCGCCATCATCATCGATTTGTGTTGGCATTTCGTTAATATCGAAGGAGTTCTTCGCCACGTATTCAACTTCACCGTTTTTAACGACTAAAAGTTGATACGTGATGCTTTCGTCGCCGTCGTGATACCAGATTGAAGGTTCAAGGCTAGTCACATCGGAGCGATATTGGAAAGATGCCATGGCAATGCCGTCCTCGCGACTTCTGATCATCCAGCCATGAGATCGCTCGCCAAGCTGGTTGCTACCAAGAGACTCGAATTGCGTGCCCAGCGTAACCGCTAAGGAGGCCCCGTGTTCATTTTCTGAAGATAGGTCTGGCTCTCGCGATGAGTCTTTCCAGCTTACGATAATCTGCATTGGGTCGTCGGGCAGTGGAATGCCACGCACCTCCAGTGCTTGTTGGCCCAGAACAGTGTCACTGCGTGCGGCGAGCTCAGCTGGGCTCAGTGTTTCATTGATAGGTTGTTGTAGAGCGGTAACCGTCAGATATGCTGATTCCAGTTTCTGGATATTAAAACGATTCTGCCAGCCACTGATGCTCACCCGCTGGCTGCCGTCACCACTAGCCGCGAGCCAATATTTCTTTGAGCCTAACTCAAGTACATAGCCCGCTAACTGATAGCCAGCTGCCGCCTGTAATTGATTTAGCTGCAGATTGAAATCGCTGTTTTGGGTGAGCGGAACATGCTGGACGTTAGATAACTTTAGGTTTGAAATCGCACTCGCGCCTACAGATACAGTTGGCGCGTCTGTCGTCACATCTCCAGTCAGCTGCAAGGCGTCGGCAAACGCTGTGGCTGTGTTGGCATCGTTATCGGAGTTGTTATTGGAGCCATTATCCTGTTGATCACCGTTATCGCCATTATTCTGCTGGCCATCTGTGTTATTGCCGTTGTCAGTATTGTTACCGCTGTCATCAGAGCTGGATGATCCACCACCGCTGCCACCGCCACATGCGGCCAGGGCAATAGATAGAAAGAGAGGGGTAAGAGCTTGCAATCGCATAGGTTGATATCTCCGTATACCATATGAAATAGGGCGCTGATGGTACTTACGCACCTTGATGTGGTCAAAAACATCGGCGATATACGAGCAGTTGTTCACAAATTGGACAGCCCTGGGCAAATTAGAGTGTCAATATTTATGCTGCGCTGGCTTTGGCCGTTTATAAAACCCTACCGCAAGCAATTTTCTCTAGCGCTAACGGCATTGATAGTGACTGCGGCTTTAACGCTGTCGCTTGGCCAAGGTGTGCGCTTAATGATGGAGCAAGGCTTTGCCGCCGGCTCGCAGCAGGGGCTGGAGCAGGCCATTGCCGTATTTGCCGGCATCGTGCTGTTGGTGTCGCTGGGGGCATTTTTGCGTTTTTATTGGGTGTCCTGGCTCGGTGAGCGCGTCGTCGCAGACATTCGCCAGCAGCTGTATCGGCATTTGCTAACCCTGCCACCGAGTTTTTTTGAAGACAATTTAGCCGGTGAAATTCAAAGCCGCGTCACTACAGACACCACCTTGCTGCAAACCGTTATTGGCTCGTCGTTTTCGTTTGCGGTACGCAACAGTTTGCTGTTTGTCGGCGGCTTGGGGTTGATGTTTTATACCAACGCCAAGCTCAGTGTTTTAGCGCTGGTGGCGGTGCCATTGCTAGTATTTCCAGTTGTATTACTGGGGCGCAAGGTGCGCAAATTATCGCGCGCCAGCCAAGATCAAGTGGCCAAGGTAGGTGCTTGGGCGGGCGAAAGCTTGCAGCATATCAAAGTGGTGCAAGCCTTTGGCCGTGAGGCCATGGTCAGCGAGCAATTTCAGCAAGCGGCAGAAGGCGCGTTTGCCGTCGCGCTTAAACGCATTCGACAGCGCGCCGTGCTGATTTTTTTGGTGATGGCGCTATTAATGGGCTCCATTGCCGTCATGCTGTACGTTGGCGGCACGGATGTGATTCAAGGGCGCTTAACGCCGGGCGAGCTGGCGGCGTTTGTGTTTTATGCCCTGATGGTGGCCATGTCGCTGGCGGCGGTGACGGAAGTGTATGGCGAAGTGCAGCGTGCGGCCGGTGCCGCCGAGCGCATCCGTGAACTGTTGGCCACTGAGGCTGATATTTGCTCACCAGAGGCCCTTTCACCAGAGTCTCTTTCACCCGAAGCTCTTTCACCAGAGCCCCTTTCACCAGAGGCCCTTTCACCAGAGTCTCTTTCACCCGAAGCTCTTTCACCAGAGCCCCTTTCACCAGAGACCCTTTCATCGGCAATTGCCCGAGCGCCGATCTTGCGGTTGCAACAAACCAGTTTTGCTTATCCCTCCAGGCCAGATACACCGGCGTTGCAGGCAGTGGAGTTGAGCATCGCTGCTGGCGAGCGCGTGGCGTTAGTAGGGCCATCTGGGGGCGGCAAATCCACCTTGCTGGATTTATTACTGCGCTTTCGCGATCCGCAGCAGGGCCGCATTTTGCTGCATGGCCGCGATTTACGCGACTGGCCTTTAGCTGAGCTACGCCAGCATTTTGCCTTGGTGCCGCAGCAACCCGTATTGTTCAGCACCCGAGTGCGTGACAACCTGCGTTACGGTCGCCCCGATGCCAGTGACGAAGACATGATTCAGGCTGCCAAAGCGGCCCACGCCCACGAATTTATTCAGCAACTGCCGGACGGCTACGACTCTTATTTAGGAGAGCAAGGCGTCAAACTGTCGGGCGGGCAAAAACAGCGGCTGGCCATTGCCCGGGCGATTTTAAGTGACCCAGAAATTTTGCTATTAGATGAAGCGACGTCGGCGCTGGACGCCGACAGTGAGCATTGGGTGCAGCAGGCGCTCGACCAGCTGATGCAACAGCGCACCAGTTTGGTGATTGCCCATCGCCTGGCGACGGTGCGTCACGCAGACCGCATTGTGGTGCTCGATCAAGGGCGCATTGCTGCGGTGGGCACCCATGAGCAGTTGCTACAGCAATCGCCCTTGTATCAGCGGCTGGCGCAGTTACAGTTTGGTGATCATTGTCAGAATTGATGATGCTGATGCAGATGAACAATTTCACCCCAGAGCGGTCTGTTCTTACACTGAGTAAATTACCACCTATAGGGACAACAGTATGACCAATAGCCACACCCCTTCGGGTTGCAGTGCGTTGGTCGTTGAGGGCGGCGCCATGCGCGGTATCTTCGCCGCCGGTGTACTCGACGCTTTAATGCAGGGCAATCACTACGATTTTGATATGGCGCTGGGTGTTTCTGCCGGTGCCACCAACTTGGTTGGTTACCTAACGCGAAAACCTGGGCGCAATCGCCGTGTTATTACCGAAATGGCCACCCAGCGTGAGTTTTTTAATCCATCGCGCTTTGTGCGCGGCGGCCATTTAACCGATGTGCATTGGCTTTGGCACGCAGCGCTGGAGCGTCACCCATTACAGCTCGAACAGCTGTGGCAAGCCATGCCTTTGCATGTTGTTGGCAGCCATGCGGTGACGGGCGAGGCGGCTTATTGGCGCGTTGATGAAGACAATTTAAACCCAGCCATGGTGGCCAGTTGTGCCTTGCCTTACTTGTATCGCGACACGGTGGAGCTAGACGGTGAGCCCTATGTAGACGGCGGCGTTGCCGACTCGATTCCGGTCAAGCACGCTTATGACATGGGCGCGCGTGACATTACCGTGGTGCTGTCCAGGCCGCGTGGCTATCGCAAACGCCAATACCCGCAAGCCATGCTGGACGGGTTGCAGCAGCGCATGCAACAGCGTTTTGGCGACGAAGCACAATTGCTGTCGGCAATGATGCTGCGCGCCGACGACTACAACGGCAGCCTGGAGTTTATCGACCAGCCTCCAGAAGATTGCCGCATTCGCGTGATTGCGCCACCGCCACAATTTGCGGTCAGCCGTTTGACCATGAACATTGATCGCCTGCATCAGGGCTATCGCATGGGGCTGGCGGCAGGCACCGAATATTTGCTGAGCTACGACGAGTATTTTGGCGCCAACCTACAGCAAAGTGCTGGCCATTCGCTGTTTTCATTATTGCAGCGTTAAAGGCTGGCGAAGGAAAAACTAATCAGTCAAAAACAGCGCCAGCAGTTCGTTTAAATACTGCTGGCCGCGCTCGGTGGCATAAATACGCTCGTTTACCTCAAGCAGGCCCTTTTGCTGGGCTTGCTTGAGCGGTTCAGCTACGGCATCCAGCGGCAAACCGGTGCGATCAGTAAAATCCTGCACACTGATGCCTTGGCGCAAACGCAAGGCATTCATTTAGCACTTCAGGCGCAGAGGTCATTTTATGCTTTGACACTGGGAGAGCGTCTATATATGTACTTTTTGCTTATTCCCTTGTTGTTGCTCAAATCCCTCTCTCAAAATGAAAGGCCATATACGTAGAAGCAAACAAAAGAATGAGTGATAAAACCGCAGGGAGAAGAAGGTAACGCTGATCATTCTGGCGAATGTTTTTTACTGAGATATCTGGGTAGCGCTCTGGGTAGGCTCTGTACTTCCTCCCTTTCACGCATATGACATAGAAGATCAAAAAAGAGACTAAAAAACCAGTGTACATTACCGGAGGTGGAATACTTGGAGTCAACTTCCCAGACAAAAACAAAAAAGCAGGAAAATCGAAAACTAATCCCATTATCACTATTGCTGCAGTAACATAGACAATGCCTGCAGCAGATAATGCAAGCATCACATTCACGAGCAGCCAAAACTCACTCTGATTTTCAGGTTTCACCTTAGACGAGTGCTTCACTCTAAGGTAGGCAACGTAGAAAATCTTCTCTAATAATCCGATCAAAATATCACCCAAAATCAAATAACTCGTGTTTAAAGCAAAACCCTAACACCAGGACGCCATGTCTTCACTCAACACTGGTGCTCCGCCAACACAAAGTCGAATCTTTCAGGTCTGAGAGCTGCAAGGCAAGCATTCATTACTGCCATTCATATAGAATCATACCATTTCACTCAATAGCGCTTCTGCTACCACACAGCAGCATAGCTGAGGTATCACTCGCGTCCCTGAACGAGCAACCATTCCCAGCTCGAAGGGATAGATAGGATACCCCATCAAGCATGGTACTCCGGCTCTGCAGCAGCTGAAATCGGTCTAGTTGCTGCGGAGCAGGCTGCCACCAGCGTGACAGCTTAGGGTGGGGGCAGCTTAGGAAGGGTGTCCTTGTTGTTTCTGTTGTTGTTTCTTTATCATGACTATCTTATTTGTTGTTAGGGCTACTTTTTGCTTCTCATAAACCTCACAACAAGAAGAAACAACGAGAAAATCGCTCCCAGCAATATTACCCCAGGAAAGATCAACTCCCAAGAGAAACCAAATTTAAGATAAATTGCTCCCCCAAAGAAAACAGAAAAGAATAAACACACAAAAAAAGATTTTCTAATCCCTTCAACCTCTTCCGATGGAATCCTTGCCGCACGGTCCAAGAGCCCATTTTCATAAAGAATAGAATAACTAACATAGTAGCAGTTTCTAATCTCAGACTTTCGACGAAGAAAAAATAGAAGAACCAAAAACAGTACCAAAAAAGCAAATGGCGCAACCGGGTGCAACTGGAACGAAAACGCCATAATTGGGACGGCGGCGACAGGAGCCTTATCGATACCAAGAACATCCCTGGCCAGTGCATCCTTACAGCCAGGCTTAACCTTCATCCTAGCCTCGGGATGCTTCCTAGTTTTAGGAAAGTAGCTCCACTCCTCACCCTCTAGCTCAAAGTAGTCATCATGTGAATAAAACACACTCCCCCCGAACGTGAATCAAAAGAAAAATCAAAGAACTCGAATTCTACAGAAGCGTATTTGATTTGCACCAAATTAAGTGATGACGTGGACTGTAACGTAGTCACATGCGAACCAAGCACTATACTTCTGAAGCCATACCGCACAATCGTAGACAAGTTTCAGATTTAGAGACAACCACCCCAAATAGAATGGCAGTCTCGTTTGAGCTGTCACTCTCGCCGCTGAGCCCCTTACCGACTTGAAGACGGGAGAGGATTCACATCACAAGCATGGCACTCCGGCTCTGCAGCAACTGAAGTCGGCCTAGCCGCTGCGAATCCAGCTGCCACCAACGTGACAGCTTAAGGTGGGTGTCCATGTAGTTTTGTCCATGTAGCCATGTAGCTTGCTATCAGGTGGCCAGATTTGTTGTACCACTATATGCTTGGGTTGTTACACTCCGCGACCACATGTGAACGTCACATAAAAGGAGGACATAAAAAGAAGCGTAGATACAACAACGGGGATGAGTAAATAGGTTTGGTCAAGGCGTCTAATGTTTTCCATAGTCAGCTCCCGATGCTTATTTTTAAAGTCAAGGTATCTACCATTACGAACACATAGTGAATAAAAGATAAAAAAAGAAGCCAATGGTCCAACGAAAAGCATAGGAGGCACGCCAATCGAGTAAATCCTTCCCAGCATAAAGTCCATCACCTTCACATCTAAAACCACTCCGACAAACAAAAGAACGGCCGTAATGAATAAGTAGCCTATGAGCGACATACCAAGCAGAACAGTTGCCAGTACAAAGAACTCGATCTGATCCTCAGGCTTTCGATTGGATGAATACTTCACTCTAAGATAAGCAACGTAGAAAATCTTCTCTAATAATACGATCAAAATATCACCAAAACTTAAATAAATCGCGCTTAAAGCAAAACCCTGCTGCTAAGGAGCCATGACTTCACTCTACCGACCTAAAGAGATAGAGAGGATAGCCCCTCTAGCATGGCACTCCGGCTGTGCAACAGCTGAGACCGGCCTAGCTGCTGCGGAGCAGGCTGCCACCAATGTGACAGCTTAGGGTGGATGTCCTGACAGCTTATATATGTCCTTGTTGTTTTTTGTTGTTTCCGGTGTCCTTGTTGTTTCCAAGGCCGTCTTATGCCTTGACACCGGGAGAGAGTCTATGTATGCCTATATTGTTGTTAAAAATGTCCTTTTACTTGTGCAAGATAACTATCCTGCCCCAAGTAATCAGTCTCTAAATCAAAGTTTTGAATCGCTTCTAAGAACTCTACTGGAGGCATGTAATCATGTTCTTCAATATAGTGATACACCAGTGAAGGGCAAGCAAAATACTCCCCTTTTTTAACTGATGGTATCCATATTTCTGAGCCACCTAAATCAACGCTATTACCTTCATGCTTTACTACTAAAGCCTCACATCCACTTAAAGAACAAGGATCCAAGCTCCGCATCCTATTTACATGAATATCAACATTTCCAGCAGAAACTAAAATTGACGCAAGCTTTGAAAGCGTTTCTGAATCCACCTCCCCTTTGGGATATTCCTTCCCATTCGCGAGCCAGCCCACATTCCAGACAGTCTCTATCGGTGTTTTAAGGTAATAGCTATAGTTAGTTTTATCTGCAAAATACATAATCAAATACCTTATTTTGAATACCAAGTACAAGCGGCCCACTGAACACACCCCATATCAGGAACTAACAATTGATCTAGGTATGCTCCCGTCTCAACCGTAGTCGAATTTTGGTAAATCCTAAGTGGAGGATTAGTAGGTGTACTTAGTGTGTAATTAGGCACTTTAGCTCCAGGCAAATAGGTTGCCATACCGGAAATGTTATCTGCGACTCTTGGGTTTAGAGTTGCTGCTTTAGCCAACCCATCCCAGTCACCCATTTCGATATACCTGCCAGTTTCATCGAGTATTTTTATTCCTTCCCGTGGCAAAGTAGCAGCGGTTCCCTCTAGTATCACTGCAGAGCCACTGCCGAACTTATATTCACCATGACCAGCAAACGCAGTGCCTGTCCCCCCCGGTATAACGTCACCTACGCACTTGTGACCAGCACTATTTCCTAAATAGGCTCTTTCAACATTAGTGCCTGCACCCACACCACCAAAATATCCATCCACTTGCCCAACTTTAAAGCCCTCATTACGCACCACTGGCGTGACATCGCTCAGCGTACCAAGAGTCTGACTTGACCCTTTCGCTGCTGAACTCGCCGCCATTCGCGCTCCTGCCACTGTTGACGTCGCACCTGGTAATGTACCAGCAATACCGCCCATATACGGCGGCAAGCGCAAGGCCTCAGCCGCCTCGCCTGTCAGAAACCCCGGCAACAGTACCGTATTAATTCCCGTTGCCACCAAGTTATACGCGCTATTCACGCCTGTCTCGAAAAGACCTGCGCCCTCTCGGGCCGAGTAGGTCGGTATCACCTGCCGCTTTAGCAAGAAGTTGTCGAACTTCTCCCGCGTCGATGGCTCGTTTTGCTGGTTATACAACGTGCGAACCTGACCTGCTAGCGTATCCTCCCAATCTAGATCGATAACAGGCGCATCGCCTTGCTGGGCATCATACCAGTTTAAATATTGGCCGGGATTCTTTTCAATTTTCTCATAGTCGAGCACCAGAGGCAGATTGCTGGTATCGAACAAGAAGTCAGCATTGGTTGAAGTTCCATTTAAGTTCTGCTGACGCGCTCCGCTGCGATAGCGTGAGCCAGGCGGAATGGAGCTACCTGGTTCTGGCGACTGACCACTGCCATTAGCGCCACTTGGTCGCGCACGATTCTCTGCCCGCACGGCCCCCGCAGGTGTTGTGCGCATCTCTGTCGCCTGTTCAGAGGCGTCATTCATCCCCCACATATCGCCTAATACAGAATGGAAAGCCTCCTCGGTTTGTGGGCGCCAGAAGTTGACGATAGAGTCACCACCAAAGCTGGTAGCCCCGAAATAAGCCATGGAGGCAGCGGTTCGCACTGGCCAAACAAACCCAAGACCAGTCATAGCGAGGTTTGTAGCGAAGAGATCTTTGCTTTCGAACGCCGGCACCATCGGTTGGGCATTGCCCAAGCTGTCGCTCTGATCGACGTTCAGGTTGCCGGCGGTGGAGCTGGCGCCGTAGACCATTTCCGGTACCCGGATAAGGGGGATGTCACTGGCGCTGAGGCCCTTCGCTCTGCTTAAGGGCTGGCGAAGGAAAAACTAATCAGTCAAAAACAGCGCCAGCAGTTCGTTTAAATACTGCTGGCCGCGCTCGGTGGCATAAATGCGTTCATTAACCTCAAGCAGGCCCTTTCGCTGGGCTTGCTTGAGTGGTTGAGCCACGGCATCCAGCGGCAAACCGGTGCGATCAGTAAAATCCTGCACACTGATGCCTTGGCGCAAACGCAAGGCATTCATTAAGCATTCCAAGCCGACGTCATCACGCTCGATGCGCTGTTCGGCGCTTAAAAACGCTTTGTCTGGATTTAAATAATCGCGTGGCAAGCGGGTTTTTTGGCTGCGAATAATCTCGCCTGAGGCCAAGGTGATCTTGCCATGGGCACCGGCGCCAATGCCTAAATAATCGCCAAATTGCCAATAATTGAGGTTATGGCGTGCGGCTTGTCCGGGTTGTGAAAAGGCGGAAATTTCGTAGTGCTCAAAGCCGGCTTTTGCTAGGCGTGCAAAGCCCATTTCTTGAATGTCCCACAGTGCATCGTCTTCTGGCAGCCGTGGTGGGCGCTTATAAAACTCGGTATTGGGCTCGATGGTCAGCTGATACCAAGACAGATGCGGCGGCGCAAAGCTGAGTGCAATGTCTAAGTCCGCTTGGGCTTGCTCCAGGGTTTGCTCTGGTAAGCCGTGCATTAAATCGACGTTAAAATTATCAAAGCCAGCTTGTTGGGCGATTTCAATGGCACGGCGTGCTTCGTCGCCGTCGTGCACCCGTCCTAGGCGCTTTAAATGCTGAGGCTGAAAGCTTTGAATGCCCATCGATAGGCGGTTAATGCCAAGCGCTCTGTAGACGGCGAACTTGTTGGTTTCAAACGTACCCGGGTTGGCTTCTAGGGTGATTTCACAGTCATCGCTCAAGGTCAGTACACGCTGCAAACCCTCAAATAACTGCTGGTAAGCCTTTGCTGAAAACAAACTCGGCGTGCCGCCACCAAAAAAAATGCTGTGTATTGGGCGCTCTTGTACCCAAGGTAGATCCTGCTGCAAATCCGCCATTAGGGCCCGCACGTATGCCTGCTCGGGCAACTCACTGCCCGCGGCGTGAGAGTTGAAATCGCAATAGGGGCATTTGCGAATGCACCAGGGCACATGAATGTACAAACTGAGCGGGGGTAGCGGCATGTGACGATCCAACGAGAAAATGCTGAGCAGCCGTTACACGGCCGGGCAGGTATCTTAGGCGAAAAAGCTGCGATAGGCAGCGGGGAGCTTGCTGGTTATGGGACAAGCCGCCTGCCTTTCCATCACGTTGACTGGCGTCATCGCGTCGTTGCTGCGCCGTTATTGCGCCATTACTGAAAGACAAGCGGTGTCATGGCCATTAGGAGGCTTGGCGCTGCTCGCTGTCGCCGGTCTGCTCTAACGCATCCAGTAACGAGATCACACGGGTTTGCCACTCGTGCTGCTCATGGCTCAGACGGGTGTTGTTTTTCTCCAGCTCAGCGTTGTTTTGCTGCAATTGTTGCAGCTGCTGTTGCAGTTGCAGGTTTTGCTCATTGAGCTGCTGGTTGTGCTGCTGCTGTTGTTGCAGTTGCTGCTCGGTTTGCTCCAGGCTTTGCTGCTGCTCTTGTTGCAGCTGCTCCATAACTTCTAAATCTTCACGCAGTTGTTGGTTATCTTTGCGCAAAGATTCAATGGTGGTGACTGCCTGGCGGACTTTTTGTTCTAACAATTCAAAGCTGTTCAAAATAACTACTCACACTGTTGTACGTGGAAATATAAAAATACGCCGGCCTTATGCCTGCCAGCGCTGTCGCAATTCTTGTATGGCCTGAGCGCGATGCGATAGTTCATTTTTTCGTGCCTTAGTGAGTGCGGCGGCGGTGCAGCCTTCACTGGGCACGAAAAATAGCGGGTCATAGCCAAAGCCCTCGTTGCCATCGGCACTCAGGGCAATGCGGCCTTCCCAGCTGCCCTGAAACACTTGCGGTGTTGGGTCGTTGGCGTGACGCATGTACACCAATACGCATTGGAAGCGCGCGCTGCGCTGCTGTTCGGGCACATTTTCCAGCGCCTGCAGTAACTTGGCGTTATTGGCGCCATCACCGCTACCAAAGCCATCGGCATCGCTGGCATAGCGGGCACTGTAAATGCCAGGCGCGCCGTGCAGGGCATCGACCTCCAAGCCGGAGTCGTCGGCCAAAGCAGGCAGGCCAGTTTGTGCGGCGGCATTGCGGGCTTTGAGAATGGCGTTTTCAACAAAGCTGAGGCCGGTTTCCTCAGCCTCTGTTACCTGCAGTTCGTTTTGGGCGATGAGCTCTACCTGTTGGTCAGCAAAGTGTTGGCTGAACATGGCAGCAAATTCGCGCAGTTTTCCAGTGTTGCCGCTGGCGAGTACGATTTTATGGCTCATTCTTCCTCGTAGAACTTCTGGCTAAATTTAACGTTGAAGGTTTGGCTGCTGTCTTCCGGTGAGACCTGTAAATCGACATGATACAGGTCGCCATCATCAAAGCGGAAGGTGGTGAGATAATACACCGCGTTGCGCTCTTTGACCTCGTTAAAGGTCAAGGTTTTGGCCTGGCCAATTAAATTGCGTAATTGGCCTTCGACACTGGCGGTCATGGCGACGGGCAGTGGCTCACCGGCGACGTTTTTCAGCACCGAAATGCTGACAAATCCTAACGCTTTGGAGCGGGTAATGCCGTACACTTCGGCGGTTTCTGGCGTTAAAAAGGTCGAGTTTAAGCCGATGTAATGCACTTCATAGTCGCCGAACACTTGCTTTTGCTCACCTTGGTTTTGTGCCTGTGTCAGGCTGGCCAAGGCCAATAAGGCTAGGCTTGCAATGGTTTGGAGCATGCGTGTCATCTGAATTACCTCAACGGCTGATATGATAAACGGCGATTTCACCCAGCATGGATGGCCACAAGCGAATGGCCCAATGGCGTTTGTGCTGCCCATCTACCACGGCTTTATGCAAAATGCGGATGCCGCGCTGGCGACACAAAATTTCAAAGTCGCGAAAGGTGCATAAGTGAATGTTGGGTGTGTCGTACCAATTGTACGGCAAGGTCTCGGACATTGGCATCCGGCCTTTAAACATTAAATAGCCGCGCGTGCGCCAGTAGCCAAAATTGGGAAAAGTCACAATCGCTTCTTTGCCAATGCGCAGCATTTCTTCCAGTAGCAGGTCGGGCCGACGCACGGCTTGCAGCGCTTGCGTCATGATGACGGTATCAATGCTTTGGTCGGTAAAATTATCCAGACCGTCATCCAGGTTTTGCTCAATCACATTGACGCCATTGGCAATGCAGGCGGTGATTTTATGCGGGTCAATTTCCAAGCCATAGCCACGCACATTTTTATGCCGTTGCAGGTAACGCAATAAGGTGCCGTCACCACAGCCAAGATCCAGTATCTGGCTGCCTGGGCGAATATGCTGCTGCAGCAGCTTAAGGTCGTCGCGTAACTCCAAAGCAGTATTCATACATTGACCTCCCGCGCGACGCGCTGCATGTAAGCATTAAAAATCGCCAAATAGCGCGGAATTGGCAATAAAAAGGCGTCATGGCCACTTTCCGATTCGATGCAGGCGTAAGTGACGTCTTTATCGGCATGGACCAGGGCGTTGACGATTTCTTCCGAACGCTCCGGCGGAAAGCGCCAATCGGTGGTAAAGGAAGCCACCAAGAACCGGCACTGAGTTTGCGCCAGGCAGGCGACCAAATCATTGTTGTAGTCGGCGGCTGGGTCAAAATAATCCAGTGCTTTGGTCATCAACATATAGGTGTTGGCATCAAAGCTGTTGGAGAATTTTTCGCCCTGGTGGTGCAAATAGCTTTCGACCTGAAACTCCGGCGCAAAGCTGTAGTTGAGGCGGCCTTCTTTTAACTCGCGGCCAAACTTCTGCCGCATGGCATCGTCGGATAAATAGGTCAGGTGCCCCAGCATGCGGGCCTGCATTAAGCCGGCTTTGGGAATGGTGCCGTGCTTGAGATAATGGCCGTCGTGAAAATCCGGGTCTTTGGCGATGGCCTGACGCGCCACTTCATTAAAGGCGATGTTCTGCGCTGACAACCTAGGGGCCGAGGCAATCACCACTGCATGGCGCAAGCGCGTTGGAAACTGAATGCTCCAACGCAATACTTGCATGCCACCTAAGCTGCCGCCCACCACCGCGGCCCATTGCTCGATACCGAGCACATCCGCCAAGCGCGCTTGGCTATTGACCCAGTCGCGCACGGCGACGATGGGAAAGTCCGGGCCGTAAACTTCGCCGGTTTCTGGGTTAATGCTGGTGGGGCCGCTGGAGCCGTTGCAGCCACCGAGATTATTTACCGCGACGACAAAAAACTCGCGCGTATCGATGGGCTTGCCCGGGCCGATGCAGCTGTCCCACCAGCCGGGCTTGTCGTCGTCCATGCTGTGATAGCCGGCGGCATGGTGACTGCCGCTTAAGGCATGACATATCAAAATGGCATTGGAGTGGTCGGCGTTGAGTTCGCCATAGGTTTCATAAACCAAGTCGTAGCTGGGCAACACCCGCCCGCTACGCAGCGTCAGTGGCTGATCAAAGTGCTGTGTTTGCGGTGTTACCAGCCCGACCGAATCAGTAGGAATAGTGTCCGGCATAGTGGCGAAAGGTCCACAGTAAAAGCGCTGAGTGTATCAGCTCTGCTCGACCCGAACAGCCACCCGCCGTATGTTGGTCAACGATTGCTCAATCGGTGTCCGGTAGCAGGTCGTCTTGGAATTGCTCCCAATTATCCGACACTTCATCCGGTTGGCTAAAACAAGCAATGTGGTACACAGCTTCGCCTTCTTGCACCAGCGGAATGTTTTGCTTGCCGATGATGATGCCGTCTTGCTTGGTGATAATGCTATCTAATAAGGTGCCATAAGGGTCGACGATGTCGGCCAAGATATCGCCCCGTTCCACTTGGTCACCGAGCTGTTTGCGGTGGCGAATAAAACCGGAATCGGTGGCACGCAGCCAGCGACTGTAATGTGCCTCCACTGGCTCATATGAGGGTTTGCGGCGCGAGACGGGCAGCATGCCCAGGGCGCGCATCACATTTAACGTACCGCGCACCCCAGCGCGAATGGCCAGTTCATCAAAGCGCAATGCTTCGCCGGCTTCATACAGCAGTACTTTGGCGCCTTCTTCGGCCGCCGATTGGCGCAGCGAGCCGTCGCGCACGTTGGCATTTAAAATCACCGGCACACCAAAAGCAGAAGCCAAGCGCTTGGTGTCGTCATCGCTTAAATCGGCGCGAATTTGTGGCAAGTTGGAGCGATGAATGGCGCCGGTATGAAAATCGATGCCGTAATCACAGCGCTGCACGATTTCGCGCAAAAATAAATCGGCCATGCGGGCGGCCAGTGAGCCGCGTGACGAGCCAGGGAAGGAGCGATTTAAGTCGCGCCTGTCAGGCAAATAGCGAGTTTGGTTGAGCACCCCATAAACGTTCACCATGGGCACGGCCAGTACGGTGCCGCGCACTTTCTGCATGGCACGGCTGTTGATGAGGCGCTGAATAATTTCCACGCCGTTGAGCTCATCACCATGAATCGCAGCACTTAAAAACAAGGTGGGGCCGGCTTGCTTGCCGCAATGCACCTGCACCGGAATCGACATTTGCGTGTCGGTATATAATTTGACGACGGGCAACTCAATTTTGCGCACCTCGCCCGGCTGAACCGTGGTACCGGCGAGGGTGATCGGGCTGTTTTTACTGGTCATTTTTCTGTTCCTGCGCCACAGTCTGGCCCTATTGTTATAGCAGTTAAGCCGACATCGGCGAAGAGGAAAACATTTATGGTGACGATCAAAGAACGCCATCAGGTATTGGATTGGTTAGTTAACAACTTGATGTCGCCAGAGGCGCTAGCGCACCCGCTAGAAACGCGAGACTTCAGTGCTGACGACTGGGCCTATGTGGTGGAAGGTGTGCCGCATGAGTTTCGCCCTATGTTGTGGCGCTCGCTGCTGCCAGCATCGCAACCCGCCATTTTGTGCGCCATGCGCGATGATGCGCGCAAACATTTGCTGGCGGAGCTGGCCAGTGAAGAGGTCAATGAACTGCTCGCACTGAGCAGTGCCGATCAGCTGTTGGTGCTGTACGAGCAATTGCCGTCAAAGTTGGCGCGTCAGGTGATCTCAGAGCTACCCAAGCAGGCGCGCAGCTCGGTGAAAGATGCGCTGAGCTATCACGAAGATCAGCTTGGCCGCTATGTAAACCACGATGTGGTGACGGTTTTGCCGCAAACCTTGGTGGCGGATGTGCTGCTGGATTTAAAACAGCGTCAGTTGCCACCTTATACCGATGTGCTGGTAGTGATGGATGAGCAAGAGCGCTATTTAGGCTTGGCCAGCCTCGATGCGTTATTCAGTGCTTCGCGCAAGGTGGCCGTCAGTGAGGTGATGATGTCGGAAGTGGGCATTTTACCGAACGTAAGCTTGCTGGATGCCTCCAACCGCGTCAAAGCCTCGGGCTTAAGCATGTTGCCGGTGGTGGATGAGCAGGGCATTTTGCTGGGGCGATTTTCGCTGCGTGACTCGCTGGATGTGATGCAAGAGCATTACGAAGAGCAGCTCTCGCATATGGGTAACGTCAGCGATGAAGACCTGTTTGCACCCGTGGCCATCAGTGCGCGGCGTCGGGCCGTGTGGTTAGGTATTAATTTGGCGACCGCATTTTTAGCCTCTGCCGTGATTGGTTTATTTGAGGCAGTATTGGTGCAGGTGGTGGCGCTGGCGGTGTTGATGCCGATTGTCGCCAGCATGGGCGGCATTACTGGCAGTCAAACCCTAACTCTGACCATTCGTGGCCTGGCTACGGGGCAGCTGTCGGCGGCCAACTTAACACCACTGGCGAATAAAGAGCTGCGGGTAGCGGCGATCAATGCCGTGTTATGGGCGGCGGTGGTCGGGGTTGTGGCTGCCTGGTGGTTTGGCAACGGCTGGCTGGCCTTCATTATTATTTTAGCCTTGGTTGTAAATATGCTGGTGGCCGTTGTCAGTGGCATTGTGATTCCCGTCATTCTCAATCGGGTTGGCATCGATCCGGCGCTGGCAGGTTCGGTGATTTTAACCACGGTTACCGACGTTGTGGGTTTCTTTGTTTTTCTTGGCTCGGCGACGTTATTGTTCTTATAGCGGTGCTGCGTCGTTCTGGTATTGTCTGGCAAGTGTCTGCTTGTCAGGCAGCGCTTTTATCTAACCGCAAGACCTTTAATTACAAGGAAGCATTTTGGATTTTCCCGAGTTTCAAACCCAACGACTGACACTGAGCCAGCTCACAGAGCAGGATGCGGCCAGTATTTTTCAGCTTTTTTCCACTCCATCAGTGATGACCTATTACGATATGCCGGTGTTTACCGATATCGAGCAAGCACAGCAGTTTATTGAGCGCATGCGCGCAAGGTTTGAAGCCAAGGCTGGCATTCGCTGGGCTATTCGACTGCAACCAACGGGTGAGCTGATTGGCACCTGTGGCTTTAATGTATGGAACCCCTACACCCAATCGGCGACGGTAGGCTACGATTTGCGCCCTGATTATTGGGGCCAGGGCATGGTTGCAGAAGCGCTGCATGAGCTGGTGCAGCGAGCGTTTGTAGGTAGCCTATTCGACTGCATATTAAATCGCATTCAAGCCGATACCGTGCCGGGTAATACTCAGTCTGAGGCCGTGCTAAAAAAGGTAGGGTTCAAAGAAGAAGGTCTGCGCCGTGAATGCGGTTACTGGCAAGATCAATTTCATGACCTGAAATGCTTTGGCTTGCTACGGCGCGAGTACCAGACGAGTTAAGTCAACGCAGGCAGTATTGCCTGCGTTGACTCATTGGTTGAATATCAACAAGCTATGCGCGTTGCTTATACGTAAAAATCTAACTCTTCTTGCTCTTTGAGCAAATCTCGCATAGTGATCGGGTCGTCACCAAAAAAGAACACCAACCCCCAATGGGTACCAAAAGCATTTCGATCAGGAACCGTTTCTTCAACGGGCGGTTGCAGTTCGTGAAAATCGAAATAGCGGTGTTCTGTGCACTCCTTAGGCATTTCTAGTGCACTGATGACTCGGCGCTTGGGATAAACACCAAAACAGCCGGCGTAGCCCTTGGCATCGACCACTTCTTTAGGGAAAAACTCATCAATCTCTTGCTGGGTGCTTTTCGGATCGAAGACCAGCATAGATGCCTGGTAAGCATTAAAGCCGTAGGCGCGTTCTATGAGCTCAAAGGCTTTGAATCCTGGTGGCCGATAGGCGACCTCACCGAAATACATGGTGCCATCGCTGGTGACGAAGTATTCGGGGTGAATCAAGCCAAACTGAATATCAAAGGTTTTAATCAATAGTTCTATTTGCTTGGTGATGGCCTCTCGCCAGCTTTCCAGTTCATGGGTGGCGGGCACAAACACCGAATAACCTAAGGTAACGTATTCAGAAATATTCAAAAACTTGATTTTGCCATCGTGTATCCATGCTTCGACCGCAAATTCCCAGCCATCCAAATGGCTTTCCATCAGCAGTGGGTACTCATCGTCTGGAATGCTATCTACCTCCTCCAGCGACCGAATCATGCGATGGCCAAGACAACCGGCTTTGTCGAATGCTTTCACATGAATCGGGTCATCAGGGTCACCTTCCAGTTTGACCAGTGTTTGATTGACGCGTTTCATAAAGCGCACCACGTCTTCTTTTTCATGGGCTTCTTCGAAGATGCCAACGCGAATGCCGCCTAACTGAGCACGGCGCTTCATTAACGCTTTATCTCTGAATAAAATGGATTGGCCGTACATGCGGGGGTTATTTAACAGCACAGAGTTAATGGCGCCTGACCACTCTACGGTTTCTTCAAACAATGGTATGGCAACATCAACGCCTTCGGCTTTTAAACGCTCGGCGATTTCGAGCGAGCGATCATTTAAACGCTCAAAATTCCAAGGGATGTGAGGGATATGGTTGGCTTCGCAGAAGTCAGAAGCCCAGTCGGGTGCGACAACAATATAGCGACGATCGAACTTTTGTGCCGCCTTGATGGCGTTAAGGCTCCAGCCCAGCAGGGCAATATAGCCTTTGTTGGGATTCTTGGGTGCTTCTGTGCCTTTGACAGAATCGAGAGAGGGATCCTGCCAGCCTGATAAATCTCTGGGTTGCTCTAGCTCATGATTTTTTATCATATTGCCTCCTTGTTGCTTTTAATAAGCTCAGGAATTTTTATGAGCCTATTTTAGTCGTTGATTTTCTCGTTGCTGTCATGGTGAATAGATATTTAATCGCGAAATCTTAGTTAATTAATCGAGGGAAACAGATTGCGTGGGCTGACTCAAGTGAAAAACAAAAATAGAGGAAATGTCATATCCGCCGCTTGTAGGGGAAAAACTGGGCTGATAGAGTTTTAGAGCACCTCTGAGTATTCAGAAGTGCCCTAAGTTATTTTGTCAGTCGCTGGTGGTGAGCAATAAACACAGGAGCGTCGCTCAGTTAACGTCCTTGAGCGCCACGTCTTAGCCAATCGTGCACAAATGCCAGTTTCTGCTGTGCTCTATCCGACAAGGCAAAGGGATAAACATCCGACAGTCCCATGGAACGATTAATGTGATTGACGCGCCTGGCAATGGCGACCGCCACGTCAATCAGCAGGCTGGTGTCGGTTTCAGCATAAGGGTCCCAGGTGTGCCCTGGCATTTCCGGAGAGACCAAGCCTGAAGCGACAAAGCTGTCGGTAATATCGGTAAGGTGCAAGAGATGTGCTGCGGTTTCTGCCCAGTCCTCGTGCGGATGCGATGACGCATAAGACGTTAAATAGTGTGATTCCCAATCATCTGGCGGACCCTGTTCGTAATGGCGTTGAAGCGCAGCCGTGTAGTCATTGCGTTCATCGCCGAATACCTGGCGGAATGCCGTTAAAAAATCCTCTCGCAGACTTAACCGCCACCACAGCATGTGGGATATTTCGTGGCGCATATGCCCAATCATGGTGCGGTAAGGCTCATCCAGTGCTTCCCGGCGGGATACGCGCACCACAGGGTCCGCCTCAGACACACTGATGGTGACCACGCCGTCGCCATGCCCCATGGCCACCGTCGTATGGCCGTCGGCGAGCATATGGAATCTAGGTTGAGTGCCTGGATCTTCTGGTCGAAACCACCACCAGCGGCCGAGGTTGTCGATTGCCCAGCGTTTGGCCGCCTCGGTTTCGGCCCAGTTTTCGATGGCGTTGGCAATGTCGGGGGCCGGTGCTAGCTCTGTCATGGCGCACGAGCGGCAAAAGGCGCCTTCTTCGGGAGCAATCCAGTTGCAGCCGATGCGATCGCGGTTAATGCAGAAAGGCCCCATGGGAATAAACATTCTTGCCTGCGGGTCGTAGGCCACCGGTGTGCCCTCGGGCGTCGTCAAGTCATTGAACCACAGGCTGCCGGCTCCGACTGGGTTGGTGAAATACATCATGCCTAAGCACTCCGGTGGTTAACCTAAAAATGGCGTTGCTCAATTCAAATTATACCGCAGTGCTGAGGTTATCAACTTAGCCATGCTTTATCCCAGAGCATGGCTGGAGATAACTGATAAATACAAGGTATGCTGATGGCCAACGCAAGTCATGTTTGTTGTTGGTTAGCCTGGAGCTCCCGGTATGAAAATTTTTTTTATTGCCTGTTTCTTACTGTTGCTGACGGCCTGCAGTGAGCCGTTGCCACAAGATAAACTCGACTATGCCGGACACTGGCAAGGGCAGGGGATGGAGTTGACCATAGAAGCAGATGGCGCTGTGTCTTACCAGCGCCGCGAAGGGGCTAAAAGCACCACCATTAACGCACCGCTAAAGCATTTTAAAGGAGACGATTTTATCGTCGGCATAGGGCCGTTTGATACCACCTTTGTGGTGCGTCAGCCGCCCGAAATGACAGCCGAGGGTTGGCGCATGACGGTGGATGGTGTGGAGCTGTATAAATAGCTCTGTTCGTTTTTATCAACATCTGCGGTTTTATCAATATCGGGTGGCGCGCTGGGGTACGCTCGCTGAGCTAGTGCGCCGTGATCGTTTGACAGGAGTCTTTATTATGTCCTTTCCCTCTCCATTGGTTGATTGCCAATGGCTAGTCGAGCATTTATCGCAACCAAACTTGGTGCTGCTGGATGCCAGTATGCAAACTGTGATCGGCCGAGAGCCGATAGTGTATGAGCAGCCGGCATATATTCCTGGTGCTCAAGCCTTGGGCCTTGAGCAAGAGTTTTGTGATCAGGCGTCGTCTCAAGTGCATGCCTTTCCCACGACGGATATTTTTGCGAGTGCTGCCCGAAGGTTAGGGATTAATCGTGACAGTCGGGTAGTGATCTACGACAACCAGGGTATTTATTCCGCCCCCAGAGCTTGGTGGATTTTTAAATCCATGGGGGTTGAGCAGGTGGCTGTATTAGACGGTGGCTTGCCGCAATGGCTGGCGCAAGGGTATGAGGTGGTGGCAGAACTCGCCAGCCCGCCCGTTGCAGGCAATGTCTGCGCCCAGTACAACGACAGCCATATCATTAATAGTCAGCAACTGCTGGCACAATTGCAGCAACCTGAAGCTTGCATCATCGACGTGCGCTCGGCGGAGCGCTTTGCGGGAAAAGCGCCGGAGCCGCGGCCAGGTGTGCGCTCTGGTCATATTCCAGGTTCTATTAATATTCCCTTTGCCAACGTCCTAGATGGCAACCGTTATAAAACTGCAACGCAGTTGCGAGCTTTGTTTGCTCAACAGCTGCCGGCCCTGCCTGAATCTCTGGTGTTTTCATGTGGCTCTGGCATCACCGCTTGCATTGTATTATTAGCCGCTGTGATTGCCGGTTTTGATCAGCCGGTGTTATACGACGGCTCCTGGGCTGAGTGGGGCAGTGATCCTGAGTTACCGATCGAGACGGAATAAATGATAGTGCTAGTGAGGCATGGGCAAACCGAATGGAATCTAAGTAAACGCTTACAAGGCTGGCAAAACTCGCCTTTAACCGCGTTAGGAGAGCAGCAGGCACACGATGCGGCGCGCGCGGTCACAGAGCTTGTGTCATCGCAGCCACTGTCTTTAATCACCAGCCCGTTGGGGCGGGCGCGACAAACGGCGGAGTTTTTTGCCGCAGCGTTGAATGCCAAGCCACAGCAACAGCCGCTGTTAAAAGAGTATGGCTACGGCGAGTGGGAAGGATTGACGTCTACTCAAGTACAGCAGCAGCGCCCGCACGAATGGGCCGCGCGCCAGGCCGATAAATGGAATTACGTCGTGCCGGGTGGTGAAAGCTACGCCAGGGCGTCGGAACGCGCCTGCCAATGGCTCGCAACACTCGACGCGAATCAAGTAATTGTGGCCGTGAGCCATCAAATGATGGGGCGGGTTATTCGCGGTGCGTATTTAGGTTTAACAGCGCAGGCCACTATGGCTCTACAGCAAAATAATGGCGAGATTATTGTGCTGACCCAAGGGCAAGAGCGGGTCGTGCATGTTTGAGTGCATTATCCGTCTTTAAGGAGCAGGCTCACACTGATGGCGATACACACAGCCACCGTCATCCAGCGAATAAAACCGGCGCCCTGCTTCATCGCCGTCGCCGCTCCTAAGCGCGCACCAACGGCCTGACCGAGGGCCATGCTCAAGCCCACCACCCACAAAATATGGCCGCCCACAATAAATACCATCAGCGACACAATGTTGGTGGTGAAATTCAACAGCTTGGCGTGCGCGGTGGCGTTGACCAGGCTTAACCCTCTGCCGGTGGTGTGCCCCAACGTGAAAAATGTGCCGGTACCCGGCCCAAACGCACCGTCGTAAAGACCGACACCAGTGACCACGCTGGCATTAAAACTGCGGCGACTCATACGTGGCGCTTGGTCGGTGGTGCCTGCTTGCGGAGCTAGAATTAAATACACAGCGATCAGCATTAATGCGATGGGCATGGCAGTCATCAGCCAATCGCTATTAATTTGTTGAATCAGCCAGGCACCCACGGCGGCACCAATGGCAGCGCATGCGATGGCGGGCCACTGCTGGCGTACGGACACCAGCCCTTCGCGCACAAAAAAACGCGTGGCAGAAAAACTACCAAAACAAGCTTGTAACTTGTTGGTTGCCAGCGCAGCGACCGGCGGCACGCCCGCCAGCATTAATGCCGGAATCGTCAGCAGGCCGCCGCCACCGGCAACGGCGTCAATAAATCCGGCTACCAGGGCGACCAGCGCCAGCAGCAACAGAATCTCAGGAGCAAGTTCCATAGTATTTCCTGTATCAATAAAGTCAGGAATCATGCCTGAAACCGTGGGCCTTTTGTACGCTTTAGCAGCCGTTTATTACGGAAGGTTTGCCAGAATGTGCTAATAAAGTAGTCGCCATTTGTGTCTAGCTGGTTCAGCCAAAGGTGTGAGTTCGGTATAGTTAACAGCCTATCAGTAGCGGATATTTGCCGTCACTGGATATAAATCGTCGTATTTTATCTATTGGTTTGGCGCTGCTGCCTCTAGGTTCTGAGAGTTTTTCTTATTTGGGCGTTTTCGTTGTTGTCCGGGTTCGATAGCTTTGCGAACTCACTAAATGCATTAACAAGAAGAAACGATCATGAAGAAACTGGGTATTTTGCTCTCTGCATGTTTGAGCTGCGTGGTACAGGCGGATGAAAAGCCGTCGGCCATCGTGGTGGGCGCTGGCTTGGCCGGCCTGACGGCGGCCTATGAATTAGAACAGCAAGGTGTAGATGTCACCGTGCTGGAAGCGCAGCAGCGCATTGGTGGCCGTGTGCACACGCTCTACAACGTTTTTGATCAAGGCCAGTACGCCGAAGCGGGTGGCGAGTTATTGGATGGCGTGGAGGTGCACACCCAAGTGCATGCCTATGCGCAAAAGTTCAAGCTCGACCTCGAAGAAGTGGGCTACGACTATGACACCGCGTACTTTATCGATGGCAAGCGCGTGCCTGAGTCAGAGCTGGAAGCGCTGATCGGCGCCAAAGCCATGGCTGACTACGATCGTTTCTGGGAAGAGCTGGCAGCATTGGCAGAGCTGGTACCTAATCCGGCAGAACTGGATCAAGCACCCAATGCCAAACAGTTGGACCAACAGTCGGTAGCGCAATGGCTGGACGGCTTAAATCTGGCACCCAAAGCACGCACATTGGCCGAGCATCACATTCGTGGCGAATATGCCGAACCGACACAAATGTCACTGCTGTTCTTGGCGCACCAAGCCAAAGTGTATGAAGACGTCGATGACGATCAGGTCGAAATTTATCGCATCGCTGGCGGCAATATCAAACTGCCGAAAGCGCTGGCCGTAGGCCTTAAAAAACCGGTACTGCTCAATCATGCCGTGACCGAGATTCGTCACACCGACAAGGGTGTCGATGTGATCGCAGCTGGCAAAGCGTTCCACGCGGATTACGCCGTGGTTACGGTGCCTGCCAAAGTGCTGAGTCAGATTCGCTTTGTGCCACAGCTGTCGGCGCCGCTGAGCAATGCCGCCGCATTGGGTTATGGCAGCCATACCAAGGTGATGTTGCAGTACAACAAGCGCTTCTGGCTGGATGCCGAGCTTAATGGCGATACCGTGGCAGATTTACCCCTAGGTTGGACCTGGGAAGCCACCGATCAGCAGCAGGGTGAAGCCGGTATTTTGACCGTGTACACCTCTGGCCGCTTTGCCGACGGCGACCGCTATAAAACAGACGCTGAGTTGATTGCAGCTGCGCGCGAGCAAGTAGCGCAGGTATACCCAGGTGCCGATGCGCTGTTTTTGCACGCTGAAACCCAGGCTTGGCTGCGCCAGCCATGGCAGCAAGGCGGTTACAGCGCTTACGGCCCAGGCGATGTGACGCGTTTTTGGCAGGCCTGGCGCCAGCCACAAGGGCGTTTGATTTGGGCGGGTGAGCATACTGCGGATCGCTACGTCGGCTATCTGGAAGGTGCCATTCGCTCTGGCCAGCGTGCTGCCAAGCAACTGTCTTTATAAGCTATCTTAAATTAACGGGCGCGCAAGGCGCGCCTCAACCGGAGACCCCTATGCGCATCCTAATGTTATTGGCCAGCCTGCTGCTGGCGAGCACTGCTGCCAGTGAAACGCCAACGGCGGAGTTTACTGCCAAGCACATTAAAGTGGTCAACCTCGTGGCCCCGGAATGGCCAGAGTTTTCTAACAGGGATGGCACAGGGCTCTATTGGGACCTGCTACGTGAGATTTACCAGCCAGCCGGTATTCGCCTGAAGCCGGCCACTGTGCCCTGGAATCGGGCGATGAAAATGGTGACCAAATATTCGGTCTATAACGGCATTGTGGGTGAGTACCGCGACACGGAAGAACCGCTGCGCTTTCCTGATTACGCCATTGATGTTGAGCGCTTGGCGGTCTTGTATCCGATCAATAAAGGCTATCAATGGAATGGCTATGCCACCTTCACCAATCGTACCGTCGGTTGGATCAAAGACTACGAACTGATCGATGAAGACAAGCGCGATTTTACCTTGCGCGAGTTTCGCGATACTGCCGATGGTGTGGCGCTGTTGATGGATGGCAGTCTTGATATTTTAATCGATGAGTGGGATGAAATTGCCATGGCACTGCAAGAAGCGGGTTACGGCATCGAAAACTTTGAAATGCACGACATGCCAGAGGGTACGGATGTGTATGTGGGGTTCGCTGATACGGATATCTCCGATCATTTAATCAAGGTATACAACCGCCGCATTCCAGAAATGGTGAAGTCAGGCAAGCTGCAAGCCATTTACGAAAAATGGGGTGTGGGTGAAATTCCTGCCAACGTTCAGCGCTTAATTGACCAGCAATAAAGCCTGCCTCGGAATAAAAAAGCGCCTATTGCTAGGCGCTTTTTTTAGGCCTATTGATAGCGTTGGCCTAAATAGTCTAATGCTTAGCGTTTGTTTTTCTCGCCTAGAAAAATAGCGACTTAAAATTGACACACTTCGCCGTCACCCTGCCGACTTTCTTCTTTTCATGCAGGGAACCAAGATGCAAAAAATAACGCTTAGCCTGGCGCTGCTGATGGCCAGCAGTGCGCAGGCGCAGTTCATCATTAATGAAGTCGATGCCGATCAAAGCGGCACCGACAGCAGCGAGTTTATCGAACTGTATGACGGTGGCCTGGGCCAGCAATCGTTGGCTGGTTATAGTCTGGTGTTGTTCAACGGCAGTGGCGCCAAAAGCTATCTCAGTGTTGATTTGAGTAATTATCAAACCAATGCCGAGGGCTATTTGGTGCTGTGTGGTGATACCGCAGTCGTTGCCAATTGCGATGTCGATATCGGCGTCAACACCAACCTGATTCAAAACGGTGCGGATGCGGTAGCGCTGTATCAGCGTCCTGCGACGGACTTTCCGAATAATACCGGCGTGGATGCCAACGCAGTGGTCGATGCGTTGGTATATGACACCAACGATGCCGATGCTACGGAACTGCTGGTATTGTTAAACGCTGGTCAAGGCCAGATCAATGAAGACGCTAATGGCGATAAAGATGGCCATTCCAATCAGCGTTGTGGCGCAGGCGTGGCGCGCAATACCGAGGGTTATCAGCAGGCTGAGCCAACGCCTGGGGCAGACAATCATTGCGGCACGGTTGATCCCGACCCAGATGTGGGCCTGGGTGCTTGTGGCGACGTTTCACATAACCAGTATCAATTAATCAGCGCAATTCAAGGGCGCATGGGCGACGCCGACAACGACGCCAGCCCATTGCGCGGCCAAACCGTGGTGGTCGAGGCGATTGTCACCACAGATCTGCAGGGTGGCACCCTGGCCAATGGCGACAGCTCTTATCAATACAGCGGCTATTGGCTGCAACAGGCTGAAGGCGAATACGACAACGATCCACAAACCTCCGAAGGTGTGTTTGTTTACGACTATCGCTCCGAGGTTAGCGTGGGCGATCGTGTGCGCTTAGTGGCACAAGTCGATGAATATAACCAAATCACGCAGCTGAAAAATGTCACTGACATTAACGTGTGTGCCAGCAACCAAGCACTGCCAGCGCCGGTGGCGGTGACTTTGCCGGTTGCCGATCTTAATGTTTGGGAAGCGCTTGAAGGCATGCGCATTCACAGCCAGCAAAACCTGGTGGTAAGTGACTTATTTGGCACGGGTTACGGTTTTGGTAATTACGGCCAGTTTGTGCTGTCGTCGCAATTGCATTACCAGCCAACCGAGGTGGCGCTGCCAGGTAGCAGCGAAGCCCAGGCATTGGCCGCAGCACGACCACTGGATGTGTTATTGGTCGATGACGGCGTATCCAGTCCGTATCCTGAATTTATTCCCTTCCCAGATGAATCTGGCTTTGCTGCCAGCAACCCA
This sequence comes from Bacterioplanes sp., assembly GCA_965233665.1. GTDB lineage: Bacteria > Pseudomonadota > Gammaproteobacteria > Pseudomonadales > Oceanobacteraceae > Bacterioplanes. The sequence continues at coordinate 30,053 of CBDDTG010000019.1, read as the reverse complement.
ATGCGCATTGGCTATCGGGTACCGACGCTCACCGGTGTGTTGCATGAATACCGCAATCATTACAGCGTCATTCCCGAGCAAATAATCATTGACCCGGTGGCAGAGCGCCACGGCGGCGCCAGAAGTGGCGTTGGATGCTGAGCTGGTGATTGTCGGTATGAATGTGCTGAACTTCTTTAACGGCGATGGCCAAGGTGGTGGTTTTCCGACTGAGCGCGGTGCACCGACGGCAGTGGCGTTAGAGATGCAAACCGCCAAAATTGTCTCTGCCTTGCAGGCCATGGATGCCGATATTATCGGCCTAATGGAAATAGAAAATGACGGCTACGACAGTCGCAGTGCCATTGCCGAGCTGGTAAATGCACTGAATGCCGTGCAAGCGGCGGGCGATGAATATGCTTACGTGAATCCAGGGCGTAGCCGGGTTGGCGGCGATGCCATTGCCGTGGGGCTGTTGTATCGCCCAGCGAAAATGAGCCTGGAAGGTGGCAGCGTTATTTTAGACAGTAGCAACTCACCTTTGGATGAGCAGGGTGAGCCCCTGTTTATCGATGATAAAAACCGCCCGTCTTTGATTCAGTCGTTCCGCTACCACGACTCGGTATTTACCGTGTCGGTGAACCACTTAAAATCCAAAGGCTCGGCCTGCAATGAACCCAATGAAGGCGAACATGGCGTTGGCAACTGCAACCTGACGCGCACCAAGGCGGCACAAGCTCTGGTGGAATTTTTGGCCACTCAGCCGACTGGAGTAGAGTCGCAAGCAACCTTGATTTTGGGCGATTTAAACGCCTACAGCCAAGAAGATCCGATGCAAGTGTTTTATCAAGACGGTTTCATCAACTTGAAATACACGGATAACAGCAGCGAAGCAAAACCGTTTTCTTATAGCTTTAGCGGCTTTTTAGGCAGTTTGGATCATGCGCTGGTATCGGCGGATTTATTAGAGCATGTGGTCAGCGTGGATGCCTGGCACATCAACTCGGTTGAAGCGCCGATTATGGATTATTTAACCGAAGCCAATGGCCAGCGCTATGACTCGGTGGATAACTATGCTGCCGCCGATGCCTACCGCTCTTCCGATCACGATCCGATTGTCGTGGGCTTGAGCTTTGCAGCTGCGAACCAGGCGCCGGAACAAAGCGCTGCGATCCGCGATGTCGGCATTGAAAATACGAATACCCGCTACCAAGTCGACTTACGCCAATACTTTATCGACGCCGACGGCGATGCCCTGAGCTATGAATTGTTGGCTGAGTACCCGGGGATTACTTTGCAGCCGCAGGGTGAGCTGCAGGTAGAACTCACGGCTAGCCAGTTGGACGCTCTGCCGCTGGCAGTAGAATTCAGCGTCAGTGACGGCCAGGCCAGCTTGCTGGCCAGTGTGACTTTGCTGGATGAGCGTGAGCCACAATCGCCTTGGCAGCGTTGGTGGAAGTGGCTACAAGACTGGTGGCAGTCGCTTTGGCCTTGGTAAACCACTAACCCCAGTGCAGGCAACGCCCGCACTGGGGTTTCTTTTGTGCTTAAACTTCGACGCCAATGCTGGCGAGAAACTCGGCCTCGGTCATCTTGGTGGTGGCGTTTGCAAACTCATAATACGGCGGTTTGTGATCGATATAAATTTGTGATGTCAGGGTGAAGTCGACATCCGCTGGGAACAATCCAGCTGGCAAGATGTATTCCTGATTATGATTGAGCTGGTAAAACAAATGGGTGCCGCAGTGTTTACAAAAACCACGGTTGGCCCATTGGGATGATGCATAACGTGTGATGGTCTGCTCATCGCTGACCTCAACGGCAGTGCCGACATGCACGGCCATCATGGGGCTGCCACTCCAACGACGACACATACTGCAATGGCAAATACCCACGTCGCTGATGTCTGTATTCACGCTAAGGCCTGCTTGGCCGCACAGGCAAGATAACGAATAATGCATAACAATCTCCTGATTTGAGTAGGGTGGCAGGGCGCTTTGAATATACCTATTTCGCTAGAGCAGTGTTCGTCATCGGTCAGGCTAGGCGCAAGTTGGTACTTTTGAGCTATGCTAGTGTCCTGACTCAGAAGTTCGCATGCTTTCAGCGAGCCATCCAAGTTCTTTGGCGAGGCGTGCCTCACAGGCAATGGTGGTTCCATTGGCAAGAGGCAGAACGAAGCCAGAGGGCTTGAAGGGCCCGCCCTAAGGGAACGAATGGAAAGCCCCATTACGGCGTTGCTGTTCTTGAAAAGATCCCGATATTTCCTGCAAACAGCGCCTTGTACTAGCGCTTTCCATTCGCTCTGAAACTATGCGAACTTCTGACTCAGGACACTAGAGCGCACATCTTTGGGGAATTACCGCATGTCTCACTCTGAAATGACTCTGATCGCCGGCACGGAATCCACCTGGTCATTGCGGGTGTGGATGTGTTTCCAATTGCTCAAACAGCCTGTGCAACTGGAAGTCATAAACCTGGCAGCGCCTGGGCACGTATCGCGGGTGATGCGCCAATCCCAATCGGGCTTGGTGCCGGTGCTAAAAACCGAGCACGGCGCCATTCACGATTCGCTGGCCATTATCGAATACTTAAATGAACGCTTTGACGGCGCGCTCTACCCCGAATCCACCAGCGAGCGGGCGCTGGCACGCAGCCTATGCGCTGAAGTGCATGCCGGCTTTAACAATTTACGCGCCCATTGCGGTTTTTCGGTAAAACCGGTGGCACCTATGACGCAGCGGCCAATGGAACTCAGTGATGAGTTGCAGCGCCTGGAGCGCATTTTTGCTCGTGCCAAAGGGCGCTTTATGTTTGCCAAACCGGGTGCCGTCGACACCATGTTCGCCATCACCGCCTATCGGCTTGAGTCCTATGGGATTCAGCTCAATGGCATGGCAGCGAACTATCAAAAGTCGTTAATCGAATGGCCGTTGTTGCAACAAACTCTGGCAGAAGGGCGGCGCTGGCTGACCGTTGCCGAGTAACGCTTCGACGCCGGCCGCCGCTAATTGAGAACGGGCGAACGAATGCTTTTAGAGGTCGAGCTTGAATAACTGGCCGTGGCCGTTATTAAAGGTGACACCAGGAAAAGCAAAATCATTGTCAATTAACTCAAAACCAAACTCTTCATGCAGCGCAATAGAGGTGTGGTTATTGACGTTAGCAAAGTAATAAACCGTGCTGGTGTGTTGTGCCAATTGCTGTAACCGCTGCGCGGTTAATGCGCGGGCAATGCCACCACGTCGATAAGCCGGGTCGACAATCAAACCTGATAAATACCAGCCTTGCGGCGAATAATCGTCGCCAAGGAATTGTGTCGCTTTGCCATAGCCCACAACGCGATCGTGCTCGATGGCGACCAAGGCTATGGTGCTATCTGCCCTCAACATGCGGCGCAAATGCGCACGATCGATGGCATAGCCCTCGCGTTGCTCTATCAGCTCGGCGATGGCGGAAAAGTGCTCTCGGCCTGCTGTGACGATATGGTAATCGAGAGGCTGGGATTGGGCGTTGGGCGCAAAGGGTTCAAACATGACATTCATAGTGCGGGCGGCGCGGCCAGACAGCGGCGCCGGTTTATCTCTACAGCGGCATTTTAGGGCGCAGAGGATAGAGATCTAACTGCCCGGCGACAATGATTAAAGCGTTTCTTTATAGTGCTGTTCCACTTGCTGCTGCGACAGAGCTTCGCCTTCTAATTGTTGCTGATCTTTCATGATTTGACCCAGCGACGGAAAGCGGCTGCGCTCTATCTGCTGTTCGCTGTTCCACAGCTTTGAGCGCATCAACGCCTTACCGCAATGGAAAAAGCACTCATGTACGTCGACATCGATCACCAGCGTCGGCGTAAATTCAGGGCTTAACACCTGTTGTAAGAAGGCTTCATCCTGCTGCAGACGGGCGCTGCCTTTTACCCGCAGAACCTCGTCGATGCCCGGCACCATAAACATCAGCCCGATGTTGGGGGTGTGCAGTAGGTTATTAAAGGTATCTAGGCGGTTGTTGCCTTTGGCATCGGGAATCAGCAGTTGCTGGCTGCTTGGGCTTTTAACAAAGCCTGCGCTGCCACCGCGTGGCGACAGGTCAGCAAAGCCTTGTTGATCTTGGGTGCTGATGACCACCAGCGGCGATAGCTCAATAAAATGGCGACTATGTCGGTCAAGCTGCGGCAGTACTTTGTCCAGAGCCCTAGCACTAGGCTGGCGGTAAAGTTGCTTTAACGTGTCTGGTGTAACTGTGCTCATGATGCATTCCTTTGTCGGTATTGATTAACGGCTAGGCTCATGGCCATCGTAATGGGGTAGGTCAGCATCCAAGCACTCCCAATCGGCTTTGGAGCTGACAAAAATATGGGCTTGGGGGCGTTCGCTGATGACGTCATCCAATAGCCCTAAGCGAATGCGAATGCGCTCTGGGTCGCTGGCGTTGGAGCTATAAATGGGCGAGGCACAGCGGCGGCAAAAATGACGTTTGCGGCCGGAGCGTAATTCAAAACTGGCTATCTGCTCAGCGCCTTGTTCAATCACAAAGTCAGCGCTATCGACAAAGCCATTGGTGGCAAAGGCAGTGCCACTGGATTTACGGCATAGCGAGCAATGGCAGTGAATGATGCTGCTGATGGCGCCATTAATTGTGACTTGCACATCCCCACACAGGCAGCTGCCGCGATAACTCATACCAGATGGCTCCAAGTTGATGGTTGAATAACCGGATTCATGGCTATGTCCCAAGGTGTTGAGACTATACGGGGCTGGCAAGGGGTGGCCAAGTGGCTGCTACACTCTAGTGTCCTGAGTCAGAAGTTTGCATATTTTCAGAGCGAATGGAAAGCGCTAGTACAAGACGCTGTTTGCAGGAAATATCGGGATCTTTGCAAGAACAGGACACTGGTCGGTTGAGTTGAGGTGTCACTATGGGCATACGTAAATGTCTAGCGTTACTGATGCTTGGGTCTGCTGCTGCGCTGGCAGAGCCTGAGCAATTGCGCCTGGCGGTACCGGATACAGCCTACCCCCCATACGTGGTCAGCGACGAAGCCGGTGTGCATGGAACGCTCATCGCCCCCTTGCGTGCTGCGGCGACGGCAGCGGGTATCGAGCTGGTATTTACCTTGGCACCAGAGCTGCGCAGTCAAAAAATGCTACAGCGTGGTGTGATTGATGGCCGCATGGAATCGCCTGATTGGATCGATAACCCAGACGACTTTTTATGGACGGCGTTGATGCTGCCCATGCGGGATGTCTTGGTGTATCACCAGCGCCATCGTCCTGCACAAGAGAGCGACGTTGCATTAAAAAACTACGAAATCATCGCTCATCTGGGCTACGCCTACCCGCAGTTGCAAGCCTGGTTCGACAGCGGTCATGCGGTGCGCCTGGATAAAACGTCGGAGCTGAAAATGCTGCTGGCGCTGACCAATCCGGATGCCACACGCAGCGGTCGAGCGGCGGTGGTGGAGCAAGGCGTGGCGCAATGGTTGCTCAAACAAGCGCCAGAATTGCGGCAGCAGCCTTTGGTCGTGGGTGATCGTACATTTGGCTGTGCTTTGATGGGTTTCCAGTTGCGTAAAACAGAGCGCATCGCTGAGTTGCTGCAACGTTTAAATAAGCACAGCCATAAATCAGCCAACAATCGGTGCTAAAACATCTGACGATTCGGAGCGGAGCGTATTCAGAAATTCCTTAACTGTATGGCTGAAAGCGTTTGTGACTGTGGCTAGCGCACTTCGCACCGTGGCTTTACTCTGGCGTTTTCTCGTCGGAGTGGTGTATGCATATTCCTTCTTCTTTTCGTGGTACGGATCAGGCGCTAATGCTGGATCTGATTCAGCAGCAGCCGTTAGGCACCTTGGTGGCACACAGCAGTGAAGGCCTAAGCGCGCATCATTTGCCATTTATCGTCCGCCACAGTGGTGAGGCGCTGCAGCTGCAAGGCCATATTAATCGTGGCAATGCCTTGTGGCAGCAGTGCCCTGCGGGCAGCGAGGTGTTGGTCATCTTTACTGGGCCGGATTGCTACATTAGCCCCAATTATTACCCTTCTAAACAGCGCTCGGGTAAGGCCGTCCCCACTTGGAATTATTCTGCTGTGCATGTGCGTGGCCGCATTGCTTATACGCATGATGGTGAAGAAACTACTGCTTTTTTAGCCGATCTTTCCCAGCATTTTGAAAGTCAGGGGCAAGAAAAGCCGTGGCAATTGTCTGATGCACCAGCCGATTACATTGAAAAGCTCTTTCGTGCTGTGGTTGGTATTTGCATTGATGTTGAGCAGATCGAAGGGCAGTTTAAATACAGCCAAAATAAATCCGCGGAGGATTTTGCCGCCTTGCTGGAGGGCTTGCAGCAAGAAGGACAGCGGCAACAAGAGGTCGTTGAGTATATGAAAAAGTTGGCGGCGATGGGGCCAAAGCTGACCCCAAAGGTTTGATTTAAAGCGCTCAGCCTTAAGCGTACTCGATGCCATTGGCCTCCAGCGTTACCAAAGTGCCTGCTTTGCCGGCGAGAATATCAGCCAAGTCGCTTAAGCGACCAATGGCTGCCATTTTGCCGGTACTTTGCACAAACTCGCAGGCGCCCAGCACCTTCGGCCCCATTGAGCCAGCGGCAAAGTCCATTTCTAGCAGCGCATCTGGGTGCGCGCGGCGAATGGAACGCTGCTCTGGCGTGCCAAAATCAACGCAGACTTCCGGCACGTCGGTCAGCATGATAAAAGCATCGGCATCCAGCTGCTTCGACAGCAAACCGCTGGCGAGGTCTTTGTCGATAACGGCTTCCACGCCGTGTAAATGACCCTGGTCATCAAAGCTCACCGGAATGCCGCCGCCGCCGGCACAAATGACAATCACGCCTTTATCCACCAGCATGCGAATGGTGTCGATTTCAATGATGCGCTGCGGCTTGGGCGAGGGCACCACGCGTCGCACACCAGTGCCGTCGGCAGCCAAAGACCAGCCTTTTTCTGCGGCTAACTTTTCACCTTCCTCGGCGCTGTACACAGGGCCGATGGGCTTGGTGGGTTTTTGGAAGGCCGGATCGTTGGCATCCACCGCAATTTGCGTCAGCAGGGTCACGATGTGATCGTCTTTGGGCACCACATTGCCCAGCTCCTGCTCAATCATATAGCCGATCATGCCGACGCTTTCGGCGCCTAACACATCCAGCGGAAAGGCCGAGCCACTTTCGTAAGCGGCATCCATTAATGCCAGCAAGCCGACTTGTGGGCCATTGCCGTGGGCAATGACCAGTTCATGTTCGGCGTGCACAGCGGCCAGGGATTTAACCGCCTGACGCACATTATCGCGTTGGTTGTCTGCGTTCAGCGCTTGGCCGCGTTGCAGTAAAGCATTGCCCCCGAGGGCGACAACAATTCTCATAACGCCTCCGGCTTTTTATTGGCCCAGGGTGGCAACCAGCAGCGCTTTAATGGCGTGCATGCGGTTTTCAGCTTGCTCAAATTGAATGGCTCCGGGCGACTCGAATACGTCTTCGGTCACTTCCATGGCGCTTAAGCCAAAGCGCTCTTCAATTTTACGGCCGACTTCGGTTTCTAGGTTGTGGAACGCCGGCAAGCAGTGCATAAATTTCACCATTGGGTTGCCAGTGGCGGCCATTAACTCGGCATTGACCTGGTAGGGCTTGAGCAAGTCGATGCGCTGTTGCCAGACATCGTCGGATTCGCCCATCGATACCCAGACGTCGGTGTGCACAAAGTCTGCGCCTTTTACGCCTTCTTGCGGGTCTTCGGTGAGGGTGAGCTTGGCGTTGTAGCGTTGCTCTAGTTCGCGCGCGGCGGCGATGTATTCGTCTTCTGGCCATAACTCTTTGGGGGCGGCAATGCGCACATCCATGCCCATTAAGCAGCCAGCAATCATCAGCGAGTGGCCCATGTTAGAGCGTGCATCACCGCTGTAGCAGTAGCTGATTTCATGCCATGGCTTGCTGTTGCTGTATTCGCGCATGGTCATTAAATCGGCGACCATTTGTGTTGGATGGTATTCATCGGTTAAGCCGTTAAATACCGGCACACCCGCGTGCTCCGCCAGCTGCTCGGCGATGGTCTGACCAAAGCCACGGTATTCAATGGCATCATATAGGCGGCCCAATACCCGAGCGGTATCGCGCACCGATTCTTTTTTACCCATATGCGAGCCAGTCGGATCAAGATAGGTAACGTTGGCGCCTTGGTCATAGGCTGCGACTTCGAACGAGCAACGAGTGCGAGTTGAAGATTTTTCAAAAATCAGCGCAATGTTCTTGCCTTTTAAATGTTGTACTTCCGAGCCTGCATATTTGGCGCGTTTTAAATCGCGTGCTAAATCCAGCAAAAACATCATGTCGCGCTGGCTAAAATCGATCAGTTTTAAAAAGCTGCGGTTGCGTAAGTTAAACGCCATGGTAAACCTCCGTGGGGCTTTCGCCCCGTTTGCAACTCAGTGCGGCTGTGCCTGCATTGAGCAAATTAAAAAGTCAGTGTTTCGCGTTCGATTGGACAGGTCATGCAGTGACCGCCACCACGACCGCGGCCCAGCTCAGCGGAATTAATGGTGATGACTTCAATGCCGGCTTTGCGCAGTAAATCGTTGGTGTATACGTTGCGGTCGTAGGCCACGACCACGCCTGGCTCCAATGCCACCACGTTATTGCCGTCATCCCACTGCTCGCGTTCGCGCTCGCAGGCGTCGCCACCTGTGGTAACAACATGCAATTTATCCAGGCCCAAGCAATCGGCGACGACATCAAACAAATGTGCTTTTTCTTCGGTTAACTCCAAGCCACCGTTGTTACCCGGGCGCAACGAGAAGCAATGAATTTGATCGCACACTTCCAAGTAGGCCGTGGCTTTATCGACATCGCACAACGAGAACACGGTATCCAGGTGCATGGCGGCGCGTGAGCGCGGCATCTGACAGGCGACAACGCGCTCTGCTGCGCCGGCGGCAAACAGTGATTTAGCCACTTGACCCACGGCCTGGCGGGTGGTGCGCTCGCCCATACCAATCAGTACGCAACCGTTGCCAATGGGCATGACATCGCCGCCCTCTAAGGTGGCCAAGCCATGGTCTTCATCTGGGTCGCCCCACCAAATGCTGAATTCTTTATCGGCAAAGAAGGGGTGATACTTATAAATCGCCGCGGTCAGCAGGGTTTCTTGGCGGCGTGCGGGCCAGAACATTGGGTTCAGGGTGACGCCGCCGTAAATCCAGCAACTGGTGTCGCGGGTAAAGGTGGTGTTGGGCAGTGGTGCGATTAAATACGCTTCTTCGTTGGTGTAACGAGCGAAAATATTGTCGTGCATAAAGGGCGTTTCCGCGGCAGAAACACCGCCAATTAAGCACTTGGCCAGATCTTGTGGTGCCAGTTCGCCGAGCCAGCCACGAAACTCGTCTTTAAGAATTTCGCCCACCATATTGGCGGTGAGCTTATGATCAAGAATGTATTCGCGCCCTTCGGGCAAAGCGACGGTTTCTGCCAACAACTCATGCATTTCTAACACGTTAACGCCGCGATCACGGACCTTTTCAACAAAGTCGCGGTGGTCCTCGCGTGCCCGCTTGACCCAAATAACGTCGTCATACAGCAGGTCACTGCAGTTGGTGGGCGTCAGGCGCTCATGGGCCAAACCTGGCGTACACACCATGACTGTTTTTAATTTGCCAACTTCGGAATTGGCGCCCATTAATTTACTCATAGTTCACACCTTAAAAGTTCAGAGCATGGTGCCTAGGCTTAATACCGCCATGATGAAAATGGTCAGTATCAGCAGCAACGGCCAGGTGAATTTCAACCAGGTTTCGTAAGGCACGCGACCAATGGCCAGGCCTCCCATGACCACGGCGAAGGTTGGGTTAATCATATTGACCAGACCGCTGGCGGATTGAAATGCAGTTACCACCAAGTCACGACTGACACCGGCAAAATCCCCCAGCGGCGCCATGATCGGCATGCTCAACACGGCCAAGCCAGAAGACGAAGGCACCAGAAACGACATGGCAACTTCGATCCAGTAAACAACGTTGATAAATACGATGGGCGATAATCCAGACACCAGATCCTCTGACCAGGCGAGGGCGGTGTCGCTCAGGTGGCCGGCATCCATAATGACGACAATGCCGCGTGCCAAACCAATAATTAATGCCACACCCAATAAATCACGCGCACCGGTAATAAAGTTATCGACTAAGTCCTGCTCTTTCATGCGATTGACCAGGCCAACAACAATGGCACCAACAATAAATAACGCTGCCATGCGCGCCATCCACCAGCCGGCAACGGCGACGCCCCAAATCATGATGGCGAAAACGGCGGCAAAGATAACCAGGGTTAAATCTTCTTTGATGCTCATTTCCTGTGAGTGGCGATCTTCACTGCCGCCGAGAAAATGCTGTTTGTTTTCTTCGTGCTTGTCTTTTACCAAAGAATGGTTGATATCGGCATGCACGCGCGCAGCGTAGCGCATGACGTAGATCACACAGATCAGCCAGCCGCCGCCCAAAATCAAAAAGCGCAGGCCCATGCCTTCGGTAAAGGCAATGCCAGCAGCATCCGAGGCAATCACGGTGGCAAATGGGTTAATGGTGGAGCCGAGTGTGCCGATGGCGCAACCCAGCATGATCACGGCAACGGCAGTGACGGTGTCGTAACCGGCGCGCAGCATGATGGGAATTAAAATCGCATAAAACGCCAGTGACTCCTCGGCCATGCCATACACAGTGCCGCCGGCGGCAAACAATGCCATGAGGATGGGAATCAGCCACTGCTCGCGCCCGGCGAACACATCCATAATGCGTTGAATGGCATGGTCAATGGTGCCGGTGGCGTTCACAACGCCCAAAAAACCGCCCAGCATTAATACAAATAACGCCACATCAATGGCGCCGGCTTCATAACTGTCGCTGTTATAAAAACCATTAATCGGTGCTAGGGCGATATCGGCCAAACCTTGGGGGTTGGATTCCACCGGCTCAAAGCTGCCGGGTACGGGCACCTCGCGGCCGAGCTCTTCATTAGTGACGCGCTCATACTGGCCGACGGGCACCACCCAAGTGAGGGCGGCCATCAGCGCGATCAGCGCAAATAAAATGGTGAATGCTGTCGGAAAGCGAAAGCTTTTCATAACTCCTCCGATCGTTTACAGAGCCAGTGCTGTATGACGTGACTCTGGACTCCTCGTTACTGGCACCGTGACCAGCTTTTTTGTTGTTTGGCTGCCTTATTTATCGTGACTAAGCAAAGTAGAGACGCCAGCAGCCGTGATTGAGCATAGTTACGATATAAGAGTTCGCGAGTGCATCATCATGACCTGGATCATCAAGCCAATCTGGCAAAAAAAAATAGACATGAAAGAGCGATAACAGCGAGACAGCCAAGTGCCCTAGACGTGATTGGTCGAGACGAAATCGGCCTTTTATGCGAAAAATATTTATAAAACCGGGTGGAAATATTTTTAGGTGATGTAGTTTTTGCGGGGCGTTGTAAGTATTTGTACGATTTTGCGGTGTTTTTAGAATAGGCGTCTGATTAGACGTGACCGTTTAGGCCAAACGGTCACGTCTAGCAACGATTAAAGCTGCGGCATTACAACGCTGTCGATGCCCGACTTTAATCCGCACAGCGTGGCATTGTCGTCGCCATCGCAGGTGTGGGTAATGGAACCATCGAAGTCGTAGCGATAATACAAGCGCTCGCCCACCGCTTCGATGCCTTGCACCGTAGAGTTGCGTGGTAGATCCAGTGTGACGAGTGGCTGCAGCTGCTGCTCCGAGTTAAGCGTCAAAATGGTGCCATAGCCATTGCTGATCTGGCTGTTGCTATCGACCTGTTGATAACCACTGATGCCGGCCAGCCATAAGCGACCATCGGCGGAGACGGTGGCGTCGAGCAGTGCATCTTCTTGATCAAAATTCAATAAATGTGCGCTTTGCAACTGCGCCGTGGCGCCATCCAAGATTTGCAGTGATACATCCCACTCGGTGCTGCCTGCGGCAGCGTTATTTTTGGCCACTCGGCTGTTGCTCACCAGCAGCAACTGATCTTGCTGCCATACGGCATTGACCAGCGACTCGCCCTGGTCTGGCACGCCAACAACGGCGCGTTGCAAAAGCTGGCCGTTGGCATCATAAATGGCCACTCCGGTATCTGAGCCTTCGCCTGGGTCGGTCAGTTGAGTATTAAAGTGCGTGTTAAGAATGGTGAGATCGTCGCTGTCGTACAGTTCAAAGGCGACGGCAAGGCGGCCATCCTCGTGCACCGCCAGGCGGCTGATGTTGGTGAGTACGGTTTGCCACAGCCAGCTGTAGGCGGGCATTACCTGACGGCTCCAGCCAATGCTGAAATCGTCCTGCAGCTGGTAGAGCTGCACCCCATAGGTATGGGCCAATAAATACAACTGGCCGTTACGGTACTCCAACTGGGCTAGGGTGCTTTCCGACAGTTGAGGGCGATCATTAACGCTGGAATAACGAAAATCGGTGCGCACCAGCTGGCCGACTTCAAAACGGTAGTAATCAAGGTCATTTTCGCTCGGCGGATGCAGTAGCCAAGCCTGGTGCTGCAGTTCGCCGGTCAAAGAATAACGGCTTAAACGTAACTCATAGGCGGCGAAGGGGGAGTCGTTATCGGCTTCGCTTGGCAGTGCTTCCAGTACGATAAGCTGCTGGGCATCGGTTAGGGCGATATCGACCAAAATGGCGTTAGCGGGTTGATATTGCCAGGTCTGTTGCTCGCCGCTGTAACAGTGCAGTTGTTGTTGCCAACCTTCTTGCCATTGCCTGCTGGCCAGCTGAATTGAGCTGCCATCTGACGTGCGTTCGATAACGCACCAGTGGCCTTCTTGGCTCACGCTTAAGTGGCTGTACTGTGATTTGTAGGCCGCCGTCAGTTGCTGTGGCGCAATCAGGTTGACGGGCTCAGGCAGGGTTGGGGTCGGCTCTGGTTGTGTCGTGGCAGAATCTGAGCCGGAGCTGCTGCCGCCACCGCAGGCAGTGAGCAGTACTGCCGTGATAAAAGGCATGAATAGTCGTTGCATAAGTCTTTCCTTAACGTGGAAGCGGGTGCTCAAATATTGTCAAGGGCACCTCTGAATAATTCGGTGCCCGCTCTGGATCGCCGGAGGGCTTCAGCTCACGAAGCCGGTTTGCCGCTCTAGCCAGCTACAGCAAAAAACGGCGACACAGAGTTGGAGTTCTCTGGCGATCCCCGCAGGGCGCGGGCGGCAGGCTTCCATAACGTCGTTGGCGACGTTGAAAAGGGCTGGCCATTTCCTGCCATCACCGCCTTGTTCTGAAAGCCTGCTGCACTCGCGCAGAGTTGTGCAGAATTATTCAGAGGTGCCCAAGGTCTATGCCAGCAAAGGTTTCCCTAAGCTCTAACATGCGCAGCCATAAATCCCGGCATTGCAGCGCCGGTAAGGGCGGACAAGGCACGGGAAAGTTATCCACATCGACAAAAAATGCATCTGGGCCATTTTCAATGCCGACACTCAAGGTGACATGATCGGCAATGCCATACAGCCCCTGCTGTTGCCCAGCTTGAGCCTGCAGTAACTCTCGCGCGGCTTTCAGGCAGTGAGCCTCTGTCCAATGTGGTTGCTGCGTCTGTAATTGTTGTTGTTTGTCTGGCAACCGTTGCATGACCCAGCGCTGCAATTGTACCTGTTCAGGATGTGCTTGGGCGCGATAGCGGCGAATGCCGTGTTGCAGGGTTGGATTAATATCCTGTGGTGAAGTGAGCTGCGCTGCAAATTGATAGCGGCGTTGTGGGCAGCTGATAAGCACGGCGAGTGGCGTCGTTTCCATAGCGCATTGTGAGATCAGCAAACGCTATCTGGCAAGCGCTGCTAGCGATGAGGGTTTTTTAGGCTACGAATGGCCTGCTCGCTGTGTATTTGCCGCTTCACCATGCTGGGGCGCAGTGTTGATGATGTATCGACGCCATTGTGTTCGCGCTGGGCTGAACCGGCATGATGCTGACGCAGCACCTGATTATGGTGAGCTATTTCTTGGCTAGGGCTATGAAATGTCGGCGTGATGGCTGAATCGACCAAGCTCACCAAGGCACGACTGGCTTTAGGGTCGCTGTTAGCCAAATAAGCAAAGTCGGTATTGCGCTTATTGGCGAGCTCGTGTTGTTCCTCTCGGTGCTCTTTTTCTGTTTGGTGGTTAGCTCTGGGCGTTTCTAATGACTTGGCCCAGGCTGCGGCATTAATGCGGCTTTTTCTTGAGTCGTCGGTGATTAAATCTTTAATGCCTTTGCCTAAGGTGGCCGTTTTGGCAATCAATGAATGGGGCGTGGGATCAAAGGTTTTGACTGCACTGAGGTTGCGATCGGATTGCTTTTTATCAATTAAATTATCAAATACCGAATGTATCGCCTGCGAGTGCTGCTGGCGTTGTTGCTTGAGTTTGCTAACGTCGCGCTGAGCTAACCCTGCATCCACACCCGCCATTACATTGGTGCCAAACGGCACCACGTGACTGACCACTGCTTTGCCACCGGCCTTGACCACTTCCCGGCCGACCTGAGTTTCTTGGTACTTTTGTTTGCCCGATGCTTTGGCTCGCGTGAACATATTGGCATGGTCGACATTGCGATCCACTTGATAGTTAAAGCGCACGTCCATCATGGCGTGGGCGAGTGTGCGTGAGTCAGAGGCGCTGCCCGCTACGGGTGACACGCCATGTCCAATTTCAGAGTGTATCGCCGCCATGCGCTTGCCTTTGGCGGACATATCCGTCATTTCAATGTCCATTGGTCCAGAGCTATGAGACTGGCTGGTGCTGGGTTGGCGCTGTTGTTGGGAAGTGGCGGAGCGCTTGACCGACATATCGGTCATTTCGATTTCATTGGGATCCGGCATGGCAAAGCTCACCTGTTGCGGTCGGTCGAATACGATTTCGCCTTGATGCAGCAGAAAGCGTGCCGTTTTTTAAACCACGACGGCCATGCGACAGAGAGTGCTCACTGAGGCCACTCGTGCTCAGCTGGGTAGAATCGGCCCGGGTAATCGCTGCGCTATGAATTTAATCGCTGCGTATGCTGCCCGGGTTAACAATCAGCTCACGGATATCAAAACCGGCTTGCTGAGCTGTTTTTGAAGTCATGTGATGGCTGAAACGATCTAATAGGCGTTACCTGCACTAGCATGCAGGTTGCAGCTGCTTCATACCAACCAGATCACGATGCTAAGAGCGCACAGCGCCAGTGCGCCTAAGGCCAGATAGCAGGCGCGGTTGATACGGCGACGAGAGCGTCGTTTGGGGCTGGGGGCCTCCAGCTCAATGGGGGGCAGGCCAGCTTCTTCGCGAACCTTGTTTTCTTGCTGCAATACCTGTGTTTCGTAGGCGCGCAACTCAGCTTGCTTGAGGTCGTATTCTTGTAATATTTCCGTGGCATTGCCGCGTTGTTGGCGCGTATTCAACCACGAACCAGGCCGGCTTAGCGGGTTGCGCTGGTTGGCCATCGTGAGTGCGGGGTCAGGCATTGGAGATCGTCCGATAAAACCCTAGTGTTCAATGGCGCGAATACTAGCAAAACTACTGTCATTGCAATAGCTACAAAACGCGCCGTTTGGCGGAAAAATTGCTGCCTATCTCACGGTTTTGCTCAGCAGCCATGCTGCCCAGCGCTTAGGGCACCAAAACAGTGCGTTTTGATATGGATGTTACTAATTGCGGGAAACACGCAGAAGGGCCTGGTAGAACATAGGTTCAGCCAACCTCGTCACAAAACGCGTAAGTAGTTGGTCTAGTGTCTTGCTCATCTGGCGCTAGCCAAGCCCATGGGCGGATGATGTTGGAGCCGCTGAGAAAAATGTATATAATCCGGCACCTTACGGCATCGGCCTTGCTGGTTGTCCGTTTTTCCGCCCGTAGCTCAGCTGGATAGAGCGCTGCCCTCCGGAGGCAGAGGTCAGAGGTTCGAATCCTCTCGGGCGGGCCATAGAGAACCCTCATCTACTCACTGCACGCAGTGGGTAGATGAGGGTTTTTTTATGCTTGCTTGAGCGCCTTGGTTCAAGCTCTCAGGTTCGAGCAATGGCCGGGAGCCATTAGGTCCGCCGCAGGCGCCCGTAGGGCCGAAGGCAGGATGCCTGAGGGGCCATCCTTTCGGGCTTTTATCCGGCTGGCAGTGGGCATATGAGGCCTTTTAAGTCTGCTTGAGCGACTCTCAGGTTCGAGCAATGGCCGGGAGCCATTGGGCCCGCCGCAGGCGCCCGTAGGGCCGAAGGCAGGATGCCTGAGGTGCCATCCTTTCGGGCTGTGATTCCGGCGCATAAAGCTTTTTTCTATTCACCCTCCCTGCCCTCGATTTACTGCCGTCTCGTCACCGTTTGTGAGATGCCTCTTAAAACGATCACTCAAGTCTGAAGCAGTCCACAGTTTGCGACCTTGGCCGCGCCCTTGGCTTGTTTTCGCTGATCACCTCACGACAATGGCGACCATTCCAATTTTGTGCATTAAGTGACCAGTTAAGCTCGGCGCTGTATGCCATCACCTGCTTGAGGAGTGTTCATGCAATCACCTTCTATATTGGCGCTGTTGTTCGCCAGCGCGTTATTGACCGCCTGCGGTGGTAGTGGTGGCGATGGCCGTGGCGGCGAAGATTCGACTGGCGATGCCAGCGGTGGCACGCAGACGCCAACGCCAGAACAAGGTGATTCCGATGGCGATCAAGACGGTGGCAGTGATCCCGGCGAAGATAATGGTGGCATCCCAGATCCTGGCCCAGCGGACGGTGGCTCAACCACAGGGGATGACGGCAGTGACGATGGTGACGGTACGGGCAGCGGCGACGACTCGAACAGCGACAGCGGTGATGGCTCGGATAGCGATGGTGCAGATAGCGATGGCACGCAAGACGGCGGCAGCGAAGAAGGCGACGACAGTGCTGAAACACCCGTAATAGAGCTGAGCTTGGCCAAGGCCGTCAGCCAGGCGGGCTATGTCTTTCAGCCAGAATTTGGCGAGCATTCGGCTAACGCCCGTTTCACAGCAGTGGAATTGCCGAACTGGTTAGCGCTGGATGCCAACACCGGCACCTTGACGGGCATGGCAGCCGAGCCAGGGCAATATGCCCTTGAACTGCAGCGCACTGATGGCGAGCAGAAAAGCCGCTTTAAGGGTGAGCTGACGGTGGTCGTCGGTGAGGCGTATCAAGGCGGCGACAAAATCGATTTTTATCAACTCAACTTTGATGGCCACACACGCACCTTGCGCAATGATTTAAGCGGCGATTTGGACGCCGAAGTGCAGTTTGTGCAATCACACAGCGTGGCGCCTAACGGCAACTATCAGCGCAACGAGGCCGATGAGCGCCAAAGCCGCTACATGCCCAGGTTGGTGGCCCAGCGCGAAGCCTTGTTGTTGGTGTTGCCGCATCAAGTCAGCGAGCAGGGCGTCAGTGCTGAGCTGCTGGTGAACGGTGAGCTGGTGGATATCCTGAACTTGAATCACCCCAGCACTTTACCGGCCAGTGACATCGCCGCCGATCAGGTGGCGTACTCCAAGCAAGCTTGGTGGGCGCGCGTTCCTTGGCAGCATGTGCGCAATGGCATGGCGTTAAATGTGCGCCAGGGCGAGCGCAGTGGCTCTTTGCTGGCGGCGGATATTGACGTTGGCCGTGCCACACGCTTGGTGTTTCAAACCATTCGCGTGGGTTTATTGTCAGAGCCGCCCGCTGCGGACGACAGCCAGTTTATTAGCCAAGATCCGCTGTTGGCGGCGGCGGACTATTTCCAGACCTTGCCGGTTTCTGAGTTGGTGATGGCTAACTACGCCGATGTGCAGCTGGAGCGGGTGATGATCGCTGATGGCACTGTGTACGACGATGTCAGTGCAGATGAAGGCGGCGTTTACAGCGGTGACATGCGCGAAAACGTGGCCAAATCGCAGATCAGTGTCGGCATTAATATGGCCAACTTCGGTTACAGCAGCCATCACATGCGCCAGAGCCACCCGCATGTGATCAAGCAAATCACTAACCACCACGCCCAGGGCCGCTATCAAAATGGCGTCGTTCAGCATGGCCTGAGCGGCGGCAATGGCATTGGCACCCTGTACAGCACCGCTGGCAACGAGGCCAGCCATGAGTGGGGCCATGCCTACGGCATTGGCCATTATCCGGGTCAGTCGTTAACGGATGATGGCCGTTGGGCGGTGCACCATGCCGATAGCGGTTGGGGCTTTATCGCCCATCGACAGCGCCTGCGAACGGGTCTTACCGAGGTCAGCGCCGACGGCGAGTTCAGCTTTAATAAAGACGCTATGTCGGGCGGTTGGGATGCCTCGCCGCTGTCGCGTTACACCTTCTACACCGGCTACAGTGCACGTTTGATTCAAAACGATTTAGAGCGCTTCCCACTGGCGGATACCAGCTTTGCCAGTGGTTATAAACAGTGGGATACCAGCCAAGGCCAGTTTGTTGAGTTTAACGATAACCGCCCGGTGCCCAGTCAGGTGGGCGTTAACGTTGTGACCATTATTGGTGCCTATGACCCCGACGGCGCTGCTGTCATTTACCCACTGCTGCACGGTAACCACGGCAATGTCTTTGAGTGGGCCGAGCCTGCTGCCAGCGGCGATCAATGCTGGCTCAGCGTGCACCACGCAGGTGGCGAGCAGCGCATTGCCGTGGCCGCTGAGCGCCATCACGCCGATACGGTTAATCAGTTGCATGTGAACTTAAGCGCGGCTGTACGCCCGACGGCGGCCAGTTTGAATTGTCGCCGCGCCGGTCAGGTCACTGAGGTGACCCGCACCGACTTCAGCGCAGCGGTACCTGAGCTGCCGCCATTGGCACAGGTGGGTCAGGCCCATGGCTTTGATGCTTTGCGCCAACGTGAGTGGCAGCAGATAGATCAGCAATTGGCGGCGTTGCCCGCAGACAGCGTAGCGCTGCCGAGCGAGTTGGCGCTACTGGTGCAAAGCTATGAGCAAGAGGCTTTATTAGCGGCCTTGTCTGCCAGCAGCCGTGAGCGCCTGGCTGCTATTTTGACGCTGCAACAAGCCGCCAGCGGCGTGGCACAGCTGTTGGGCTATCACCAGGCCAGCAATCAGGCGGTTGAGTTGACGGCAGGTCACCTGCGCCATCATTTGCAGCATACAGGTTTGGCCAGCCAAGCCGTTGCGGATGTAGCGGGTGCAGTGATCAGCGGCCAAGGGCGCTATTTTGCCGTGGCAGACAATGCCAACAGCGGCGCTGCGGTGCAGCTCCCCAGCTTGGACGACGGCCAACCACACACCCAGTGGCTGCTGGATGCGCGCGGTCGTTTGCACCCACAGCAACAGCCGTGGTTGTGCCTGCAGCCTGCTTCGGGGCAAATCATTGTCGCCGAGTGCCAGCTCAACGAGCCAGCGCAGCAATGGCACTATGAGGATGAGCAATTGCGCAACCAGGCCTCGGGCCAATGCCTGGATTACGCCCGCAGCAGCCAGCAGCTGATTCCTTATGGTTGCCACGGCGGCTCTAACCAGCGTTGGCAGGGTGTGGTGGCCAGTGATCAGGCCTGGCTGGCCTGGCTCGAAGCCGATGCGCTGCAGTTTATCTGGCAGCAGCTGCGCTAAACCAGAAATCCGTGATGGCCAGTGGCCAGGGCCGGATCTCAGTTTGAGATCGGGCCTGCGCGGGAGACTGCAGCCAGCACTGGCCAGGGTCTGTAAATGCCAAAGCTGGCCAGCGATCTTGCCAGACGCCACGGCGACGGTAAGCGCCGGGCGTCATCTGCAGGTGTTGTTTAAATACACGATGGAATTGAATATCCGATTCAAAGCCGCAGGCTTTGGCAATATCGACCTGACGCTGCTCGCTGTGCACCAATAACCAGGTGGCCCGGCTTAAGCGTCGCTGGCGCACGTAACTGGCCAGGGCAATGTTCAGTTCGGCAAAGGCACGCTGCAATTGCCAGCGACTGCAACCGGCGACATCGGCCAGCCCGGTGAGGGTCAAGTTGCCATCTAGGTGCTGCTCAATGTGAGCAAGTACCAGGTAAATGCGCTGCTGCTGTTTGGCGCTTAAGCCACTCGCCACTGCCATAGCCGCTCCTTTTGCTCATACAGCCATTGCCCACCTAAGGTCGCGGCCCAAGCAGGAATAATCAGCACCAAGGTGCCGGCCACGCCTTGGGTTTGAAAGCCCACCAGCCCCATGCCCCAGCAGATCAGCACCCACTGAATCACATACAAAGAGGTGACGCGTTCGCTGCAATAGCGCCAGGCGGCCATCAGTTTGGGTGGGTATTGCCAGCGCAAGGTGCATTGAATCAGCCACAGCGCGAGCAGGGTAATACCGAGTAAATACAAGGTACCGCCCGGACCGTGATGGAAAAAATTGCCCATGTGTAATTCGCTGTTGTGCTGATAAAGAGCAAAGCCTATGGCCATGCTGATCGCACCGAGCCAAGGCAGGGCTTTAACACACAAGCTGGGCTGGGTTTTCCACCAATGCCCTAAGGCGGCACCAAAAAAGATAAAGCTGGCCCACGGCAACATGGGGAAGTAGACCTGATAATCTTGGCCTGCGATTAATTTCACCGCGTAATGCTCAGCGCTGATGAGCTCGCGCAACCAGGGCGTAGCCAGCATTATTAGTAGCCCTACCGTGAGCCAGCCGAGTCCGTTTTTAATGACTCTTTGCAGCACGGCATACAGGGTCAGAGTGAGGCCAGCGAGCTGCAAAATATCGCCAGTGGATAATAAATACAGTTGCTGGCCAGAGCTGAGCGGCGCTTGCCAACCATAGGCCGCCATAAACTCAGCGGGCAGCCAGCCTAAATGCAGCGGCAGCAGAAATTTCAGTGCATTCATGACGTAGCCCAAAGCAATTAACTGCAGCGCACGCAGTAAATGCGCGGTACTGGTTTTTGCCCTAGCCAATTGCAATGAAATGCCCATAAACAGCAAAAAAGCCGCCGTGCCTTTGCCTAATGTGTGTAATAACTGACCAAGCCAAGTATTGCCTTGGGTGTCGACGCTGGCGTACATCCACATGACGTGGACACAGACCATCACCATGACGGCCAGACCACGGCCAATGTCGACTGCTTGAATGCGTTCGTTCATACCTTCTCCGGGATGTTTTTAATCCTATTTTTTGGTGTGCGGGCAGCTTTAGGGCAACCCTCGCAACATTCGCCACCAGGGTTTAAATAGTGAAAGCAGCAGCTACCGCGCTGTATGCACCAGCGGTTTTCTGCTGCCAAAAAATGCAAATCTCGCTGGCCCTTAATGGGTTGAGAAACAACGGTTTGTTGCCACTGCTGGCCTTGCTGATACCAGTCATGACGCTGGCGGTCAGGGTGCCAGCCAGCCTGCAGCGCCAGCCACACTAAATCGGCTAATAGGCCCCACAGTTGCTGCGGCTTGCAGCGAATTTGGGGCTGCAGTAATGAAAATGCCTGCTGGGCATAAGCATTTAAGTGGTGCGCTTGCTGCTGCAGGCGCTGCTGGAAATCTGCCGTTGGCTCAAGGCCTGGTAGCTGCTGTAGACCATACACACTGCCGTGTTGGCAGCGCTGTTGTAAGCGCGTTAAATCCAGCGTACCGCCGCCATCATTGACAGCAGCGAGGGACAAAAACACCGGCTGCCACAGCAGCAAGGTCCAGCAGCGATGGCGCGCGTACAGCTCAGCCTCGGGCGTATGCGTCTGCATTACCCGCTGCACCATTGTCTCAACGCTGGCAGGCGCTGCCAGCGATACCCATAAGGGCGCAGCGTCAACGACCTGAATCGCCGGGTGCCAAGGTGTTAGCCACGGCGGCTGCTCAGCCACTGACTGGCTCCAACGCAAACGCGGCCAAGGGGTTTTGCAGTTCGCCTGCAAATACCAGACTGCCGGCTGGGTCGGTTAAATCGACCATTTGCTGATGATTGCGCAGTTGCAGGCGATTTAAGCAAGAGTGGGCAAAGCTGGGCGCAAATAAATCGTATTCCTTAAAGCACTGTTGCAGCTCTGGATGATTGGCCTGATAGGTGTGCGCGACCTGTGCCACAGTGCGCCAAAATTGCTGCTCTTCCATCACGCCGGCTTGCCAGAGTTGCTGGCTCAAATAACGGAAGACGCCGTCAAAAACGTCGGTGAAAATCGACAATAATTCTTTGTCTTTTGGCATTTGCACACGTATGCGCTCAACTGCTTTTGGCAGTGGCTGGTCGCTGTTTAATAAGCACACTTCTTCGCCGATATCCTTCATCAGCGCACGCACGGGAACGCCGTTTTCCATAATTAAAATCAGATTTTCGCCGTGTGGCATAAACACCAGTTTGTGGGCATAAAAACAGTGCAGTAGGGGCACAAAATAGGCGTTTAAATACGCCGTTAGCCATTGCTCGGGCGTTTTGCCTGATTGGGCGATCCACTTGGCAGCGAGGGAGTGGCCGTGCGCATCTTGGTGCAACAGCGCCGCCATGGTGGTTAGGGTTTGGCCGGGTTGTAATAATGGCTCTGGGCTTTCACGCCATAAACCGGCCAGGGTCTTTTTAAATGGATGATCATTTAATCCCGACTGGTTAAAAAACGGCTGCTGATATCCCACGGCACAGATTTCACGCAGCATGGTAAAACCACATTGCTGCAATTGTGAATCCTGGTTGAGGGTTTCATATAACCAGTGATTGATGGCCGGTGTGACTTGCATGTATTGCGCCGATAAACCACGCACAAAGCCCATGTTAATTACAGACAATGCCGTTTTAACGTAACTGCGCTGTGGCTGCGAGCGATTATAAAAAGTGCGAATCGATTGCTGTGCTTGATGATAATCATCGCCATAGCCCAGCAATACCAAGCGCTCACTGGCCAGCTCGGCGGCGTAAATCGACGCTAGCTTGTGCTGCCATTGCCAGGGGTGAGCAGGAATCAACACATAATCTTCAAAGTTCAGGCCACGTTCGGCTAAGCGTGCTTGAAAGCGCGCTAAGGTTGCGGCGTCGAACTCCTGAGCTAGCCAAGTTGGGTAATCTAAGTCGGGCATATAGGCGAGGGTGGCGACATCGCGATGGGCGGCTAACCACACCAAGCGCATAACCTTGCCGCTCTCAGGCGCGCGGGTGCGTAAATCCGTTTGGTCAAAGCCTAAGCGACCGTTATTGGCAATAAACGCCGGATGACCCTCGCTCATGGCGGCTTCTAGGGTTTGAAAGTCAGCCGTCGCCAGTTCTCCAGCGCTCAAACCTGGCCGCGCCAATTTAAACGCCCGGCCATACAATGTGTTAGCCAGCTCCTCTAAATAGCCATTTAACTGCGCTGGGCGAAGACCTAATGCTTGTTGAAATTCTGCCACCCATTGCAGTGCGTCCAGTGGTTGTGGCTGATCATTTACCCAGCGCTGAATGGAGCCAGGTTCAATCACCCAATGTTCTAACGCCAGGCAGTGGGCGCGAAAGCGATAGCATGAGTGATCGCTGCGCAACTCATAGCTATTGTCGGCCAGTTTTTGTGGCGTTAGCAGGCGTTCATGGCAGGTTTCACTGATGCATTTGGCCACTTGCTCGGCATTGGCTTGTGCCCAAATATCTGGCGTTAATGGGGCGCAGGCTTGTTCGGGTGAGTGGCGCACAGCTAAAGCGTGCTCGGGAGCATCGCCATCTAACTGTTGCAGGGTACAAGCTCGATCAAAGTGCTGGCGCTCACACACACCAATTAAAGCGTGCTTATGCCCTAAATCCACCGGGCCATGATGGCGAAAACCAAACGCACTATTGAGCCTATGCACCGCATGATTGCGAGCATCGGGTTCGACGATGATGCGCTGATAACCCTGCGCAAATAACGCCGCCATGATGGTGTGAAAAACTTGGCGGCTAAAACCATGAATGGGCTGTTCGCACGGCGCCAGTAACACATGCATACCAATATCGCCCTCGGCAGACGAATAATGCTCAGCCAGTACCGTGGTGGGATCATACAGCTCTACTACAAAGGCGGGTTGGCCTTGATGCAGCCCTAAAAGCAGTTGATGGCCTTGTTGCAGCAATTGTTGATATTCGCGGAGTAAAGCCTCCAGGCTGATGCCTTGATACCCCCAAAAATGTGCGTAGGGCTGGCTGACCCACTGATGAAACAGTGGTAGGTGTTTGTCCAGGTTAAATGGCACTACTTGTAAATGGCCAATGGGCGAGAGACGTTCAAATTGCATGCTTAACCCCAATATTAAGAATGAGAAGGCTGGCGAACTTGGCTCGTACGCCACCAGAGCAGCGCCAGCGCGCACATCAATAGACCGATGCTGGCGAGCATAAAGGTGCTGGCAGCGCCCCAGGCGCTGACCCAATGGCCGACGCTTAATGAGGCAGCGATGACACCGACATTTTGCATCAGGTGTAATTTGCTAAAGTCTTGGCCATAAAACTCGGGCTCACTGTGGGCAAATAACCACAGCTCCAAGCGCACGGTGATTTGAAACAGTGCCCAGGCGTAAATCAGACGGCCAATCAGTACCAGTGCTGTGTCGGCGCTGGCTTGCAGCCATAAGCCCACCATGCCGTACAGCATGGCCAGCAACAGTACTTGGCCATGGTCATCACTGCCCGGGCGTTTATGGTTGACCCATAACCCCAGCAGCGCCACCCAGCCTGGCAGTGCAAAAATCCAACCACTGATGCTTACGGAGGCCAGCCAGGAGCCGGCGTTTAATTCTTGCCAAAACGGGGTGAAAAACGGCCGAATAAAAAAGGCCGAGGCGTAAAACACCATGGCCAATAACCCCAAGCGCAGAACGTGGGGAGTCCAGCCACGTGATTTGCTCGGGCCAGCGTGGGCATCCGTGCGCCAGCCCTGGCGCAAGCGCCACATTAAATAGCCACACCAGCACTTGCAGGGCATCGCTGGCGGCCATCCATAAGTACAAGCTGCGCGGTGAAAACTGCTCCAATAAAAAGCCACCCATAACGGCACCTAAAATACCGCCGAGCTGCATTAATACGGCAATTAGCCCCACTAATCCCAAGTAACTGTCGCGCTCTTCAAGGCGCAAGACGTAAGGGTAAATCAGCAAATAAGAGGCTTTTAAACACAGCATCAGTTGCGACAGCAGCCAAAACTGCCACAGCGAGGTAGTGAAATAACAAGCAATGCCAAGCAAGCCTGCGAGGGTTTGGGTAATGACCCACAAAGGTAGCTCATGAACATGGCGGGCCACTTTGGCCCACAGTGGAAAGGTCAGCATCACAGTAATACAACAGGCCGCTAGGTAGTAACCCACGTGAGCCAGACTGTCGATGCCAAATGCTTGAGAAAAAAATTGCGGATAAAACGGCAAGATCATGGTGTCGGCGGTCACCGACACGATGGTAAGCAAAATCAAGGCAGTGCGTAGCTTCACGCCGGGCACTCCTGTGGCGCTGTGGTTAGCTGCCAATCCGTAGGAATGGCAAAATTCTGAAAGGCGATGCGCTGCTCAATGGGGTAGTGCTCGACGCCGGTAATTTCGCGCACCAACCAGCTGTTGCGATAGCAGGCCATGCCCAAATCAGGGGTGACAAAGCCGTGGGTGCTTAACTCCATGTTTTGCACAAACAGCTCGTTGCCTTGATGGTCGATGCTGTAATTGCGCTGCACATCGGGTCGGCCCTGTGCGTCCCAGCGAATGCGATCGGCAATGGGCTGTAAAAACTCGGGCCACTGGCGCTCATAGCCGGTGGCTAAAATCAGCTGCTCGGTGCTGAGCTCAAATGGCTGATTGAGCTCGCTGTGCTGGCAGCGAATGCGCAAGTTCTGCTGGCTTTCAAATACTTGCTCAAGGCGGGCGTGGGTTAATAACCGTGTGTTGACGGGTTTTTCTAAACGCAGGCGATACAGCAAATCAAAAATATCGTTGATCAGGCTTTGGTTGATGCCTTTGTAGAGATGTTTTTGCTGTGCAATCAGCTCATCGCGTTGCTCTGCCGGTAGAGCATGAAAATAATCCACGTATTCCGGTGAGGTCATTTCCAGGGTGAGCTTGCTGTACTCAAGCGGGGAAAAAACGTGGTGAGCGGGTGAGCCAGTGCAGCTCATAATTGTATTGATGAATGTCTTGCAGTAAGTCGTAATAAATTTCTGCCGCGCTTTGTCCGCCGCCTATCAGGGTAATGCGCTTGGACTTCTGAATCGCGGCTTTGCGGTTTAAATAATCGCTGGCGTGACTGCAGCGCTCAGATGCTCGTGTATTGGCGGGCCAGTGGGGCTTAGGGCCAGTGCCGAGAACTAACTTGCGGGCTTTGAGTAACTGTACTTCGGTCACCTGGCCATGCTGCAGACGCTCGCACGTTACCTGATAGCAGGCTTCTGCTGCTGAGTACTCCACCTGCACCACACGGGTATTAAACGCCACATTGTCGAGCTGCTCGATGGCCCAGCGACAATATTGGTTGTATTCACGACGCAGCAGGAAAAAGTCTTCACGAATATAAAACGAATACAGTTTGCCCTGCTGCTTGGCGTAATTCAGAAAGCTCAACGAATGAGTGGGGTTGGCTAAGGTCACCAAATCGGACATAAACGGCGTTTGCAAATGCGCGTCATCCAGCATTAGGCCTGGGTGCCAGTTAAACTCACTGTTTTGCTCAATAAATAGCCCATCGACGTCGTTAAGTGGTTGTAATAGGCAGGCCAGGCTCAAGTTAAATGGCCCAAGGCCAATGCCGATGTAGTCGTAAATAGGGCTCATGCACAGGCCTCCGCGGGTTGTCGCAATGTTTGCAAATAGTGCTCGCCGACTTGCTGTACGGCGTCAATGGCTTGTTGCACATGGTTTAATTGCGTGTGGGCATTTAAAAAGGTGAACTTCAAATAGGCTTGGCCGCCCACCTGAGTGCCAGCTAAGGCAAAGCGGCCGCTGTCGAAAAGCGAGCGGCGAATATGTCGGTTGCAATCATCTAGTTGCTGCGCGCTGAACTCGGTGCTGGGGGCAAAGCGAAACACCAGGGTGCTCAACTGCGGCTTATGCAACAGCTCGATTTGCTCACAGTTTTGCTCAATCCAGCGGTGAGCTTGTGCCGTGAGGTTGATGGCTTGATCAAATAATTCGCCAATGGCATCGGCGCCCATCCAGCGCAGCGTCAGCCAGAGTTTTAAAGGCATCAAAGCGACGCGTGGTTTGCAGGCTTTTGTCCACCAGGTTGGGAATGCCGGCCTGGGCATCCGCCAGTGGATTTAAATAATCGGCGTGATAACTGGCGTATTTCAGCCATTGGCGCTCGCGCAAACACAAAAGCACTGCAGCTGACGGGCTGGAAAAACGATTTATGAAAATCAATGCTGACCGAGTCGGCCAGTTCAATCGCTGCCAGGCGGTCACGGTAGTTGGGCGATACCAGCAAGCCACCGCCATAAGCTGCATCGGCATGCAGCCACATGCCCCACTCGCGGCAAATGGGAGCAAGCTCAGGCAAGGGATCAAAGCTGCCGAAGTCGGTAGTGCCCTGAGTCGCTACCAGCGCCATCGGTACTAAGCCCTGATGATGACAGTCGCGCAGGGCCTGGCGCAGGGCTTGCGGGCACATACGGTAGGCACTGTCGCACGCTACTGACACCACGGCGTCATGCCCTAGGCCCAATAAAGCGGCGGCTTTTTTAACGCTAAAGTGGCTGACCTCTGAGGCAAAAATGCGCAAGCGTTCAAAGCCCGCTGGCAGCCCCTGGGTTTTGACACAGTGGTCAAGCCGGGTTTCGCAAAAATGATCGCGCGCCAGCAGCAGCGCCATTAAGTTCGATTGCGTGCCGCCGCTGGTGAAAATGCCATCCGCCCCTGGCTGCCAGCCGATTTTCTCGCAACTCCAATCAATGAGTGCTTGCTCAATTAAAGTGGCGCCAGCGCTTTGGTCCCATGTGTCCACCGCGGTGTTAATGGCGCTACTGATGACCTCTGCCACCAGGGCGGGGTAAACGATGGGGCAGTTAAGGTGAGCCATGTAATGCGGATGATGGAAATACACGCATCGCTTAGGTAAGTGCATTGCAGCTCATCCCAGCGTGGCGGCTAAGTCATGCAGTGGGCTGTTTAAGTCCAGCTTGGCCATGATCGACTGCAGCTCTGCAGGGCTGGTACCGGAGCAAGGGTCGGGTGCTCGACTCAGCTGCTGGCATACGCGCTCCAACCGCTTGGCCAATGGCGTGTTGGTAATGCTCAGTGGCGTGCTCAGAAAATAGAAAGGTTGGCGATGATGTGGGTGACTGGGTACTGCACGAGGTGGGGACGTCAACATGGCGATGCTCTCAATCGTCAGTCAGCAAGAAGTGCAGGCGATTTTATTGAGAGTGATTCGCATTTCAATTAACAATTTGGTGCAACCTGGGTGTTAGTACTTTTTCGTATATCTAGAAATAAAACCCTATTTTTAGAATGGTTTTGATGTGGCGGAATGTTTCTGCCAACGTCAGTCGCATTGTCGACAAACTACGTATTATTGCTGGGCCGCGAAGCCAAGCAGGGCATGGCTTCGCGTGGAGCTTGGCGCATTTCATCGCTGATTGTGGCGCGAAACTGGCTTTTTCCATCTCATGCTTTCGTCGAGCATAGGCCCTCATCGTCTGATATGTGAGTCACAGATGGAGCCGCAAGTACGCTTCTACGTCATCGAGCACCCCGATCAATTACAGCCCCTGTTTGCATCGCTGAGTCGTTTGCTGGAGCTGAGCGCCACGGACGACGCCATTTTGGGGATTGCCAAACCGTTATCGGCAGAGCAGTCGCAGCGCTGGCAGTCGGATCTGAACGCCCAGCTGGCAGAGGGTGTGATGAAAGTATTGCTGGCGGTCGATGACCAAGGTGAAGTGTGCTTGTGCTGCATGTTGAAAGGAAGCAGGCAGGACACAACTCGTCATATTTACGATTTGCAGAAAGGGTTTATCCGCCCGGATCTGCGTGGCAGCGGCTTATTGTCACAAGCAATGCTGCATATTGCCAACATTGCCAGAGCGAACGGCGTGGACGTATTAACACTCGACGTCCGCGGCGGCTCGCCGGCCCACCGTCTATGGAAAGCGATTGGCTTCAGAACCTATGGAATATTAAGTGATTATTCACGTTACGCCGGTAAGAGTTACGCCGGTTATTACATGAGTATTACTACCGAAGCCTTATTAGAGCAGTTTGGCCACAAGCAGCAAACTGCAGAAATCGTCGAATAGTATTTGGAGTCATCCGCCATGTTGATGGAAAAAGATCAGTTCAAAAAGGTCATGCGTTCAACGCTCGACAAACACCTGACCTTAGCCAATCCGCTGTTTAAACATCTATTGAATAAAGAATCACCTAATACCGATTTGTTGCAGTTCACTGCCTTGCAAGGCTATCAGCTGACGAAATACTTTTTGACATATATTGAACATATTTTTTTCTACTGCCCGTTACCTCGTCACAAAACGATTTTGCTGCACAATCTGTATGAAGAAGAAACAGGCGCGCTATCACGCACCAAAAACCATGTGGTTTTAATGCAGGACTTTATTCGTGCGATTGGTATCAGCGATGAGCAGCGTGATGCGGTTGCGGCATTGCCGGCAACACAAGAATTGATTGATTATCGTCTGCAAGCCGTTAAAGACCGCCAGCGCTACCACATTGGTGCAGCAGCGGTGTTGGTCGCCAGTGAAGGGCAAACTTAGAAACGGTGGGTGAGGAAGCTCGCCACAATATTCTAGGGAAGGTTTATAACCTCAAGGATGAGGACCTTTTGTTTTTCTCGGTTCATCAAAAAGAAGACGTTGGTCATGTTAAACAAGGTTTGGCTCTATTAGCGGATTTATGCACCACGCCACAAATGCAGCGTGAAGCGATTGAAGCCATCGATCATACCTGTCAGCTGTTCTACAACATGTACCAAGGCATTTACGAATACTTCGGTTTACATGAGCTGGAGGCAGCAGAGGAGCCTGCATAACATGCAACTTTCACGCACTCAGTTAGGCTTGGTGATTGCCGTTGGTGTTTTAGTAACATTTTTGGCGTCTGCCATTAAAGGCAGTTACCAGGTTTACTTCGTTGACCTGGTCGAGCAATTCGGTATTGGACGCGGACATTTTGCTTTAACCGGCGCTGTTTTGGCCTTTCCATCGGCCTGGTTTCACCTTTGGTTGGCTGGGTGTGTGATCGTTTC
>CBDDTG010000018.1:7500-103942 GCA_965233665.1 Bacterioplanes sp. | reverse complement strand
TCGTTGTAGATTTCCAGCCAGGTGCGTGAACCCGGCACCATGCGCGCTAGATCACGCATGCCATCTTTCAAGGCCAGCAAATGTGTTTGATAACTGCGCTCTTGATCGAGCAGCGTGCGCTTAAAGGCCGTGGCATGACTGGCATCCATGATGCGCTTGGCATCGACAATGCCTTGCTGGTATTCCGCCGCAGCTTCGGTTAATACCTCGACCTGCTTTTGCAGACGCACAAACTCGCGCTGATCAATAAACTCGGAGTCCGGCTCCAGACCCTTTACCACCGCAATGGTCAGCACCACAGAAAAGGTCACCACGGCAATCAACACCAGCACCATCAGCGTGGTGCGGTTGGTGGCGACGTGTTTTTCCAGCCGCGCAATGCGTTGCTCTTCCGTTAGTTGTTCGCTTTCTTCCGACACTGCCAACCCCTTCATTTGCTGTGAACGCTGACCATACTAGAGTTCGTTCGCTTGACGTTGCAACGCCAATCGCCGTCGTCTGTGGCAGCCACACACAGACGTAAAGCCTCGTCAGTCAGCTATGACAGTTATAAGATAGTCGGTATTGAGCGGTTTTTGCTATCAGGCAGGCATAAAAAAACCCGCCGCAGCGGGTTTCTTTTAAGCGTTGGCTTACTTCTTGAAAGTGCCGAAACGCTTTTTGAAGCGGTCGATACGACCACCAGTGTCAACCACTTTTTGCTTACCCGTGTAGAACGGGTGGCAAGCAGAGCACACGTCCAGGTTCATGTTGCCTGGCTTGGTTGAGCGGGTTTTAACAACGTTGCCGCAAGAACAAGTCGCTTCCAGCTCAGCGTACTCTGGATGAATACCGTCTTTCATAAATCACCTCAAAAGTTCTTCACGCCGCCACTGATCCGACTGTGGAGCAGCACCGCGCTACTGGCTTAAAAAAATACCGCCCTTGCATGGGCAATAAGGACGCGCATAATACCAGAGCCCTATTCAGCAGCAAGCCTTTCATGCCGTTTTTTGTCGTCGATGTCGCCCTGCCCGTACCGCTGCAACGCAGTTTTGATTACCTGCCCGAGGCTCATGACGAGCGCCGTCACTATCGCCCAGGCCAACGTGTGCGCGTCAACTTTGCCAACCAGTTGCTGACCGGCGTAGTGCTGGGCACCCGTGACCACAGTGACGTTGCCCGCGATAAGCTTAAACCGCTATTACAACGTCTTGACGATGAACCAGTCATCGACGCTGAAACACTGGCCCTGAGCGAATGGCTGGCGCACTACTACCACCACAGCCAAGGCGAAGTGCTCGATCTGATGCTGCCCGCCATGTTGCGCCGCGGCAGCCAACTCAGCGACGCTGAAGAACGCCACTGGCAAAGGTGCAGTAATCAGCCTCCGGCCTTGCGTGGCAGCAAACAGCAAGCCCTGTGGCAGCGCTTTGAGCAGCAGGCGCATTGGCCACACAGCGAATTGACGACCGTAGGCTTTAGCTTGGCGCAATTGCAGCGTTTGGCCGAACTCGGGCTGATCGCTGAACAGCAGCAAGTGCCCTTACCCGCCGTCAACGCCGAACCGCAAGCGCCGCTAACGCTCAACGAGCAACAGCAAAGCGCTCTCGATCAGCTTGACGAGCACGGCTTTAGCGTCGCCCTGCTAGAAGGCGTTACCGGTTCCGGCAAAACCGAAGTTTATCTGCAATGGATTCAACGCCTGTTAGATGATCAGCGCCAGGTACTGGTATTGGTGCCAGAAATCGGCCTAACGCCGCAAACCCTGAAACGCTTTCGCCAGCGCTTTGCTGTGCCTGTGGTGGCATTGCATTCGGGCCTGAATGACCGTGAGCGCTTGCAAGGCTGGTGCAGCGCCAAAGACGGCAGCGCTCGCATCGTCATCGGCACGCGTTCGGCGGTATTTACTCCCATGCCAGAGTTAGGCGCCATCATTATTGACGAAGAACACGACGCGTCTTTTAAGCAGCAAGATGGATTGCGCTATTCCGCCCGCGACTTTGCCATTGTGCGCGCCCACCAGCGCCAGATTCCTGTATTGCTGGGCTCGGCCACGCCTTCGTTAGAAAGCCTGCACAATGCATTAACGGGTAAGTACCGCCATTTGAAACTGACCCAGCGCGCCGGCAACGCCAAAGCACCGGGCATGAAGCTGCACAGCATTTTGCATCAGCCACTCACCGCCGGTTTTGCCCAGCCCGTGTTGCAACGCATGCAAGACACCTTGCAAGCCGGGCAGCAGGTGTTGGTTTTTCTTAACCGCCGTGGCTACGCCCCCCTGTTGGCATGTCGCCAATGCGGCTGGAGCGCCGATTGCCGGCGCTGCGATGCGCGCATGACCTTGCACGCTTGGCCGCGGCATTTGCATTGCCACCACTGTGACCATCAGCAAACCGTGCCAGCAGTTTGTCCGAGCTGCCAGCATCCAGAACTGGAAGCCATCGGCCAAGGCACAGAAAAAGCCGAGCAGCAGCTGCTGACACTATTCCCAGATTGGCCCGTGCGCCGCGTCGATCGCGACAGCGTACGCGGCAAGCAGGCGTTTGATCAGCTGTACGACGACATTCACGACGGCGGCCCCTGTATTTTGGTGGGCACACAAATGCTGGCCAAAGGCCATCACTTTCCGGACGTGACCTTGGTGGTGGTGCTCGATGCCGACGCCGGGCTGTTTAGCGCTGATTTTCGCGGCATGGAGCACAGCGCCCAGTTGATATTGCAAGTCGCGGGGCGTGCAGGGCGGGCAGAAATGCCAGGCGAGGTGTGGATTCAAACCCTGTACGCCGATCATCCACAGCTCAACCTGCTACTCGATAACGGCTACCACGCCCTGGCGCTGTCACTGTTGCAAGAGCGCCAGCAACGCCAACTGCCGCCTTATACGCACTTGGCGTTATTGCGGGCAGAAAGCGAAGACCGCCATCAAGCCGAGCAGCTGTTGCAACAGTGCCGGCAACACATTCAACATTGGCAGCGCCAACACCCACAAGTGCGTGTGAGCTTGGTCGGCCCTTTTCCGGCGATTATGGAGCGCCGCAATGGCCGCTTTCGCCAGCAGCTGCAATTGCATGGCGCTGAGCGCTCCGCCTTACATCGCATCCTGCACCAATTACGACATTTTCTGCAGCAGCAGCGCCTGCCACGCAACCTGCGCTGGCATTTGGATATCGACCCGATCGATACACTGTAAATACCTCGGTGCTCTCATGCGCATCTTAAGGCTGGTTTACCGCTGTAATCACAGCCAGTTATGATCGCACCCATCATTGAATGGACCGACTATGACAACCTCACCCAAGCCCGATTTACGCAACCCCATCCATTTGCTGGCCTTTGGCCTTGGCTCAGGCCTAGCAAAGAAAGCACCCGGCACCTTTGGCACCTTGGCCGCCGTGCCAGTGTGGTGGCTGTTACTGCAAGGTGTGCCGACTCTGCCTTACATCGGCGTACTGTTAGCCGGCTTCGCTTTAGGCGTGGTGCTGTGCGAGCAAACCTCCCGCGACTTGGGCGTGCACGATCATGGCGGCATTGTTTGGGATGAATGGATCGGACTGTGGCTCACATTGCTGTGGTTACCCGCAGGGCTCGGCTGGCTGGTGTATGGCGTGGTGCTGTTTCGGCTGTTCGATATCATCAAGCCTTGGCCCATTCGCTGGCTGGACAAACATGTGCACGGCGGCTTTGGCATCATGATCGATGACGTCGTCGCCGGCGTAATGGCCTTAGCCGTGGTGCAGCTGACGGCTTGGTGGCTGTAGCCAGCTGTCAGCGCATTCGCCTGTGTCTAACCAGACACACGGTTTTAGTTGTACACAAGCCCGATTGCCCACCAGGAAATGTGCATAATTTTAATGTCAAGCCCAGGTTACTCCCAAAATCAGTGGATAACTTTGTGAGTAATCTGAGGGCATCCGCAAATAGCCTCGCCATTACGGCACTTCGCTTAAATTGCACAAACATTGCTCAGCTCAAAAGATTTTTAAAAAAGCCTTTGATATCAGTGCTTGGCGGGGTGCCGCCAGAAATGAGTTGATTTAGCGGTGGGGATAAATGTCAACCCATTGACAACGCATCTCTGATGCAAACGGTCGTTTATATCTGGGGACTGTTTTTGAGGTTACTCACAGATTCTGTGGATATTTCTGTGCATTATCTGGCGATAACAGGCTGTAACAGAGGTGCTTAGTCGCCTGTCGTTAAAATGATGCTTTTTTATCCAGTCAAAGTGTCCTGAGCCAGAATTGCAGCCCCTTGGCAATTCCGCTATAAACGCGCCTCTTAAACTGAACCTGCCGCAAGGACGATGTTATGACCCCAACGGACACGGCTGCTTTGCCGAGCAAGACCTTTCCTGTCGAATTCTCAGGCACCAAAGCCGGCTATTTCAAGCTGTGGTTTGTCAACTTGCTGCTCAGCATTTTGACCTTAGGGATTTACAGCGCTTGGGCTAAGGTGCGTAACAACCAATACCTCTATGGCCACACACAGATTGATGGCCATCGCCTCAGTTACCTGGCCAAACCACTGCAGATTCTGCGTGGACGCATTCTCGCAATCCTGGTGTTCGGTGGCGCCTATTTATTAGCAATGTGGAACCCACTGCTAATGATCATATTCGTGATTGCTTATATCTTTGTGTTGCCTTGGGCCATTGGCCAAGGGCTGCGCTTTACCTTGCGTATGACCTCTTACCGCAATGTGCGCTTCTCGTTCGAAGGTTCTTACGGCGATCTGTTTGTGCACTTTATTCTGTTGCCCATGGTCGCCGCCTTTACCATGTACCTGACGGCGCCCTGGATTCATAAGCAAATCAGCGAATTTCTGCACCGCAGCGTTACTTACGGCGGCAAACCATTGAAAGTAAAACTGGAAACAGGACGCTTCTACTTTGCCGTGATGTGCGCCTTATTTACCGCCGTGGTGGTGGGCTTACTGGTGGCTGCCTTGATCTCGTTAAGCTCCGGCCTGACCGAAGCAGCACCGTCGTATGCTGCGGCCTTTGGCACCGTTGGTTTCTTATTGGCGTATTTAGGCTTCACATTTTGCTCCGGTATTTATATGGGCATTATTCGCAATCACGTTATGAACAACTTAGAAGCCGAAGACTTGGCAAGCTTTCACTCCGACGTTGAGCCACTGACCTACGCCAGCATCATGGCCAGCAACGTTCTGCTGCTGATGGTCACACTCGGATTGGCCTTCCCCATTGCCCGCATTCGTATATTGCGTTACACCTGTGCACACACCCGCGTGACACTGACCCCGGCGATCGACACCATGCAAAATACCGTCGACGAGCAATACTCCGCCTTTGGCGAAGAAGCCGCCGGCCTATTTGATACCGACTTATCCCTAGCGTAATGCAGCAGCACACAGTAAATGGCCACTACTTGTTGGCCGGCCAATCGCGCAGCCTGGATGCCCAGGCACGCTGCGACGATGAAGGCAATGTCTGGCTGAGCCAGCGCAGCAACAGTGAGGCGCTGGCGCACTTCAGCGCTACCGATATCAAGCACCAACCCCTCATTGCCGGCTTGCCAGCAGAGTTAGTGTTTGCCGACGGTAGCCGCTTTGTGCCGGACGACGTCAACCATCGCTGGGCCGGCAGCAGCTCCGGCCAACGCCTGGCAGAATGGCTCGAAAGCCACTGGCTGGGCGTGCTGGTGTCCGTTATCGCGGTGCCGGCCTTTCTCTGGTTTATGATGTTTCATGGCATTCCGCGCATGGCCTATGCAGGCGTCGAGATGATGCCGCGTTCGGTGGATGAGCAGGTAGGCCAGCAGTCGTTTAAAACGCTGGAATACCTTTATTTGGAGCCCACCAAGCTGGAGCCTGATTATCAACAACGCTTAAATGCCGATTTTGCCGAGCTGTTAAAGCGCCTCAACTTGCCCGCCGAGCGCTACCAACTGCACTTTTATAGCAGCATCATTGGCGCCAACGCCCTAGCGTTACCGGACGGCACCATCATCGTAACCGATGCGTTGGCCAAACTGATGGAAGACGAACCTCAGCAACTGCATTCGATTTTGCTGCACGAAATCGGCCATGTAGAGCATCGTCACGGCATGAAGCAATTGGCACAAACCACCGCCACCAGCTTCTTGTTTGCCATGATGTTTGGCGACATCGAAGGCATGGGTGAGCTGGTGATTGGTGCCGGCGGCTCACTATTAGAAAGCTCTTTTTCTCGTGATATGGAACGCGAAGCTGACGCTTATGCGCATCAATACGCAACCCAAGCGGGGCTTTCCGCGCAGGACTTTGCCGATGCCATGCGCACCCTCGGCTTGCCTGAGTTGATGCTGCAGGGCGAAGAGGGCCACTGGAGTGATTATCTCAGCACTCACCCAGGCATGGGCGAGCGCATTCGCACCGCCGAGCAGGCGGCCGCCAACGAAAACGCCGCGCAATAGCGCGGCGTTTTTTATCACGGCCATATCTAGGTGGCTCTAAAAACCTCAGAGGCGACATTCTGGCTAGGCCAAAATCGGTAAAAAGCGGAGCTTACTGCAGTAAATGAGCATTTTGATCGGACTCACGCTTGAGACGATTTTTAACGAAGCCACAATGAGAAAAAGGGGTTTTTAGAGGTGCCTACTACTGCGCTAACTGCGCCGGCACCACCGCCATCGTCAGACGCGAAATGCAGCTTAACTTGCCGTCTTCATTTTCAATGCGAATTTCCCACACCTGTGAGCTGCGGCCACAGTGTATTGCGCGCGCGGTGCCGGTTAACACCCCACTGCGCACGCCACGCAAATGGTTGGCGTTAATTTCTTGGCCGACACAATACTGCTGGCTGGTATCCACCACCAAGTTGGCCGCCATGCTGCCCAGCGTCTCGGCAAACAGTACATTCGCTCCACCGTGCACTAAGCCCACGGGCTGCAACGTGCGCTCATCGGCCGGCATGGTGCCTCGCACGTAATCATCGCCCACCTCGGTAATTTCAATGCCCAGGTTCGAGCAAGCGGTGTTTTGCATTTGCCGATTCATGTCTTCAACATCTGGCGTAGCAAACCAAATAGTGCTCATATCCACCTCAAACGGATTGTTATTTTGACGCACTGGTTTTACCAGAAAGCAGCTGATACTTCACTTACCTGTTGGTTAAAGAACGTATCTGCCAAATAGCCACGCTGCTCTTCAAGCGATAGCGGGCCGGTTAGCAACGATAACGCGCGCTTCTTCCTGGCTGTAAATCGCTTGCGCAATTTCACCATCAATAAAATGTAGGCCAGCATAGTCGCTCAAGCCGACACAGGGCACATCAGGATGAGCATGCGCGTATTGATGAAATAGCGCTGCTTTTTCATCGTCATCCGTAAAGTGGGCTGCGGCTAATCCTGGCAACACACCTAACCCAGGTATCACACTGTAAGTTTCAGGGTTGCTGTCGGTAATACCGTATTCAAACCAGCAAATCGCGCCGGCACTCATGCCACACAAAATGATGCCTTGCTGGTAACAGCGACGTAAAATGTCATCCACGCCCCACCCGCGCCAAATCGCTAACATAGAGCGCGTATTGCCACCGCCAACGTAAATAATATCTTGCTGCAACAAGTGCTCACGCCAGTTTAACTGCGGCTTGAACAGTGGAAAGTGGCTTAAGTTATCGCTCAACTTGGCGTCATAAAAGCGTTGAATGACTTCATCTGAGTCGCCCGTCGCCGTCGGCACATAGCAAACCTTGGGCTGTACCTTATCACTTAACTGCAAAATATATTGATCCAACAAACTGGGCTGCTCGCCCATCATCCAGCCACCGCCACCCAGTACTACACAGTGTTTTTTCATTGCTTCCTTGATCCATTTTTTCATACAAAGGCTTGTTTCCTGCTTTAGCTGTTAAGCAGGAAATCCACACCAAGGATACATGAAAGCAAACGCAGAATGTGGGCTCGCGGCCGTTCACGCAAGCACACCTGTCAGCGTCTGTAAGCAATGTGAAACTGTCACTGGCATAACGGCCAATACCACCTTTATTATGCATATCCTTGGCTGATGCGCTGACTCAGCCATGACAACGACCCAAGGTTTTTTCATGGACGATACCCTTTACCTGCAACAAGGCTTCTCTGACGAACAGCGCCACGCCGCTGCGGCCCTGTACGATGCTGCATTTGGTGCCAAGCTGGGTGTTGCTATTCCCGACCCAAAGCAACGGCTGGATATTCTGGCACAAGGCTTTAATCCTAGGTTTTGTTGGGTGGCGATGCGCGGCGACGAGTTGGCGGGTATCGCCGGCTACAAAAATTCTCAAGGCTCATTAACCGGTGGTATTTCATGGCGCTTGCTGCAAACTGAACTGGGCTATCGCGGGGCGCTACGCGCATTGGCTATCTTGGCACTGCTAGATCGTGAACACACGCCGGGCGAGCTACTTCTAGACGGTATTTGTGTAGCGGCCAATATGCGCGGCCAAGGCGTGGGCAGCCAATTATTGCAGCAACTGATTCAGTATGCCGAGCGCGAAGGTTATCAGCGCCTACGCCTCGATGTTATCAACACCAATCCGGATGCTAAGCGCTTATATCAGCGCATGGGGTTTAACGTTACAGCAACAGAGAGCTTTGCTTACCTGAGGTGGCTACTCGATTTTTCTTCGAGTACGCAAATGACATATTCGTGTAAACATGACTAAGACTATTGATCCAAGTCGATGCCAAAGACACCATTAGAAACCCTATCAGCCATTAGAAAAATAGTA
The DNA here is from genome assembly GCA_965233665.1 of Bacterioplanes sp. Classification (GTDB taxonomy): domain Bacteria; phylum Pseudomonadota; class Gammaproteobacteria; order Pseudomonadales; family Oceanobacteraceae; genus Bacterioplanes. Next base: position 95,244 of record CBDDTG010000018.1, on the reverse strand, counting down.
ATTTCATGACTCTGGCTTCACTTGTCGCGACTTAACCAGAAAATCATTTCATCGCTATGCGCAAAGCAATTAACATCGCGACCACTCAAACTCCCTAGTAACCAAGGAAGAATATGAAGTTAAACTACCTTCTAGGATTTTTAGTTGCAGCCGCTGCTCCCTGGAGCTTTGCCAGCCAGTGTAGCCAACCACATGACTGGGACTGGTCTGAAGAGTCATCGTTCGCAACCATGCCCACATCATTCCCTTTTTATAGAGGCAATTATATAGGTGTAGATCTTAAGCACTTCCATTGTCCTGAAGACGGATGGCTACTATATGCCAAGAGTTCAGCATGTGATAACAGCGAAAAATATGGATTGCCTTGCTTCAACACCAAAACCGGCGCGCCTTATTTTACCTTGTATAATAAGTACTCTGGTTTGTTACGGCTATTCATCTGGATTCCGAGAGAAAACTTCACTGGAGAAAATAACAAAAACTCCATAAATGTTGTCTTAAATACTACTCATAAAAGCCTACCTGATGACTCAGATAATATGACAACCCCAACAGGCTCCCCAGAGGGATCAAATAATAAGTTGACTCAAGAGACTGTCTTTCATATCCCTGAGTACTTCACAGGTATCTGGACTGTTTCAGATTACTATCTAGACTATGCAGAGGAAGAGCTTTCAGGCGACTTAAGCTTTCAAGTTGAAGTTTATGCCAATACCAATTCTGAGGTATATTCGGCTGAAGAAAACACCATGAGCTTATACGACGCTACAAGCCATGCCCCAGATGCAAATTTTTCTTTATCAAATCATGGAAAGAGTGGATTTAACTCAATCAAATATGTAAATACTGTAGAAGGTTTATTGGCCAGTCAGCTCAGGTTTTCTTCTGTAAACCTTATGAGTGAAAATAGCGACTCGCTCACTAAGGCTGGATTCGACCTTAGAGATCTATCCAACTGGATGAACGAGAAACAAGCCACTACCGATACGATTGGACCCCAAGAAGCATCTTTTAGAGCCATAAAGTCATTAACTGGATCAAGCGATACCATTCATATCCAATACACTGACTTAAACCTTGCCTTGACCGAAGGGATCAAAAAACAAGGGGTGCTCAAACAACAGTTTAGCTTCCCTGTTCATGGGCTCAATCAGTTCATGAATGATTCAGTGATGACTGATCTACAGTTCGAACATTCTGATACCAAGCTCGGTGTTTTTAACTTTACATCACAACCTAACTTTATCATCAAGCCAAGCATAAACAATAGTAGGCACGACTATGTTGGTTACGTTAAGGAAAACATCAGAGACTTGATCAATATTAACCCTGCTCTGGAAAACGAACTAGAAATAGAGACAGTAACAATACAGCCAGAGTTTGAGGTAGAGCTGTCACAGGTTTCATTCAGCTACAACCGCCGAGTGGCATCCGGAGCCGCTCCGAGGAATAAAACCCTGCTTAGCCCAGATGGCTTTGCTACTAGCCATAGCCAAACAGAATACTCTTATACACCCAACTCTAATGAGGAAGTCAGTATATTGCTGGACGGTGGCAAAAGATATGCGAAAGAGTTTTCATCTTATGCGGAGCAAATGGAAGACGCTTCACTGCACTCTCCGGTCAGCTTTGGCTCAACAGCTGAATACTTCAAGCACCGGTGGAGAAACAATACATATCACTATGAGAAATACAAATATCTTATTGATGATGTCAGCATCAAAGTTTTCGTCAAACTCCGTCACAAGGAAAAAAAGGATATTTATTTCGACTACGTTGACTACTTAAGGCCTAACATAGAGGTCTGCAATTACTCTCAGCAAAAGGAGTCTAGTCGTATATTCAGCGATGACTTTGATACAACCAGGGTTCAAGCTGCCAGTGACGAGGAATGCTCAAACGCTCATCCTAGCTAGGCATCATAAAGAATGATCAATAGTACATCTTAACGCTGCTAAAAGTTACAACCCTAGCCAGCCCTTAACCAAGCCCCATTTTGCTCAGCGTAGCGCTGGGCTAAATGGGCGGGCAAGTCATACACTTGCTGCAATAATGCTGCTTCGGTTAATAAATTCACATCGCCTTGCGCCCATACTTTGCCTTGTTTTAATAATAAAACACGGTCAGCCCAAGAAGCCGCCAAGGCAATGTCATGCAATACCGCCATAACGGCGACATGATCATCAGCGAACTGTTTTACCTGCTGCATCACCGCATGTTGATGCGCTGGGTCGAGTGCGGAAGTGCATTCGTCCAGTAATAATAAGCGCGATAATGTTCGCCCATTTTCATCCTGCGGTGGTTGCCAAATTTGCAGCAGTACGCGTGCAAGTTGCACCCGCTGTTGCTCACCGCCTGAAAGTGATGGATAGCTGCGCTGGCGCAAATGCCAAACGTCCATTAATTGCATGGCCTCACGCTGCAGTGTGCCGCTGTGATGCTCATCGCCATGAGGAATGCGTCCCATTGCCACCACTTGCTGCACCTTAAAAGGAAAGGCCAGTTCCACTTGCTGTGGCAATACAGCGATGCGTTTTGCCCGCAAACGCGCAGGGTACCCTGCTAGCGATTCGCCATCCAATAGCAAGTTGCCTTGGTCCGGCGAGCGCTCACTGGCCAGGGTTTTTAATAAGCTCGATTTACCAGCACCGTTGGCGCCTAACACAGCTAAGCGCTCACCGGGTTTAAGCTCAAAGCTGATATTATTTACCAGCATTTTATCGCGGCTAAAAAGCGATAATTCTTGCACTTCAATCATGCCACGACTCTTCTGGCTTGCTGCAATAACAAAGATAAAAATACTGGCCCGCCGATCACCGCCATCACCAAACCAACGGGTAAATCTGCCGGTGCCAGCCAGGTACGGGCAATGGTATCGGCCAGCAGTAATAAAGAAGCGCCTAACAGCGCACAGCCTGGCAATAACGCTTTATGGTCTGGCCCCATCAGCAAGCGCAATAAATGCGGCACCACTAAGCCAATAAAACCAATCATGCCAGCAACCGCCACTCCTGCGCCCACCATCATTGCCGCGACAATAATTAACCAGCGCTTGCCGCGCTGCACGGCAAAACCTAAATGGCCGGCCACGGCTTCGCCCATTAATAACGCATTTAATAAGGCCGCAAAGCGCGGCAGTGCCAATAATGGCAACGCAATGCACAAAGCCAATACTGCTATTTCTGACCACTGGCCATACGCCAAGCTGCCCATCGACCAAAAGGTCATGCTGCGCAGCTGCTCATCGTCTGCCATGTAGGTCAAAATGCCCGTTAACGCCCCGGCAATGACGTTAATCGCCACCCCGGCCAATAGCAGCATCGCCATTTGCGTTTGCCCTTGGCGGGTGCCTAAGCGATAAATCAGCCAAGTCACGATTAAGCCGCCGGCAAAGGCCGCCAATGGCAGTGCAAACACACCGGTCAGCTCGGCGTAACCGGCCAATAATGAACCCTGCAAGACAATCACGGCCACCGCCGCTAAGGCGGCACCGCTCGATACACCAATTAAGCCAGGGTCTGCCAAGGGGTTGCGAAACACCCCTTGGGTAATGGCCCCAGCCACGGCCAAACCCGCGCCCACCAGCATCGCCAATAAAGCCCTGGGCAAGCGCAGCTCACGCACGATCCAGTCTTGCTGACCGTGAATCTCGCTGGCGCTAATTGTATGCAGCAATGACTGCACGACCTGCACCGTCGGCACCGACACCGGCCCAGAAGCCAACGCCAGCACCAACATCGCAGGCAGCAGCAATGCCAGCAGCGTCAATACGGTGCGGGTGCGATTCCAGCGCCAGACCAACGCAGGGTGCAGACGAGCCAGGGCCGTTGACATATCAGTGCTCCGCCACCGTTGGTGTAACTAACGCTTGTTCTAACTGTTGCAAGGCAGCGCCCAAACGTGGGCCAAAACCTAACAACAAGCCGGCGTCTAGCATCACCAGCTGGTCGTTTTTCACCGCTGGCGTCAGCGCCAACTGCTGTTTGACGCTGCTGGCTTCCAGCGGTCCGGTTTGCGCCACAATCACCACCTCGGGAGCGGCCGCTAAGGCCGATTCTGGGCTCAGTGGTTTGTAGCTTTGATAGTCGACAACATTGTTAAGGCCGAGCATGTGCAGCAATGCTTGCCCTTGCGTGCCCTGCCCCGCCGCCATCAAGCCGCGGTTACCAGCACCCAACAACAGCAAAGCGCGCTTGCCTGCCAGTGGCGCCAGTCGTTGGCGTGCTTGCTCAACTTGCTGCTCCACTTGCTGCTGCAATGCCTTGCCTTGAGCTTCACGGCCCATCAGTTGGGCGACGGCAGCAATCTTGGCCTGCACACCGGCGACGCTGGCTTCGTCTTGCAGGCGCACCACCTCAACACCGGCGGCCTTCAGTTGGCTAAACACTTCCTCTGGCCCAGCGTCTTCAGTGGCAATGACGGTGGTGGGTGTTAGCGACAAGATGCCTTCCACTGAGAGCTGGCGCATGTAGCCAACATCGGGCAGCTGCGTGGCCGCGTGCGGATAACGACTGGTGGTATCAACCCCCACCAGATGCTGCTCACCGCCCAGCGCATAAATGATCTCGGTAATGGAGCCATCAATGCTCACCAGGCGCATTTGCGCCTGGCTGCTCAGACTCAGCAACAGCATCAAGGCACTGGCAATGAGCCGCTTCATGCTGCCACTCCATCGTTTAGCAGATGCGTCACCAACAGCTTGTTCAGCAGTTGGCGCCAGTCGTCACGCTCGGTCTGGCCGTTATGGCGCTCACCAAACATCAGCGCCAGCTGTTGGCCATTAGCATCAAAGGCTTCCAACGAGGTCACTATGCCGTCGTTGGTCGGCTTACGTACCAGCCACAACTGATCGATTAAGGCCGTGTTGGCGTGCAGGTTAAAGCCAGGGTCGAGCACGTTAAACCAGTCGCCGGTGCGCAGCAGCTTTTGCACCGGCCCGGTGTGGATTTGCACCACACCTTCACTGCCGACAAAAACCATGATCGGCTGCTGGCTTTCGGCGGCTAAAACTAACGCCTGCTCAAATGCATCAACCGCTAAGGGCTGGGCGTAATCCGGACCAATTTGCTGATAGGCCGGAATGCGCTCGATGGCGTGTTTTTTCAGCATCGCATGAAAATGATGCACGTCTTTTAGCTCGCTCCAGTCCTGGCGCAGCTGGGTCAGGTCTAACGACTCTGGCGTTGCCAACAAATCATTTTTAGGCTCAGCGGCAGTTACCTGCGGCGGTAATTGCTCGGCAGCAACGTAGCGCTCCACCAACGCCTGATATTGCTCGATCAAGGTGTTGGCGGTGGCGTAGATTTTATGCACCGCCTCGCCTTGGGCATTAAAGAACTGCAGGCTACGGCGCACGCCCTGGCCGCTTTCTTCACTGACGGCAAAGCCGAAAACAAAGCGCGAAAAGAACAAACGCAGATCAATCACGCCCAGCGCCAGGCCCATCTGACCGTGCAAGCTGACGTCTTTATATTGGCCGGTTTTCTCGTGCACCATGCCATCGTTGCGGGTCAGTGCCATCACCTCTCCCAGCGCTTCGACTTCGCTGATCAGGTGGCGAAAATCGCCTTCTAGCCGCGTCACACCCTGGCCCAGTCGCGTCGCCAGCAACTCAGCTTCAGACACCCCCAGTTGCTCAGCAGCGTTGCGAATGCGCAGCTTAGGCTGCTGTTGTTGCAGCGCTTGCCAGCGCTCAGTTAAGGTCGCCGTCATGCTTATTCTCCCTGGTTAATTTGGCGGAAACGCAGCTCTGGGCTACCGGAATCGCCGAGGCTGTAATAGTTGCTGACTTGCACCGCGTACACAGGTGCACTGGCGTCGTCTTTGTTGGTGCTGATGGCGTAGGTGCGGAAGTTGGGCCACAGCTTGTGCTGCCCTGTTAAGCCATAGGCGTACCAGCTGTGCTGGCTAAAGATGCTTTCGCTGCTGTCGCTGACGTACAGACGGCTGATGTCCTGGCCATTGCTGCTGGTAGCACTGGTGTAGCCGGCCAGTTCCTCACTGCTGATTGGCCCCAGAACACCAGCATTGCCGTTGCCATGCACCCCACCGTTGGTCCATAGGTTGATGGCACGGTTGGACATATCAATTTCAAAGCGCCATTCCCAGTCAGCGTTAGCACAGTCGACAGCGCTAGCGCCATCAAAGTCGATGCAGGCCTCGGTGCTGCCTTGTTCCAAAGTGGCTGTCAGTGTGTTTTCGGTCTCAGCAAACTGCTGTGTACCCGCCGCCTGGCTGGTGTAGCTAATGCTCACATTGCTGTAGTCCAACTCAGTGATACGTACTTTGGAGTAGGTTTCACCGTCGGCGTGGCGCACCAGCCAGCCGCTTTGCTGTGGCGCGCTGATTTGGTGGGTAGTGGGGTTATAGACATACCAGTCCTGCATCGCGGTGCGATGGCTATCGCTCACCCATTCGATGCTGCTGAGGTCATGGCTGGCCGTTAAGGCTTGCGCCTCGGTATCGGCATCGGCATTGGTAAACACCGAGCTGTTGGCTTCACCGTCGACATAAAATTCATCCTGCGCATCTAATAGCGCACCAGCAACCTTGCCACTGCCAGAAACGCCACCATTGAGCTTAATTTCGGTGCGTTTCAGCGCCAGGTGCCAGTTGTCTTGCTGGCTGACGGTCGCGCCTTGCTCAAGGTTAAAATAAACCCAGGTATCGTGGCTGGCGGCGTTGATTTGCGCGCTTTGAAAGGCTTCATTGCCGCCTTGGTCCGGCGTGCTGGTGTCGGTATTGCCATCGCTATCATTGCTGCTGTCGTCATCGCTACCACAGCCCACCATCATCAAGCCGGCTGCGACAACGGCCAACCAGCTAAGACGGGGAGAAAAATGAGAATGTTGCATGAGTCGCTCCTTAAAAAGTCAGAGATACGCCGAGGTAGGGTTTGCGCCCATAAACCGGCCGGCGATCGTCGGGTGCGCCTGGGTCGCGCACGGCGTCGGTGAGGTTGTTCACACCGCCATACAGGCGGAGTTGATCAGAAAACTGGTATTGGCCTTTGACGTCCCAGCGCAAAATGGCGGGCGAGCTGGCCTGATAATCGCTGTTCACTGTGGTGTACAAGCCGCGCTGCCAATCCGCCGTCAGGGTGAATTGCCAGTGTTGGCTCATATCCAATAACCACATGCCTTTAAAGTGGTGACGAGCGCGGTTAATTAGAGGTAAATCCGTGCTTAAATCACGCGCATCCAAAAAGCCGTAGGACAAGCGCTGCTGTAACTCCAAGCCCAGTTGCTGTTGGCTGGACAGCTCGAAGCCTCGGGTTAGCGCACGGGCATAATTGCGATATCGATAAATCGCGACCTGACCGTTGTTTACCCGTTCACCGGTGTCATCGGCTTCGATCAAGTCGCGGATTTGGTTATGAAACGCCGACAGCTCAAATTGCCAGCGACGGCCGTCCGTCAGGCTCAACGAGGTCTGCACACTGCGTGATTGCTCCGGCTGCAAGTCGGCACTGCCAAGCACCATGTAACCATTCACACTGTGATCAAACAGGTAATAGCGATTCTTTAAATTCGGCACACGGTAGCCAGTGCCAATGGAGTTGCGCCACTGCAGGCGCCAGCCACCGAGCTCAAAATGACTGCGTGCCGCCAAGTTCATGCTGGTGTGGCCGCCAAAATCGCTGTCGTTTTGGTAGCGCAGCCCTGGCGACCATTCCAACCAATGGCTGGATGGCACAGTAAGCTGAGCAAACGCCTCGCCGTTGCTGCGGCGTTCCAATGGCACTTCATTAACGTCAATCTGATACAAGCCACTGGGCAGCGGTGTGACCTGTGCGTTGTCGGCATCGCTACTGACCAGGCTGATCTGACGTTTATCCTGCTCCAGCTGCTCAGCAAACCATTCGACGCCCATGACCCAACGCGCCAGGCCACCGCCCCAACTGCTCGGTGCATAGGTCCATTGATTGGCGATTTTGTGCTGCTGATACGCGCTGTCGCGATACAGGTTGCCCGCCGGCATGGCGGTGTCATTATTGAGCTGATCGGCTTGGTCATGCTGGCGCTCGTGCAAGGCAGTCAGCGACCATAAGCCACCGGCTAACGCTCGTTCGGCATTGCCACTGAGGCGCCAGCGCGTCAGCAGCTCTTGCTTCGTGCCCTCTGCACCGCCTTTGGTGTAGCGCCGCACTTCGCTGTCTTCGACAAAGTGATCGAGGTTTACGCCCCACTGCCCTTGCTCGCCACGCTGCACCAACGCCAAACCCACATTGGCTTTATCGCCGGCGTAGCCATCGCTGCTGTAGGTGTCGTCGTTAAGGTCGTAGCCGTCGCTGTGACGCCAATCGGCATTGATGCGTGCATCCACGCTGCCCAAGCGTCGGCCCGCGGATAGCGCCAGATGCTGCTCACCCGGCCAGTCTTGCTGCTCGACTTGACGCTCGCCATAACTGCCAACATCGCCACGCAGGCGAGCGAAGTTGCCATCCGGTTGGCGAGTAATGATATTCACCACACCGCCCATGGCCGCACTGCCATACAAGGCTGAAGCGGCACCGGGCACCACCTCGATATGGTCGATGTCCAGCGCCGACAACTGCGACACATCCACGGTGGAGCCAGTGGTGGCGGACACCGGCTGGCCATCCACCAGAATCAGTACGCGATCGCCGTTAAAGCCCTGCATGTAGACTTCTTCGCCGGTTTTGCCGTGAATCTCTCGCAGCTGAATGCCGGGGATGACGCGCAACGCATCGCGAATATCGGTGGCGTGCAAGCGCTGAATAGTCGCGCGATCGAGCAACTGTGTGCGCACCGGCGTGTCGGCCAATGGCTGTTCTTGGCGGCTGGCGGTCACCACCACATGGCTCAGATTAAACGCATCCTCGGCCAGGCCGGACTGGCTCAATGCCAGTAACAACAACGACAGCGATGGCCGACACAGCAGCTTCATGGTTCCACCTGATTATGCATTTCATTTGCTAACAATTCTCAATCGCGCAAGATACTACACAAACGATAATCATTATCAATGCTGGCAGTGTAAAGATACGCTCCACAGCCCATCGCCGATCAGGCTCTGATATCCTTAGCGGCAAACTCAAACCCGTGAGAGCACCATGAAGTGGCGACAATGGCTGCGCCGCCGCGCCTACCAAGACAAAGCCAACCTGCGCTTATTTGTACTCGGCGCCAGCGTGTTTTTTACTGGCCTCGGGCTGGTGGTGTTGGCCAACCGCTGGCTGCTGCCGTCGTTGCTGCAAGAGATGCTGGTATTGCTGGGCCTGGTGGTGGGCACGTTAGGTGGCGCAGCGGCTTTGCTGGGCTATTTGGCGCTGGCGCTGTTGCGGGTCATTCGGATGATGGAAAAACATGACTGAACGCTTCCCCGACTTAGAAATCTACCTGTTAAAGCCCGACGCTGATGCCATCGAGCAATGGCTGCAAGGCTACTGGCCACAGCTGCGGCGTTTGCAGCAAGACCAGCGCTATCACTGGCAGGTCGATACCAGCCAAGGCACCATGGACATCTTTTTTAACCCACAAGCCGAGAAAAACTTCGCCAGTTTGTGGTTTAAGCAAAACCATACAGACTGGGCCACCGACCTCGACTGCGGTCGCGCTGCCCACTCCGCGCTGAACGTTGAGGTGCGCTGCTCTGACGCCGGCTGGCAAGAAGACGACGGTGAAGACGATAGCGGCTGGGTCAAACTGATTCGCGGTGAAGAAAAGCCGTTGACCTGGCGCTAAGATTCGCTGCCCGCTCTGAATCGACAGAGGGCTCAATATCACGGGGCCCGCCAGCTACAACAAAAATTGGCGCCACCGAGCTGGAGTTCTCCGGCGCCCCTAGGGCGAGTGCAGAACTGTGCAGAATGATTCAGCGGTACCCTGATAGATTTTTTTGTTGCAAACGATAATGATTCTCAATATGGTATTTCCATGCACAGGGAGATACCATTATGGCTTCAGCTCAAATTCTGACCTTTCCGGCCACCACTCAAGCGCACACACCAGAGCCCACCGCGGCGACGCTTGAGCCTACTCCAGACCCGCGCCAACGCTTTGAAGCATTAGAGCAGTCCATCCGCGACTATCGCGGTGAGCAACCGCAAGTGAGCTGGCTCGAGCAGTACTTGGATGCCGGCTTAGAGCTGGCCTGTAACGCAGGCCAAAAGCAACTGTGGGCATTGCAAGAAAGCTGGCTGCACCGTGTTTATCGCACCCTGCGCGATACCGGCCTCAACCTACACGCCAGCAATGCCTGGCGGCGCGCCTGTTTAGAGGCCCTTTACCAACCTTTTTTTGCCTTACGCCACTTACCGCGCGGCCAGCAAGATCCACGCTGCGGCCAACGCTTGCACGTGATATTGCGTGACTTTGCCGTGATTTCACGCCACTTGGTGTAACGCTAACCGAATGGGACTGAGGGTGTGCAGGGACGCATTTTTCTCACCACGTTAATAGCTTAGGGGAAGGCCATGTACCGCATCGGACTGGTGTACGGCACCGATACCGGCAACACCGAAGAAGTTGCTTACAAACTGCAAGAGCGCATCGATTGGGCCGTGGTTGATGTGCATGACATCGCCAGCTGTTCGCCAGAAGAGCTCAGCCGCTACAACATTTTGATACTCGGCATTCCCACTTGGGACTTCGGCGGTTTACAAGCAGACTGGGAAGATTTTTGGCCCATCCTAGAAGACATGAGCTTTGCCGGCAAAATCGTTGCCCTCTATGGCTTGGGCGATCAGTTTGGCTATGGCCACTACTTTCTCGATGCGCTGGGCATGCTGCACGACGCTGTGCGCGATCGCGGTGCCACCATTATTGGCCACTACGCCACGGCAGGTTTCGACTTTGAAGTCTCCAAAGCACTCACCGAAGACGGCAAGCACTTTGTTGGCTTGGGGCTGGATGAAGACCAGCAAATGGAGTTGAGCGACCAACGCATCAGCGAGTGGATCAACCAACTGCAGCAGGAGCTGCAGCTGGCGGACTGCGCCTAGCCACTGTATACCTAGCAACCGCCAAACTAACGACCGTTAGGAAATATTATAGCGGCCCGGTTTGTGGTTCATGGCGATGATGATATTCACGGACATGGCGCCCAATACCGATAATGCCAACACCCAAGGCGACACCAAAAAGAAGCCGACGCCAACAATGCAGGCATCAAAGCCCATTTGCAGGCGTCCGGCGTTCCAGCCATAGCGCTCCTGCAGGAACAGGCACAATATCCCTAAACCGCCCAAACTGGCGTTATGGCGGAACAACACCAACATGCCCATGCCGACCAAAAAGCCGCCCATCACGGCCGCCAATACCGGCTCGACATGCTCCAAACGAATCACCAGGTGCGAGTAGTCACTCAACAACGAGACCGTCGCCACGCCGATAAAGGTGTTTAAGGTGAAGCGCTTGCCCATGCGTTTAAACGCCAGCCAGTAAAAGGGCATATTGATGATGAACAAAATCTGACCAAAACTAACACTCGTTAGCAGCTTGGACAGCACCAGCGATAAGCCAACGATGCCACCGGTCAGAAAACCCCCGGCTTTAAAAAACACCAGCCCCAAAACCACAAACAAACTGCCTGTGATCATGGCGGTGATGTCTTCTACCAGGGTATGTTTTGCCGTTGATTTCTCCACTGTATACCTCTGCCACAGTTGAACCGCGCCACTATAGGGGAACAGCCGTCACAGTCACAGTGGAGTGATCGCTTTGCTCCTGTCTTTTTCGCCGCTGCGAGCTTCCTCGTTAACGGTCGATCACCAGGGTTTTGAGGTTGGTAAACTCGCGCATCCCGTATTGCGCCAGCTCACGGCCATAGCCAGATTGCTTGGTACCACCAAACGGCAAGCGCTGATCGCTGCGCACCATGCCATTGACCACCACGCAGCCGGCTTCAATATGCTGTGCCTGAGCACGAGCTTCTTGCTCTGGCCCCCAAATACTGGCGCCTAGGCCAAACCGGGTGGCGTTGGCGATGCGCACGGCATCTTGATCGTCTTGGGCACGAATCATGGCCGCCACTGGGCCAAACAACTCCTCCTGATAAGCCGGGCACCCTGCAGGCACCTGATCGAGTACGGTTGGCGGATAATCGGCATAGCCACTGCCCGGCTGCCCACCCAGCAACAACTGTGCACCTGCAGAGAGGCTGGCCTCGACCTGCTGCTGTAGCTGCTGACGTAAATCCTGGCGCGCCATCGGCGCCAGCTGCAAGATGCGGGCTTTGGCAACAAAGTGCTCGATAAAATCGTCGGCAATGGCGGGATGCAAAATAAAGCGCTTCGCCGCGATGCAGACCTGGCCGGCGTTCATAAAGCGGGATTTAACGGCAGCCGCGGCGGCTTGCTCGATATCCGCACCATCCAGCACTACAAACGCATCCGAGCCACCCAGCTCCAGCACGCTTTTCTTCAGTGCCCTGCCAGCACTGGCCGCAACCGAGCGCCCGGCACGCTCGCTGCCGGTTAAGGTGACAGCGGCGATGCGCTCATCGGCGATGACCTCAGCACAGGTGTCGTTGTCGATAAACAGATTGCTGAACACCGCCTCAGGCACGCCTGCGGCGTTAAAGCAGTCTTCGATTAACTGGGCACAGCGCGGTACATTTTCGGCGTGCTTCAACGCCAAGGTATTGCCCGCCATCAAGGTAGGCGCCGCACAGCGCATCACCTGCCACAGGGGAAAGTTCCACGGCATGATCGCCAGCACGGTGCCAATCGGCTCAAACTGTAATTGCGCATCGCTGGGGCTGGCGTCTAATGGCTCCGGTGCCAACATGCTGGCGGCTTGCTCGGCGTAAAACTCACAGACGCGAGCGGACTTTTCGATTTCTGTTTCGGCTTCCGCCGTTAACTTGCCCATTTCTGCCGTCATTATGGCGGCCAACTGAGGCTGCTGCTGGCGCAATTGCTGCGCCACACTACGCAGGTGCCGACCACGCTGAGCGATGCCCAAATGCGCCCAGGCTTGATTGGCAGCGGGTAATTTTTGCAACCGCGCCTCTAACGCCTGCTCGGTTAAATAGTCTTGCTGCCACTCACACTCGCCAGTGGCCGGGTTGATACTTTGATACGCCATACAGACCTCCTGTTCAGCTGCGCTGCTCAGCCCGCTGCTGTAGCCATTGCTCTACCAAACGGCCGGTGGCCGACTGCCAGCCCTGCAGTTTATCCAACGGGATGAGTTTGTAATCGTCGAGCTCTTGCTGATCGAGCACGACGCTGCCCTCAGCATAGATGTGAAAGCCAATAATCAACTGGTTAAACACCGCACCACTGATGCCCTGGCCGTCGAAGACTTCAAAGCCAACAAAGTTCACCTGCTGCGCCTTGAGCCCCAGCTCTTCTGCCGTTTCGCGTACCGCACAATCATGCGGATGCTCACCACGCTCCAAAAAGCCGGTAATAACGCTGAAGCGCCCTGCTGGCCATGCTTTGTTGTGGGCTAATACTACGCCCTGCGGTGTTTCGGCGATGACTGCCACTACGGGCGTGGGGTTATTCCAAAACACATAGCCACAATCGGCGCTGCAGGCGAGGCGCTGAAATTCATCGATGGTTTTGGGCTCAAGATCTGAGCGGCATTGCGGGCAATATTGCATGCTTGTCTCCCTAATGATGGCAGCAGCATGACAAGCCGACTGAAACGCTGCAAGCCAACGCTGTGTTGCGCTGGCCACTCATTCCACCGAACCTACAGCGACTCACCCGCAATGCGCAGTGCTAACAACTGCTGCTCCAGAAGGTCTTCATCTAACGGCTGTTCGGTAATGATTTCTAGCCGGCTTTCATCCAGTGGCCGAGTGGGCACTTCACTGGCGATGCCATCGCGCAGGTTAAACACCATGGGGCCTTGATCCGTAAGCAGTAGCGCTTTCAAACGCACCACCTCTAAGCCTGCCATCCAGTCGCGCACGGCTTGCAAGGCAAACACGTGTTGCTGAGCAAACAGCCATCCCACGGAAAAGTGCCCCTGGCCGTGATTGCTAAAGCGTCGCCAGGGCTCGTTTGAGGCCAATGTCATGGGCGCACTGGCGGCTTGCGGCTGCTCATGTTCGTGGGCGTGAGGATGAATGGCTAAGCGCGTGGTATCGGCAGCCACATTCAGTAACTCCGGCTGTAGCTCTCCCTGGGTCAGCCAAGCGGAGGCTGACTTGGCCGGCTGTGCCTTTGCGACAAAGTCGTTGAACACTTGTTGATCCTGCGCGCTGGCCAAGTCGGTTTTATTGGCCACCAAAACATCCGCCAGCTGCAGCTGATCGATAAAGGCCTCATGCCCCAGGTAGCGCGGCTGCGACAAATGCCGCGGGTCCACCAAGCACACGTGCGCCCCGAGCTGCAAAACGTCTTGATAATGCTCATTGCGCAAGGTTTCCAATACCTGGCGCGGATGCCCAAGCCCGGTTGGCTCAATCAGCAAAACATCGGGCTGCTCGCGACTGATCAACCAGTTCAGCCCCATTTGAAAAGGCAAACCCGACACACAGCACAGACAGCCGCCTGGCACTTCGCGCACTACGGCACCCTGGCTTTCTAGAATGGCGCCATCGACCCCGACTTCACCAAACTCATTGACCAGCACCGCCCACTTTTCGCCCGCCGGCTTATGCCGCAGCAAGTGCAAGATGGCGGTGGTTTTGCCAACGCCCAAAAAGCCTGTAATCAAGTGTGTGCGCACTCGAGCCATCTAACGCTCCTTAGAAAACGTTACAGTATAACTATTCTAGCGAGCGAAGCACGCCCAATGGCGACACTGAGACCGCACGGCGCATCAGCCACAAGCCCAACAATACCAGCACCACCACAGTCGCTGGCGGCAGCCATAACCACACCCAGCCCAAGCTCTGGTAAGGGATGTCCAGCACGCCTTGATAAATGCCCAGCACAATGGCCTCGCCGCCCAGCAATGCCAGGCCACTGGCGAGCACCGCCAGCAGGCTGAACTCGACCATTTGCGAGCGCCGAATCAGCGCCGAGCTGCCCCCTAAGGTGCGCAGCATGGCACCTTCACGCAAGCGCTCACTGAGGCTGGCAATCAAGGCTGCCACCAGCACCAACACTGCTGCCACCAGTACAAAAGCCAAAATCAACTCCACCGCCAGCGTCACCTGCTGCAACAAGGTTTGTATTTGCCCGAGTAAAAACTGCATATCCAGCAAAGTCACCGATGGGAACTGGCGAATCAACTCGGTCAGCGCCTCGCTCTCGCCTTCTGGCACGTAAAAACTGGTGAGGTAACTGCGCGGCATAGCCTCCAGTACATCCGGCGAGAACATCATGTAGAAGTTCGGGCTCAAAGAGCCCCAATCGACCTCACGAATGCTGCTGATCGTAGCGTCAAAATCCACGCCACCGGCGCGAAAGCTGAGAGTGTCGCCCAGCTCAACACCGAGTCGGCCAGCCAAGCGCTCTTCAATAGAGACTTGCCCCTTCCCCTGTTGCAGTGCCTCCCAGCTGCCTTCGATCAGGCGATTGGAATCTGGCAGTTGGCTGTCGGCGGTCAGCGCTAGATCGCGGTTAATGGCTGGGTCGTCCGCTACCTCTAGGGTTTGCACATCGGTGCCATTGATGGCCAGCAAACGGCCCGGCACCATCGGATACAAGCGTTCGTGGTGGTAGCCCGCCTGCTCCAGTGCTGCCACAAAAGGCTCAGCTTCGTACTGCTGAATATTGATGGCAAACACATTGGGCGCATCGTCGGGCAAGCTGGCCTGCCAGTCGGCCAGCAAGTCATTGCGCACAGCGCCGATGACCACCATCACCATTAAGGTCAGCGAGAATGCCAGGATCTGCCCCGCCGTTTGGCGTCGATGGCGGCTCAAGTGTTGCCAGGCAAAGCGCACCACTAACGGCAACTCGCGCCCCTGTAGCCACCCTTGGGTCAAACTGATCAGCCCCTGCAACAACAACAGCAACACCAGCACTACCAAAGAGCCACCCAACATGACCCCAACGCTGAGCGCCGGATCTTGGGTAAACAACCACAACAGTGCGGTCAGCGCCGCCAGCGCCAATGCAATCACCAGCCAGCCGGACAGCGGCACGGGCACCAAGTCACGGCGCAATACTCGCAGCGGGCTGACACGCGCCAAGGGCAATAAATACGGCAAACCAAAACCGAGCAGTGTCACGGCACCGCTACTCGCACCCAGCAGCCAAGCGCTCCAATGGGCCTCGGGCAGCTGCTCCGGCAACACTTCAGCGAGAATACTCAACAGCGCCTGTTGTAACCCCAGTGCCAGGCCCATGCCGGCGAGCGTGGCCGCCAGCGCCAATAACAGCAGTTGCGCTGCGTACAGCTGAAACACTTGCCCACGCGCCAGACCAAAAGTGCGCATCAAAGCGCTGATATCAAAATGACGCTGAGCGTAGCGCTGCGCTGATATGGCTACCGCCACCGAGGCCAGCACCACCGCCAGCAAGGCGGCCAAGCCTAAATACTGCTTTGCCCGGCTCAAGGCCCGCGACATAGCCTGATTGCTGTCATCAAGAGATTCAAAGCGCTGATTGGCGCCCAGCTCGACCTGCTGGCGAAACTGCTGCAAAGCGGCCTCTTCACCACCCAACAGCAGGCGATAGCGCACCCGTGCGCCCGGCCCCAGCACTTTGGCGTCGGCCAAATCCGCGCGGTTCATCATCAGCCGTGGCGACAGGGTATAAAAATTACCGCCGCGATCGCTTTCTTCGACAATCACGGCCGATACCAACAGTTTGGTGCTGCCCATTTCAATGCGATCACCCACCTTGGCATTGAGCAGCGCCAACAATCGCGACTCCACCCAAGCCTCACCGGGTGGCGGGCCCATTTTACGTTCACGCGGTGTACCAAAGGCCTGATCGGCGGTGGTTAAGCGCCCGCGCAGCGGGTAAAACTCATCGACAACTTTGATCGCAGCCAACGCCATGTCATCGCCGTTCAACACCACGCTGGGAAAGGTCACCGTCTGGCTGTATTGCAGGCTCAGCTCCTCGGCCTGCTGCAGCCATTGGGGCGGTAACTCGGTGGTTGAGCGCACACGCAAATCAGCACCGAGCAAGTCGTTGGAACGCGCTTGCATGGCTTGCTCCAAGCGTGAACTGAGCAGCGCAATCGCGGTGGTTGAAGTCACCGCAATCATCAGCGCCACCAGAATGAGGGTCAGCTCGCCTGAGCGCGCCTCGCGCCACAGCAAGCGACTGGCCAACGCCCACAACCGGCTAAGCGGTATGGCATGGGGTTTCATAGCAACTCCTCCAGCTGGCCATCGGTCATACGCAATTGACGCTGGCAGCGCTGTGCCAGCTGTGGGTCGTGGGTGACCAACACCAAGGTGGTGCCGCGCTCGGCGTTCATATCGAACAGCAGTTTTTCTACCTGGGCGCCGGTGTCACGGTCGAGATTGCCGGTGGGCTCATCGGCAAACAAAATCTGCGGCTCACCAGCAAACGCTCGTGCCAGCGCCACGCGCTGCTGCTCGCCACCAGAGAGCTGAGTCGGGTAATGGGTCATACGGTGACCTAAGCCGACGGCTTCCAGTAAGCGCGTGGCCTCTTGCCTGGGTTGCTCATGGGTGCGAATTTCCAGTGCCAGCATGACGTTTTCCAGTGCCGTCAAGCCAGGCAGCAACTGAAAATTCTGAAACACAAAGCCTGCACCTTGGGCACGTACCGCAGCGCGTTGGTCCTCATCGAGCTGATCAATGCGTTGTCCGAGTAAGTGAATTTCACCCGCGGTGGGGGCATCCAGGCCTGCCATAATACCCAGCAGGGTCGACTTACCACTGCCGGAGGCACCTATGATGGCGACAGATTCACCCGGCTTGATATCGATATCAACGCCCTTCAAGATGGCCAACGGCTGACTACCGGCCTGTACCTGTTTTTCGACCGCACGAATTAGAAGTGAGGATGCTGTAGTGACATTAGTGGCAAGACTGACGCTCATAAGGGCTCTCTGGTTAATGGCTTTGTTCACAGTGGGCAACGCCCATGCGGCCACCGTGTTAGTCATCGGTGACAGCATTAGTGCCGGATTCGGCCTGCCGGTGCAACAGGGCTGGGTCGCTTTGGCACAAAGCTCGCTGCAGCAACAACACCCTGAGGTGCAATTGATCAACGCCAGCATCAGTGGCGATACCACCGCCGGCGGCCGCAACCGCTTACCGGCATTGTTGCAGCAGCATCAGCCGCAGCTGGTGGTCATTGAGCTAGGTGGCAATGATGCCTTACGCGGCACGCCCATCCAGGTGATTCGCAACAACCTCAGCGCCATGGTCGAGCAAAGCCAGCAGGCCGGTGCCGATGTGCTGTTGCTTGGCATGCAGATCCCGCCCAATTATGGCGCGGCTTATACGCAAGCTTTTGCCAACGTCTTCCAGCAAGTCTCCGACGCCCACGATACCTTGCTGGTTCCCTTCTTGCTCGAAGGCATCGCCACCCAGCCGCAAATGATGCAAGCCGATGGCATTCATCCTACCGCCAAAGCGCAGCCACAAATGTCGGATATGGTCAGCGCTAAGATTCGCTATTGGCTCAGTAATCAGTAGTTTTCCTGATGCCTTGAAAACACAGGCCACACTTCGGCCTTCAACAACTAGACTCCCTGAGTTACGCGTGTATTCGGGGAGTTATGGACAATCACACCCGCTTACCGGCGCCACTGTTAGAGCGCCGCTTCAAGTTTGGCCTGCTCGCCGCCTCACTGACCATCAGTTTGGTGGTTGTGGCGCTGTGCGTGCACTTCTGGCTGGTCACTCAAGAGCAGGTGTTCCAGGAGATGAAGGTTCACCTGGCTCCTGCACGTACGCGCCTGGAGCAGTTTCATCAACGCATCGACCAAGCCTTGATCAACAGCGGCCAAACCCTAACGCAGCGAAAATCGGAGCAACTCAGCGCCAGTCTCACACAAACGTTTGCGGATTTATCTCTGCCCTTTGATTATCTAGCCATCTATCGCCCCAGCGGCCTTCGCCTGGCTCAGGCCGCCAGCCTAGGGCATATCGACGAAGCGCCTAGTAGCCTCAATGAAGCCGACCTGAAGTATCTAAAGAATCACTCCGACAGCGTCTTCGGCGGCAATTACGCCATTGCTGGCCAGCCACATATCGCCATCTGCCGCCAGCAGCTGTGGCAACGCAGCCAAGGTTACCTATGCGCTTTCACGGCGCACTACCCCTCAATCACAGAGAGCAGCAATACGGCTGCGATTCAAAGTTTGGAGTTTGAGCTGCTGCGCGCTGATGGCGTATTGCTGATGATCAGCCCGGGGCGTTTGGATCAATATCAGTCCCTGCTGGGCGAGCCCGTGGCCATCAGCCTGCAGCAGGCACTGGAGCAAAGCATCAAGCGCTCGCCGTTGCGTCTGAAACCGGACAGAAGCCAAGTCAGCAGCGACTACTATCATCTCTTGCAGTTTATGCCAGACCTCGATGCCGTCTTGATGCTGGAATCGCCTTTGCATCGAGCAACCGGTCGCTATTTACGTTACGTCATGCCGTTGATTGCCGGCTGGCTAATACTGATGGCAATGCTGGCGGCGGTGTTGCGCATGCAACGCAACTGGTTACACCATCACAATCTGCAGCATCACGACCTGCAACAACGCAACCAGCTGCTCGAAGATGAAACAGCTTTGCTAGCGCGCACACTGCAGGGCTGCGTCTATCGTGCCCGACTCCCCAGCCTGGAGTTGCTGCATATCACCCATGACCAAAACTCCGTGCTCGGACGCGAGCTGCAACTGCGACTGGAGCGCCAAAACTCCTTGCTCAGCCTGATCGCCAGCGAGGACCAGGAAACCTACCTGAGCCAAATGGAACAGCATAAGAATACGCAACAGCCCTACGAGGTGGTGTACCGCCTAAACAGCGGTGAGCAAGAGCTGCGCTGGATATTGGATCGTGGCAGCGTGCATTTGCGCGGCGATAACGAGTACGAAGCCGAAGGTTTTCTGGTGGATATCACCGACCAGACGTTATCACAGCAGCATATTCACTACTTGGCCACGCGCGATCCTCTGACCGAGCTGGGCAATCGCTACTGGTTTAATGACGAGTTGATCAGCTACACCCGTCACCAAAGCAACCGCCAGCGGCTGATGGCGCTGCTGTTTATTGATCTTGATCGCTTTAAAACCATCAATGATTCACTCGGCCACCAGTTTGGGGATCAGCTACTGCGTGAAGTCGCACAACGCTTGCGTCGGCTTATTCCAGAGCACTACCCACTGGCACGTTTGGGCGGTGATGAATTTATGATCATGATGACGGATGGCCGCAGTCGCGCTGACATCGAGCGCCTCGCCCAACGTCTAATCAAGGCACTGTGTGACACCTACCGCATTGAGCAATTTAAGCTCACCACCACCTGCTCGATCGGGATTAGTTTGTTCCCGGAAGACTCCAGCGAAGCGTTTGTATTGATGCGCAACGCCGATACCGCCATGTATCAAGCCAAAAGCCAGGGCGGCAATACTTTCCAGTTTTATACCGATGAAATGAACCAGCGCGTTAACTCGCGTTTGACCTTAGAAAACGAGCTGCGCCGCGCCATTCAGGCACAGGAGTTTGAGCTTTATTATCAGCCGCAAGTGTGTACCCACACCAACCGTTTACTCGGCGCCGAAGCGCTTATTCGCTGGCGCCATCCAGATGCCGGCATTATATCTCCGGCAGATTTCATCCCCGTCGCCGAAGACACCGGACTGATCACTGAAATTGGCGACTGGGCATTGTATGAGGCGTGCTCGACGTTTCGTCGCTGGAACCAGCAACTCAACCAGCCATTGACCGTATCGGTTAATGTCTCGGTGCGTCAGCTGTGCGACAGTTTTGTGCTCAGAGTCAGGGACATTCTTCAGCAGACCGGCCTACCCGCCGAACAGCTGGAGCTGGAAATTACCGAAAGCCTGCTGATGGACAATGTGCAGCAAAACATTGAATGGCTAGCCAACATCCATGCTCATGGTATTAGCTTTGCCATGGATGACTTTGGCACGGGCTACTCGTCGCTGAGCTACTTGAAGCAGTTTCCTATCAGCAAGCTCAAAATTGATCGGGCTTTCATTATGGACATCACCCAAGACGCCGATGACGAAGCCATTGTCAGGGCCATTTTGGCGATGTCTCAGACATTGCGCCTTAAAGTAGTGGCAGAAGGCGTTGAAACGGCTGAGCAGCTGCAGCTACTGCAACAGCTGAACTGCGATAGCTACCAGGGTTACTATTTCAGTCGTCCGATCGATAAACATGCATTTGAGCAGCAGTTCTTAAGCTACCCAGAAAGCGCTACCCACGGTTAACTCCGTGCCCTCAGCCGAGTGATTCAAAGGTTCTTTAATATGATCTGGTGCAGTGCCGCGACAGGCCTGGCCCAGTACCATAGCGCGACTTTTTATTTGGAGCGCTACCATGTCTCTACCCTCCCTCGACTGGATCATCGCCCTGGCGCAACAAGCTGGCGAACTGATTCGCCGCGAGCGTCATCACCTGAACTGCAACTACAAGCACCAAACTGAGCTGGTGACCCAGGCGGATGTCGCAGCCGATGGCATGATTCACGCGGCTCTCAGTAACAGCTTTCCCAGCCATGCTATTTTGTCGGAAGAATTGGCTCCCAGTGCGACCACTGAGCATGAGTTTTTGTGGGTGATTGACCCCATTGATGGCACGGTCAATTATGCCCACGGCCATCCGCAAGTGGCGGTGTCGATTGCTTTGTACCATCACGGCAACGCCGTGCTAGGGGTGGTGCATAACCCCTTTTTGCAAGAAACCTTTGCCGCGCAAGCCGGGCGTGGCGCTTGGCTAAATCGCGAGCGCATTCAATGCGCTGCAACCGATGATCTGCGGCGTGCAATCATTGCCACAGGGTTTCCCTATCACAAAGATGATGTTCCAACCTTGGTGGCACGTTTACAGCAGATATTGAGTCACTGTGCCGACATTCGGCGCTTGGGTTCTGCCGCGCTGGATATTTGCTGGGTCGCCTGTGGCCGCCTCGATGGCTATTACGAAAGCGTGAAGCCTTGGGACTTTGCCGCTGCGCGCCTGATCGCCATAGAAGCCGGTGCCAAAGCGGGACATTACATCGAGCCGCCTGCAGGCAACCCGGAGCTGTGTGGGGAGCATTTGCTGGTCAGTGCGCCAGCCATATATTCACAGCTACGAAGCTTACTCCGCTAGCAACGCCAGCGCCGCGGGCAAGCGCTTCTGCTCGCTGGCATTGAAGTGCTGCTGCTGATAGCTCTGCAACAGTTGCTGTTGCTCCTCGGCGCTGACACCGCTGCGCTGCAAGGATTGTTGATATTGCACCAAGCCATGCAATCGCTGCTGCCACTGCTGTTGACGCTGATCCAGCCGCTGCAAGCGCAAGGCGGCATCATCGCCGTATTGTTGCTGGCGCCAGCGATACAAATCCTCATCTGAAACGCCGTCCTGCATGAGAGACTGCTGTTGGCGCCGATGCTGCAATACCAACTGACTGCGCTGACGCTTCGCCGCCAACTCTGCAGGCAGCTCATGGTGCAAGGCCATCGGTGGCTCGTTCGCTGCTAACAGCTGAAGACGCTTGAGCTGATAGCGATCCAGTACCTCGTCTTCAGCAAAAAAGGCAGCCACCGTGGCTGGGGCAAAATATTGGCGACGTAGGCGCTGCTGCCACTCCAAGCGCTGCGCCAGCAGCGCTAGGCTGGTATCTGAGTTGTTGAGTTGGCGCTGCTGCAGCTGATCAAACTGCGCCAGGGCGGCACGATAATCGAGATAGCGTTGCAGCAACCGTTTCGCCTGCCCCTGACCGGGCTGTGGCAGTGCTGCAATTTGCTGCAGCATCAGGTTGTGAATGGCCTCCAAGCTGATCTCGCCTAACGCCGATAAATGCGAATCAAACCAATGACGCACATCGCGATTGATGATCAAGCGTTGATGCTCATCCAGCACTAGCTCGCCGTCCACGCTGGCGGCACGAAAGGTGTTGAGCCTATGCAGCTGCTGACGCGCTTCATAGGCTTGCTGCACAGCATCGGCATCCTGCCAACTGGCCTGGGCTGGCCCAGCTGACGTGGCGGGCAACTGCTGCACATCAATACTGCGCCACTGCCCCAACGACCAAGTCACCAAGGCCAGCAACAGCACAAACCACATTCCCTGCCGCACGGTCATGTTATAACCCGGCTTGCTGCAAACGATTAGCGTGGGTACGGAAAACGGTCAGCGGGTCGGTTTCGGTTAAATCGTGCAATCCCAGCGTCATATTGACCTCGTCCAAGTGATTCATGCGAAAATCATCACGAATCAACATGCCCAAGCGACTGGCACAGCTGCCCACCAAGCCATCATTTTTCTCCCCCGCCGGGAAGAACAAACGCGTGGTGCCCGTGAGTAAGTCCAAGGGGTCGAGCACATTGGTGAGCGGCTTAGCACCGCTCCAAGAGTAATAACGTACGCCATTGTGTTCATAATCGCCTTCACCGCATTCAGTGCGAGGAATACCCCCCGGATGTTGCTGATTAAAGCGTGCTGTTTCATCAAATGTCATGGATTGCATCGACGCCAGAATGTCTTGTGGTTGCCCGCCACCCGATAACAAATCGATGACTTTCGCCAGGCTGTTGCCAAGGGTTGAGATCAAGCCGGCAAAGGCATCTGAGCCTTCGCTCCAATTATGCAGTGCTTCGGCAACGGGGGTGCCTTTATTAACTCCTGCGATGGCGGTCACGGATGCAACTAAGTCTGGGCGTACAGACGCCACGTAACGTGTTGTTGGGCCGCCATGACTATGACCGATCAGGTTAACTTTATCGGCTCCGGTAATGGCCAGGATTTCTTCAATTTGGGGAATCAATTGCTCGCCCCGAATTTGCGGCGAGTTTGAGTTAGACACCTGAGTAACAAAAACTTCCGCCCCACCCTCACGTAGGGTTTCCGGTACCTTGTACCAATAATCAATGCCCAGCAAGCTGTCAAAACCGTACAGTCCGTGGGTAAGCACAATGGGGTGGCGCGTCGCTGTGTAACCTTGCTCTGCGGGCGCTTTCGACATGGCCCACAAGGTAGAGTGAAACAGCAGCACGCTGATAAATGCGATGAGCGTTTTGACGTTCATAGGCTGGATTCCATGGTTATTGTTATTGGAACCACCAGACCGCGAACCGGTGGCGCGATTACGACCATAGCCAGCCGCTTGCGCCACCTTGTAGGAAATATCAGGACAATCTTGCCAAAAAGTCTTGTCTTTTATGACAGCACTGGGCCGTTAACGAAATAACTGCGCCTGTTGGCGGTGAATGGCCTCAGCGTCCGCCACCGTGCGCTGCAGGATATCAGCCACCGTCGGCATGTCCTCGATCAGCCCTTGAGTCTGACCGATAAACTGTACGCCGTAGTCCAAGTCACCTTGCTCCGTCGCCGCTTTAAGCTTGGGCACACTGGCACCGAAATAGGCCAGCAGTTTGACCTTATCAACCATCGCTAACATGCCCAGCAGTATTTTCCACACTGGCTGCTGCACCATTTTGGCGGCACGCATGGCCTGCCAACTGGCGATAAAAAAGTTCATTGGCCGTCGCGTTTCCTTAATAGAGCGCCGGGTGCGCATAACACGTGCGGGAATGCCATCAAAGTTGCGCGAGTAAATCGTGTCTTGCTCACTGCGTGCCACCACCGCGGCTTTGGTTTGATCATGCAATGGGCTTTCTTGGCTGGTCGCCAGGCGCGACCCCATGGCAATGCCCTCAGCGCCCAGTGACAGCGCCGCCAGCAAACCACGACCATCAGCAAAGCCACCCGTAGCAATGACAGGTATCGATACCTTGGCGGCAATCGCCGGCACCAACACCAGCGATGTCACATCGCCACCGTGAGCCGCTGCTTCATGACCCGTGACCATCAATGCATCCGCACCGATGGCTTGCGCCGAGCGTGCATGCTTTTCGCTCACCACGGTGGCGATGACCTTACCGCCATAAGCATGCGCTCGCTCAATCAGCCAATCGCCTTTGCCTAGAGAAAAGTTAATTACCGGCACCTGCTCCTGCAGAGCGATTTCAGCGTTCTCTTTGGCCCCGGGCATCAACAAAGTAACACCAATGCCAAATGGCTTATCCGTTAGCTCACGAATGCGAGCAATCGCCTGACGCGTTTGCTCAGGCGTGAGTGGGCCACTGGCCAAGATGCCCAAGCCGCCAGCATTGGCAACTGCAGCTACCAGCTCAGGCGTTGAAATCCAGCTCATACCGGGGAGAACAATGGGGTGTTCGATGCCGAAGAGTTCGGTGATTCGGGTTTGCATGCAGTGCTCCGACCAATAACCAAGTCGATCACTCTAGCGAGCAGAAGCAAGCTGTCTATGGCCGAACTGCCGTAGCGCGAGGGAGAAAGGGAGGCGCTTATTGCTCTGCTTGTTGTTTAACGAAGTTTTTAAACATCCGTGTGCGCTGCTCGCTCGACATGCTGCGCAGCTGTTGCAAATTCTCGACTCGGTCGTCATAGAGATCGGGGTCTTGCATGCGATGAGACTGTAACGAGCGGTAAAAGTCATCCAGCGCCTGGCGCTGCTCTGGCCGGGCATTGTTCCACTCAAGTGACAGACCTCCACGCGGGTCTGGAGCGGCCGGGTCAAACAGGCGCGTACTATCGGCACCGCTATGCGGGGTGTCGGCAGCGGCCGTTGCAGAGGCCAGCATCAAACTGAAGAACAGAAATTGGCGCACGTTACATTCCATTGGGACTCATCGAAATCCCGTTAAGGTTATGTTCAGTATCATAGTTTATCGTCGCCGGCCCAGCCAGCGAACCCCTGGGCAGTAAACGCCAAGTAAAGGTCTCAACCGACACCGGCCATCGGCAGCATCAAACAGGCCTGCAAACCGCCATCTGGATGGTTACTCAGCACCAGCTCACCGCCATGATGAAGCGCAACCCGGTGAGCAATCGCCAACCCCAGGCCAAAACCGCGATGGCCACGTCCTAATTGTTCGGTGCTGCGCTCTCGAGCATCTTCATTGCGCACAAATGGCCTGACCAAATCCGGCAAAATGGACTCTGGCACCCCCGGCCCGCGATCTCGCACACAGACACGCACCTGGTGTTCAATGGCTTCGACGGTGACTGTCACCGCGGTCCCCTCGTGGGTGTGCAACAAAGCATTGCGAATCAGGTTTTCAGCGGCGGCGCGAATTAACGCCGGATCGGCTTCAACCGTCAGCGCCATCGGTGGTGGCTGCCAAGCCAGTTGACCATCGGGATGCTCAAAACGCGCATCGCTGACAATTTCATCCACCAAATCGCTCATGTCCAATCGCTGCCAGTGATCCAGATTCTGGTCGACCTCCAACCGCGCCATGCCTAGCAGATCGCCGATCAGCTCATTCAAGCGCTGGTTTTCTTGCTCAATGCGATTAAGCGCGTCTTCCTGCTCCTCACAGGCATCCAGTCGCGCCAACTCCAACGCTACAGCAGAACGCGCCAGAGGGGAGCGTAGCTCGTGGGACACATCACGAATCAACTGCTTCTGATCATCTAACACCCGTGCGAGACGAGTCGCCATGGCATCAAACTCGCGACTTAAGGCACCGACTTCATCACCACGACGAATCAACTTGGAGGGCAAGGTCAAATGGAAGTTGCCGCGCCCCAGCGCTTGAACGTAGCGCTGCAAATCGACCAAAGGTCGTGTCAAATACCGGGAAAGCAGCCCTCCCAGAATGGCAAACAGCAAAATGGCAGCAACAAACCCCCAAGCAAGGTATTCCGGAAAGTTAAACACCGCCAGCGGGTGAATAAACTCGACCACCAGCAAATAGATGCGGCCGTTGTGGGCCATAATCGGCGCTTTAACTAGGATTTCTGTGCGCCCTAACGGGTCGACTAACGCCTGATAGTTTTGCGATGAGTATGCATATTCCACCACCGAGTTTGGAACCTGCGGCAGCAAGCTGAGGCCACGATCATCAAACACATAAGCATTCACACTGGGGTGGCGTTCGAAGGTCAACAGCCACTCCAACAACAGGGGCTCTCCCCCGCGCTGCAAGATCAGCTCGGCTGCTGAAATATAACCGCCAGTAGGTGCAATTAAATTAACGGAATCGTTCGACCAGTGGCGATAGTAAGCCGCCAACACCAATGTGACGGCGGCAGCCACTAGGCTGGTCAGCAAGAAAGCCAAATAAATGCGAACAAAAACGCCACGCACAAGCTATTGCTCAGGCTGGTACTGATACCCAACACCGCGAACGGTTTTGATGCGCTGCTTGCCTTCGCGATTAGTGCCCAGCTTTTTGCGCAGGTTGCTGAGGTGCATATCCAAACTACGGTCAAACAGTGTTAACGAACGCTGCATGCTTTGCTCGGCCAAGCGATTTTTTTCCACCACTTTGCCGGCATCACGCGCCAAGATATTGAGGATATTAAATTCGGTAACGGTCAGCTCAATTTCTTCGCCATTGCGCAGCACGGTGTGCTGATCAAAGTCGATGGTTAGATCATCCAACTCAACTTTCGAGCTAGCGACATCCACTGGACGGCCTCGACGCAACACCGAGCGCAACCGAGCAGAGACTTCACGCGGATTACATGGCTTAGGCAAATAATCATCGGCACCGATTTCTAAGCCCTCAATGCGATCCATTTCTTCGCCCTTTGCGGTCAGCATCAACACCGGCAGCTCACTGCGTTGGCGAATGCGGCGCAGAATATCGAGACCATTACCACCAGGCAGCATGATGTCGAGCACCACTGCCTGGTATTTACCTGACAAGCTCTCTTGCAGACCTTCTTCTGCGGTGTGTACCACACTGACTTGAAACAGTTCGCGCTCTAAATAACGCTTCATCAGCGCGCACAATTCTTGATCATCATCTACGAGTAAAACGTGCATAGTCCGTATCCGGCCAATATCCCGGTTGAAGTGTCTGCGAAACCGGGCAAGTGATGCAACTGCCTGACGTTTTTTTTACGCTACGTCAGCTATCTAGCTGGTCACGTTTATGCTTTTTAACGAAGGCTAACGCATGGGTCACCGCTTGATTAACTCGCTCCTGAATATCTTTTAACTCGTCGGGTGACATGTAAAAGGCCATATCCACTTCGTAGCGAATGTATCTTGGTGGCAAATGGTTTAGTGCTACGCAGGCGACATCCGCCATGTAGTCGCTATCACTGTGTTTGCTGGAGCCCACGCGCTGTAGGATTTCATCGGCCACCAGCTGTTCATAATAATTGCGAATATGATGGGTAATACTCATGGTATCGGTCGCTCCCAGTGCCCTGTGCCGGCTTGATGATACACAACCATAGCAGCCCAGTGTTTTCCTGCTTTACTTATCAAACGACATGGCCGCTTTGTATCAGCCGATGCAGTGCTGATAGAAGCGGAAATACAACCATCCGCTAAACCTTTGCCGGAGAGCATTGCATGAAACTGGTCAGCGATATCATGACCCCAGACCCCATCACTCTGACACCCGATAGCACCCTGCAAGATGCTGAAAAACTCATGGCAGAGCGTCAGGTTCGTCACATTCCAGTGATCGACGCTGACAGCAAGCTGTGTGGCGTTGTCACCCAGAAGGAGTTTTTAGCCGAAGCCTTTCGCATCACAGATAAGTTTGGTGCTCATAACTTGGGCATGTATCTCGCCAAAACTCGGGTCGGTGATTGTATGAACCCTGAGGTCAACCAGGTGCAACCGCACACCCCACTGCGAGATGCCGGCGAAACACTGCGCAGTTTTAAAAAACGCGGCTGCTTACTGGTGGTCGATGGCGATGGCCACTTGCTGGGCATTGTCACGTCTCAAGACTTCGTCACCCTAGCGCTTGAACTACTGCCCTGACCCAGTCACTGATGTGCATCAAGTAAGCCGCTGACAGGATTGTCTATGATCAGAGTCAGCAAGGCCCGCCATGATGGCGAGCTCCATTCTCTGGCCAATAGGATAACCATTATGAGCAATGAGGCCATTCGTCAGCAGCTACTTGAACGCCGACAACAATTAGCCGTGCGCGCCGACAAAACCGAGCGCGATGCCAGCCACCGCGACGAGCCCCTGTCATCCGATTTTGCCGAACAGGCGGTAGAGCGCGAAAACGATGAAGTTTTATCGGCCATTAGCCTGGAGTCAAGGCACGAAATCGCCTTGATTGATAAAGCCCTACAGCGCATCGATAACGGCCATTACGGGGTGTGCGAGCATTGTGGTGAAGGCATTGATGAACGCCGCTTAAATGCTGTGCCTTATGCAGAGCTGTGCATTCATTGCGCCAGCAAAGTCGACCAATTGCACCACTAAATTGACGTTCGGCTAGTGTTTATCAAGCAAACGATCGATTTTTTCTTCCAGCCGCTGCATGCGCTGCTCTAGGTGTCGCAGCTGCTGGGTTTGATCCTGTTCTTCTGCCCGCTCTTCAGCACGCCAATCTTCTTCCTCCTGTTGCATAAAAAAGGCCGAAAAACTTGCCGTTAGCATGGCGAACAAGCCAATGCCCATCAGGATCAGCACCGAGCCAAATAACCGCCCGGCGGTACTGGCTGGAACAATATCGCCATAGCCTACCGTGGTGACCGTGACCCATGCCCACCAAATACCGTCCAGAGGTGTTTTCACATTGGGATCAATCACCGCCATTAAGGTGCCAGCGATAACGATGATGATAAAGCTCACCATCAGCGTCGGCCCTAAATGATTGCGGCCCATTATTTTTTGAAAGGTGCCAGACATGTTCATCAGCATGGTGAACATGGCCAACAAGCGCAGAGCTCGCAGTCCACCGGCATGCGGATAGGCCTGCCACAACAGCGGCATACCCGCGATAATAATCACCAGATTGCTCCAGTTATTGCGCAGGTAGCGGGCTTTATCATCAACCGCCCAAGTAAGAATGAGCGTCTCTAATAAAAAGAACCCCCACAGTAGCCAGTCGGTAAACTGGGTGTAGGGCAAAGGTTGCTCAGCCCGTGCCTCTAAATACCATTCAAATACGATCCAAAAGGCGATGAGTATCATTGGCCATTCAACCATGCGCCCAAGACGTTTGGCGCGTGGGTTTTCGCTGTCATCAACGCCAGATAAGCCAACGACTTTAGAAAGATTAATGATCATGCAAAAGAAAGCCCCAGTTCATTGGGGCTAATCATAGCGCACTCACCTTCACCCTCGCCCGACCTTGATCAAGCGAGTTGGATATCCACATCGCAGCTAACGCTATTGGCAATAAAGCAATGCTGATGGGCTTTTTCATGCATGGCGCGAATGGCATCGGCATCGGGCTGGCTATCTCCTACAAACTGCACCTGAGGCGTCAAACGAATGCGTTCGACAAAGAGTTTGCCATCGTCGCGCTGAGCCAAAGTGGCCACGGCTCGGTCCTGATAGCGCTCGACCTGCAAACGCTTTTTAGCAGCCAGCGCCAAAAAGGTTTGCATGTGACAACTGGCCATTGCAGCCGCCAGCATTTGCTCAGGATCGGCGCCAAAGTCATTGCCAGCACCACCGGCTGGTAAACCGACTTGTGGTTGAAACTGCAGCTGGTGGCGACGCTCAAAGCCTTGGTGTGAAAACTCGCCCTGGCGCTGCCAAAGCAGATCGATACTGTGTTCCATACGACCTCCATTCTCGAGCATCGCCTAGTCAGTGCTTAGGGCGATGGTGTCAGTGTTTTTGTCAGTGAAAACGCACCGCGCAGCTGACCAACGTCAAAGCCTGTTGCCCGATCATCAGGATACAAACGATGGATTGCCGCTTGAACGGGTTCGCTCAGTTGCGCTCCATGGCAGGCGAGGCAAACGGCACCGGTTGGAATCGCTTTCATATAGCGAAACGTTCCCGCCTGCTGGAAGCTGCGCTCAAGCGTAGCCGGATCCTTGCCAGCCGCCAGCTGCTGCTCAAACAGCTCTAATGTTTGCTGCTCCCAAGCACCTGGAGCGTTGCTTGGGTTGCGATAGCGGTGAGAAACCCGCCCCACCTGCCAACCATCGTTGCTCAGTTGCGCAGCAATGGCTGGGGCTTGGGTGTTGCACACTTCGATGGCCGCCACCGGCCCGTCGTTTTGCAGACTGCGGGTTAACGTTTGCTTTAATGCTTTGCCAAATTGCTGAGCCGTTAGCCGTGCTTGTTGCAAAAGCTCAGATGCATCTGACTCTGAGGCCATGGCACCGCTGCGAAGCGAGGCGAGCACCAGCGCGCATGCCGAAATTGTCATCCAGCGTTTCATAGCCCTACTCACTGATAAACATTGGCATCAACTTCAACACGGTGAACGTCACCGGCCCAGCCATCAAAGCCCCCGGTTAACATACGGACGTGATCAAATCCCATTTGCTTGAGCGTATGAGCCGCCAGCGTGCTGCGGCCACCGTTTTTGCAGTACAGCAACAGCGTTGCTTGGGGGTCCGATAAAGCAGGATGTTGCCCGACCATAAATTCGAGTAAGCCTCGAGGTACGTTTACCGCACCAGGAAGGTGCCCCATGTCGTACTCGGCCGGCTCGCGCACATCCAGCACCACAGACCCTTGGCTCAGCAGCTGCTCTGCTTCGTCAGCACTGATTGGGTTCACCGATGACTGCGCAGTGGTCAACAGATCTTCTTTTGTTAGTGCCATAAAACTCTTCCTCGAAATATAACCATTTGAGAATACAGTAATCTTGATTTGCTATTGGAGCAAGGCCGATGTGAGTCAGTACAACGCATGGCTTGATAAACACCAAGCCGCGGGCCGTTGCCTAAAGCCGGTTGCTCCGTCAGAGGATGTCGCTTGCCACTAATTGGGGCTTATAGCAGCTGACAATCTGCCCGATTTTTGCCAGCCAGCGGCACCGATGCACCGCCGACCTATACTGCAAGAACCCCATATCAGGGCACCTATATAATCACGGAGATGACCTCTCATGGCAGCCGAGTTACGACACCACCCACGCTTTAGTAGCCAGTTTAGTGCCCGACTGCACGCTGCAGATGGCCAACAGTACGACTGTACTGTGGTGGATTACTCTCACTCTGGCATGAAGCTCTCTTGGCCCCATACGCTGCAATTGCAACCCGGCACCCTACACACCTTGGTTTTGCAATTGGATGACGGCAGCACCCAGTTAGAAGTTGAGTGGATATTTCAGCGCGGCCAAGAAGTCGGCCTCAAAGTACATAACCCAGACGACCGCGTATTTCTGCAACTGCAAGAGTCGAATCAACAACACCGTGCCAGCGGTGGTTTGAACCCTGAGCAACGTCAACAGCATCGGCAGCGCTTTAGCCGCGACGCCACTGAGTTTGCCGATCGCTTGATCAAGCGCTGGCTGCCAGATTATTTAGAAGTGCTGTTCGACCAAGCAAACGTCGCCCGCTCTACCGCCGAGCAACAAGATTGGTTGCGACTGGAAAAATACGTCAAGCAGCGCGCCGGCGCCTTCTGCGACCAGTTCAAACACAGACTGCAGCAGCAGCTGCAGCTCTGGCTAGCAGGCAAGCCCAGGTTAATGCGCGCCGGTCAAAGCGACGCCCAAGATGGCGACTGGCAGCTGTCGTTGGTGCAACAAACCGAGTTTGAGGATTGGCTGCTATCGAAAGTGACCGCTTCTCACCTGCAATCGCGCCTGAGCCAGCAGAGCTTTGAACTACGGCAAATACTCGACACGCTGTCGACAGCAGACAGCATTGATGATTGCTTCAATCCGATTGGTGCCAACACCCTGACCGAGGCCTTTGGTGATGCGCTTGAGGCATTACGACTGCCAGCAGCGGCGCGCACCTTGGCATTCGAATTGTTTGAACAATTGGCCGCGCAACTGATGCAGCATACCTACGAGCAACTGTGCCGGGATATTCAAATCCCCATGACGTTTCGCTACCGCAAACCTCGCCCCGCCGAAGTTGCCGTTGCGCGCGCCGAGCAACGTCCTGAATCAGCTGTGCCTCTGCCAGAAGCCCAGAGCTCCGCCGCAAACAATGGTGACACCGAGCTGAACACTGAGCCTCGCCACGTGCAAAGCTTTCAGCAACACCAGCAGCAAGCCCGCCAGGCCTACGCCAATATCCAGTCTTTGCTGCAACTGCGCCAACAACGCCAAAACACCGCCGCCCCAGCGGACACAGAGACAGCTCAGCAGCCCATAGCCCCTCAACAAGCGGTTGAAGATGCATTATTGCAGGTCGCCCAACAAAGCAAACTGGGGAACGGCAACATACTGGCACAGGTCGAGCAGCAACTGGCACAGTATCAAACAGCGCTGCCGGAAAGCTCGCGTGATGCCATCGATACCCTGCAAAGTGTTACCCAGCAATTGCTGCAATCTACTCAAATCGCGGACTTTGTTAAGCCTCATATTGAAACGGTTGGCTGGCCAGTGCTGCGGCTGATGCTGGACGACGCCAGCGTTTTATTTAATCCACAACATCCCGGACGCCAAGTACTCAACCAGCTAGCACGCCTGGGCCAGCTAACGACCAGCGGCCAGCAACAACTCGGACAGCGCATTGAGTCTTTGCTCGCCCAACTGGAGACGCACGACGGGCAAGACACGCCGGCCTTTGAACACCTGTTAGAGCAGTTAGAAGAGCTGGTGAGCCAAGCAGAACGCAAAGCTCGCCAAAACACCGAGCGCGTTGCTCAGGCTGCAGAAGGCGAGCACAAGCTGCAGCAGTCACGCCGTCACATCGAACAATTGCTGGGCAAAGATATGGCGGGGCGCACTCTGCCGCATTGCGTGGTGGAATGGCTACAGCAGGGCTGGCAACCCCTACTGAGTTTGCTTTTGGTGCGTGAAGGTCAAGACAGTAAGCGCTTTCAAGGCGCAGTGAAGCTTTATCGCCAAGTGCTGGTGTTGTTCAGCCGCCAAAATGCAGGCCGCCAAGAGCTGCTAGAACGCTTTCGCCCAATGATGGACTTGGCGCGCTATGAACTGGACCAAATGAATGGTCGCCAGCCGCATCACCAGCAATGGCAGCAAGAAATCCTGCAAGCCGCAGAAGAGCACCTAGCACAAGGACAAATGCGTGCCACCATTGATCTGCCTGACTTTATTATCCACGAAGATGAGCCAGCACCGGATGGTCGAGGGCTGCGCAAAGCCCGCAATTTGCAGGTGGGAGACTGGCTGCTAATGACCGAGTCCGACCAAGCGATTTCGATTGCTTGGGTCGCTGCTGACGCCTCCAAGTTCGCCTGCGTCAATCACAGCGGCATGAAGGTGATCGACTTTACGCTGGCAGAGCTGGCGCGAGCCTTCGATGATGACCTGGTCAAACGCCTATACGAGCAGCAAGAAAGTGCCGTCGATCAAAGCATCGACAAACTCGTCGAGCAGATATATCGAGAGCTTTCCGACCAAGCCAATCAAGACGACTTAACCGGTCTCATCAATCGCGCGCATTTTGTACGCCTACTGGAAGCCCAGTTTGAGCAAGCGGTGCGAACGTCACAGCCGCTGCTGCTGTGCCTGCTCGATGTCGATGGCTTTCGCGACATCAATCGCCAGCATGGCCTGGCTGGCGGCGACACCTGCTTACAGGCATTGGCCACCGTGCTCGAGGACCGCTGCCCAGATGCCATGATTGCCCGCAGTGGTAGCAACGAGTTTGCCTTGCTGCTGGCGCCCGATGAAGAGGCAGATGTGCAGCAACAACTTCACGACTTACAGCAAGCGCTGCACGCCGTCGCCATTAAAGTGGACGGCCATAGCTTGCGAGTCAATGTCAGCATGGGGGCCACCTCACTGAGCGAACAAGAGGACGCTGCGGCACTGCTGGAGCAGGCGCAAAATGCTTGCAGCACAGCCAAGGATCAAGGCGGCGCCACACTGGTCTGGTACCAGGCTGGACAATCGCAGCCATCACAATCGTCGCAGCAACCGCACGAACCGCTGGAGGGCTGGTATCAGCAACTGATGAGCACCGCTCAACAACGTGCGCTGTTGGCCCTGCCGGTTGATCGCCTGCAGGACCATGGCGACGACACCCATCACTTTATGCTACTGACGGGTCTAAGCAGCGGCCAAGGCCTGCAACATCCACCCGCTGAGGCGTTGCACTGTGGCTACGCCAGCCGGCGACCACTGGCACTGGAACAATGGCAGCTGCAGCAAGTGTTGGCCTGGTTAGACAATAGCCGGCCAGACGGCATCCGCTTGGTCATTCCCTGCTCTGGAGAGCTGCTGCTGCACAGCGACACCAACAGTCTCTTGCGACAAGCCTACGACGATATGTTACCAGTGCAGCAACTGTGCTTTGAACTGAGCGACACCGACCGGCTGGATGACCTTGCTGAAGCTGCAGAGCAGATGCACCAATTGCGCAAGCTCGGCTACCGCTTTGGCTTGGGCGACTTTGGCACAGGGCAATCGGCTTTTGTCGCCCTCAAGCAATTGCCGGTGGACTACGTGCGCTTGGATTACCGCTTTATCGACCAGCTGAGCAGCAGCGCTGCCGATTATGCATTGGTGAAATCCATGCAGGACATCGCTCGCTTTATGGCAAAACGCACATTGGCTGAGTACAGCGCCAATCAAACCAGCCGAGATATATTGGTGAGTCTTGGCGTGGACTACTCGATACAGGCGCCTGAACAGGCTGTTCTACTCACCAGCCTATAGCGCCATTGCCACGATCTAGGCTGCCTGCGCCCAGTCACGGACATGACCGGACGCTTGAGTCACCTTTGATTACCACCGGCGTTAATGAAACGGCAAAGTCAAACGGTGTACAATCCGCGCTCTTTGTGACTGAGCATCCATTATGAAAGCATTCCTCAGCCTAATTGCAGTCAGCCTACTAACTGCCTGCTCTGTTGGGCACCTGCCTAATAACTTGTCTCGTTCGATGATGAACCAGGACAGCCCAGAGGTGGTGGCTGCTGGAGCCCCGGCTTACTTACTGCTGTTGGATGCACTCATCCTGACTTACCCGGATGACGAAGACTACTTGCTCGCCGGCGCTCGCTTATACGGTGCCTACGCTGGCGTTTTTTCACGCGATCCCGAACAAGCAAAACTGATGGCTGACAAAGCCATGAACTATGCGCGCCGCGCTTTGTGTGAATACGACAGCGACGCCTGCCAATTGGTGGATGGCCCGTTAGACGACCTGCAAGTAGCGCTGCTTGATGACTACGACGAAGACGACCTGGATGTCTGGTATGCCTTTGCCGCCGCTTGGGCAGGCTGGATTCAAGCCAACAGCGACGATTGGAATGCCATCGCCCAGATCAGCAAGGTTAAAGCGTTGATGCACTGGGTAGCTGACTACGACCCGGCCTACGACAACGCCACCGTGCAAGTCTATTTGGGCGTGTTGCAAACCCAGCTGCCGCCGACGTTGGGGGGTAAGCCCGAGGTTGGACGCCAACACTTCGAACAAGCCCTACAGCTAACGGAAGGTCGCCATTTGATGGCGAAAGTGCTGTACGCGAAACAATACGCCCGTTTGATGTTCAAACAGGACCTTCATGACCGGCTGCTCAGGGAAGTAACAGCGGCCGATCCCAAAGCAGAGGGACTTACCCTGATTAACCGACTGGCCCAGCGTCAGGCAGAGCAACTGCTCGCCTCCTCGGCCGACTATTTCGAGTGACTTCCATGATTCGATTCATTGCTCTAATGTCCGTCTTGCTTGCCCTGCCGCTGAGCGTTCAGGCAACCACGTTGAAGATTGCCACGTTGGCGCCGGATGGCACCAGCTGGATGAAAGAAATGCGTGCCGCCGCCAAAGACATCAAGCAGCAAACCCAAGGCCGGGTGAAAATCAAATACTTCCCGGGTGGCGTGCAAGGCAGTGACAAAAGCGTGTTGCGCAAGATCCGTATTCGCCAACTGCAAGGCGGTGCAATCGCGGCTGGCGCATTGGCCAGCATCACCAAAGAAACCCAGCTTTACAGCCTGCCGTTCACCTTCCGCAACTTAGAAGAAGTTCGTGCGGTACGTGAGGAGTTTGATCCCATCATTGCCAAAGCGCTGGAGAAGAAGGGCTTTGTGCTTTTGGGCCTGTCAGAGGGTGGCTTCGCCTACTTGATGTCGGACCAGCCGTTGCACACCTCAGAAGACGTGCGCCAACAAAAAGTGTGGGTGCCAGAAGGCGACATCATCAGCAAAACCACCTTTGAAAACGGCGACGTGCAGCCCATAGCTCTGCCAGTATCAGATGTTTACACCAGTCTGCAAACGGGTTTGGTGGATACCATCGCTGCCAACATGACGTCTGCGATTGCCTTGCAGTGGCACACCAAGTTGACTCATACCACGGATTTCCCACTAACCTTTTTGATGGGCACCCTGGTGGTTGATGCCAAAGCGTTCGACAAAATTAACGCGGACGACCAAGCCGTGGTTCGCAGCGTGATGGCTCAGGCATTTGCCAATATGGATCAGCAAAATGAGCAAAACGAAGCCAAAGCGCGCGCAGCACTGGCTCAGAATGGCATGCAGTTTGTAGAACTGTCCGCTGAAGATAAGCAAGCTTGGTATCAACTGGCCAAACGCACTCTGAGTGAACTGGCGAAAGAAGCCGTGTACCCAGTTGACGAGTACCAGCAACTGCAGCAATTACTGCAACAGGTACGTCAGCAAACGGCCGCCAATCCCTAATGAGCACACTGATTCGCTGGCTGCACCGTATCGAAGATGCGGTGCTGATTACTTTATTGCTCGCCATGGTGCTGCTGGCGGGGATTGATATTCTCGCTCGCACACTGTTTGGCGGTGGCATTGGTTGGATTCCCCCCCTGCTGCGTGTGATGGTGTTGTGGTTAGGCCTGCTTGGCGCCTTGTTAGCCACCCGCACCCGCGAACACATTGCCATTGATCTCATCAATCGACTCGGTGCCGCCTGGCTCCAACGCCTTAGCCGCGTTGTCACGTCGTTATTTGCCGCAGCCGTGTGTGCCATTATCGCCTGGCACAGCCAAGAGTACGTTCAGCTCGCTTACGAATATGGCGATCAGGCGTTTGCCCGTTTGCCGGCCTGGCCAATGCAGCTGGTGATTCCGTTCAGCTTTGCCGTCATGGCGCTGCGCTTCCTGGTGCAGGCTGGCCAATCTCTGCGCCATGCGGAGGAAACGGCATGAGCCTACTCGTCCCTTTATTGTTGTTATTGCTGGCGCTAGCGGGTGCACCGCTATTTGCGGTCATCGGCGCCAGCGCTCTGTGGGGGTTTTATCAGACCGATGTCGATCTGATGATCATGGCGGTGGAGATTTATCGCGTCGCCGAAATGCCGGTATTGATTGCCATTCCACTGTTCACCCTGGCTGGCTATTTATTAGGTGAGAGCAAAGCGCCGCAGCGCCTGGTACGCATTACCGACGCCCTGCTGGGCTGGCTGCCGGGCGGGCTGGCCATTGTCGCCCTCGCCGTCTGTGCTTTGTTTACCGCGTTCACTGGCGCTTCAGGAGTGACCATTGTCGCGCTGGGAGCATTGCTGGTACCGGCACTGCAAAAGGCGGGCTATCCACGTCAGTTTAATCTCGGCTTAGTGACGTCCTCAGGCAGCTTGGGCCTGTTGTTTGCCCCCTCATTGCCGTTGATTTTGTACGGCGTGGTGGCCCAACAGATGTCGCTGGGCACACCGGTGAGCATTGATGATTTATTTCTTGCAGGCTTGTTGCCTGGCGGTCTGATGCTGCTGGCATTGGCACTGTACAGCGGCTGGCAATCACGCCATCTGCCTGCCAATGATGCGCCGTTTAATGGCCGTGAAGCCTGGGCGGCAATCAAAGACTGTGGCTGGGAAATCCCGCTGCCGATTATCGTGTTGGGTGGCATTTATGGCGGCTTCTTCGCCGTCTCTGAGGCCGCCGCCATCACCGCCCTGTATGTGCTAATTGTGACTGTGGTGATTCGCCGCGAGATCAGCTTGAAGCATCTGCCCGTAGTGATGCGCGACTCGATGAAATTGGTCGGTGCCATTCTATTGATTCTGGCGGTATCCCTAGCATCCACAAACTATATGATTGATGCGGGCATTCCCCAGCAAGTATTTGCCTTTATTCAGCAGCACATCAGTGACCCGATCACCTTCTTGTTGCTGTTAACCCTGTTTTTGCTGGTACTGGGCATGATGCTGGATATCTTCTCCGCCATCGTCATTATGATTCCCATCATTTTGCCGATTGCTATGGAATACGGTATTCACCCTGTGCACTTAGGGATTTTGTTCCTTGCCAATATGCAATTAGGCTACTTTACCCCACCTGTGGGCATGAACCTGTTCATTGCCAGCTTTCGTTTCAATGAGCCGGTAATGACCTTGTATCGAGCCACATTGCCATTTTTCTTTATTTTGCTAGCAACGGTATTGGTGATTACTTTCTGG
This sequence comes from Bacterioplanes sp., assembly GCA_965233665.1. Lineage (GTDB taxonomy): Bacteria > Pseudomonadota > Gammaproteobacteria > Pseudomonadales > Oceanobacteraceae > Bacterioplanes. The sequence continues at coordinate 56,001 of CBDDTG010000018.1, read as the reverse complement.
CCCACACTGAGCCTGGTGTGGCTGTAACAGGAAGACCGTTAAGGGTTGGCACTTCTTGACGACCCTTTGCCCTGACTGACGTGGACACGGGCTATTATTTTGCACATGGTAACTGCGTTAGTCAGCGGACAGCGAGAGACCATGTTCATGATCGTTGCTTAAGGATGAGCCATTTTCTCTTCTGATAGACCCGTTTAGGCCCCTCCCGCAGGGGCTTTTTTTGTGTTAGAAACTGCACTCACTGGTTGCAGAGCAACAAGCGCAATTAACATTTGAATTTCTTACCAGATCCAACCATTCCTAGCGCTGAACAAATTGTGAGAAGCACTCGGAGCATATCCAATTGTCATTTTTCTGATTGTAATATCCTACGCCATGCAGTGGATCTGCAGATTTAAAAAGCTTCCACCAGCAAATTTGGCAATGGTCATGATCCCAAGTGGGCGATGGTGCAAACCACTGTTGTTGCACCCAAACACGAGTATTGGCCCACTCGATTGAGTCAGAAACATCCTCTTTTTTCCACTCATCACCATGAATAGTAACGTGATCCATAGTCATTCACTTCACCACCACAAACATAGACTCGTATACTGACCAGCAACATTTTACTAGCAAGCGATGTTACTCGTCTGCAGCACCGTACGCATCTGCGGGATCCCACATCTCATCACCGTAGACATCCCTTCGACCTTCAGCGTTATTGCATTTCTTGCAGGCATAAAAAAACCGCTGACAAGCAGCGGTTCTTTATTAGCAGCCGATGTTACTCGTCTGCTGCACCTTCGGTCTCAACGACGTCGGCTTCTTCAACCGCCACAGGGCGGTCAACCAGCTCGACATAAGCCATAGGCGCGTTGTCACCAGCACGGAAGCCGCACTTCAGGATACGGATGTAACCACCCGGACGTTCCTGGTAGCGAGGACCCAAATCGGTGAACAATTTACCAACTGCTGCTTTGCTGCGAGTACGAGCAAACGCCAAACGACGGTTTGCAACTGAATCCTCTTTAGCCAGAGTGATCAGTGGCTCAGCGACGCGACGCAACTCTTTTGCTTTTGGCAGAGTCGTCTTAATGATTTCATGCTCGAACAGGCTCACGGCCATGTTTTTAAACATGGCTTGACGGTGAGCGCTGGTACGATTGAAGTGGCGACCACTTTTACGATGACGCATGGTTTAATTCCTTACTAACTGAACGCTGCTTACGCCAGCACTTTGTCGTCGTTACGCAGACTGGCTGGTGGCCAGTTCTCTAAGTGCATACCCAACGACAAGCCACGGGAAGCAAGAACGTCTTTAATTTCAGTCAGAGACTTCTTACCCAGATTAGGTGTCTTCAACAGTTCAACTTCGGTGCGCTGAATCAGGTCACCGATGTAGTAGATGTTTTCTGCTTTCAGACAGTTAGCCGAACGTACGGTCAACTCGAGGTCGTCAACTGGACGCAGCAGAATCGGATCAATTTCCTCTTCTTCACGCGCCTGTTCAACAACTTCTTCGTTTTCCAGGTTCACGAATACGGCCAACTGCTGCTGCAAGATGGTTGCAGACCGACGAATAGCTTCTTCTGGATCCAAAGTACCGTTGGTTTCCAAGTCGATGACCAACTTGTCCAGGTCAGTGCGTTGCTCAACACGCGCAGAATCTACGCTGTAAGAAACACGCTTAACCGGGCTGTAAGTGGCATCCAATTGGAGTTTGCCAATGGCTTTTGTCTCTTCATCGTTTTGGTTACGAGACTCAACCGTCTCATAACCGCGACCAGAAGCGACTTTCAAAGTCATTTTCAGATCTGTGCCTTCACTCAGGTGAGCAATGACGTGATCCGGGTTAGCGACTTCAACACCATGATCCAGTTGAATATCGGCAGCTGTGACCGCGCCAGGACCCACCTTGTTCAGACTCAGGGTTGCCTCGTCGCGTTCATGCAACTTGACCGCCACACCCTTCAGGTTCAGCAGGATTTCAATTACATCTTCCTGCACGCCTTCAATGGTGCTGTACTCGTGCAAAACGCCGTCGATTTCGCATTCAACGATTGCTGCGCCCGGCATGGACGACAACAAAATACGACGCAATGCACTGCCCAATGTGTGCCCGAAACCACGCTCCAGTGGCTCCAGAGTCACTTTGGCGTGGGTAGTGCTTACTTCATCTACCTGAATATGACGAGGTGTCAGAAATTCATTCACTGCACGCTGCATAGCTGCCCCTTAAATTCCTCTATTACTTAGAGTAAAGTTCGACGATCAGGTTTTCGTTGATCTCAGCAGGGAGATCAGCGCGCTCAGGAACCGCTTTAAACGTTCCTTCCATCTTGCTGGCATTCACGTCAACCCAGCCACAGTCAGGACGCTGACTGGACAGTTCCAGTGCCGTTTTGATACGGTCCTGAGACTTAGATTTTTCGCGAATCGCAACCACATCACCACTTTTAACGGTGTAAGACGCAACATTAACCGTCTTACCGTTTACAGTGATGGCTTTGTGAGACACCAGCTGACGTGCTTCCGCACGCGTTGAGCCGAAGCCCATGCGGTACACCACATTATCCAGACGAGATTCCAGCAATTGCAGCAGTACCTCACCGGTCGCACCTTTACGACGCGCCGCTTCTTTGTAGTAGCCACGGAATTGCTTTTCCAGGATGCCATACAGACGACGAACCTTCTGCTTTTCACGCAGCTGCAGGCCGTAGTCAGACAGACGGCCACGGCCAGCGCCATGAACACCTGGTTTTGTTTCTGCTTTACACTTGGAATCCAGTGCTCGAATGCCGCTCTTCAGGAACAGGTCGGTTCCTTCACGACGAGACAGCTTACATTTTGGACCAATATAACGTGCCATTAATCTGCCTCCTTATACGCGACGTTTCTTAGGTGGACGACAGCCGTTATGTGGGATCGGCGTAACATCGGTGATGTTGCTGATCTTATAACCACAGGCGTTCAGGGCACGAACGGCAGATTCACGACCAGGACCAGGACCTTTAACTTCTACGTCCAGGTTTTTCAGGCCGTACTCTTTCGCTGCCTCACCGGCGCGTTCTGCAGCAACCTGCGCTGCAAAAGGAGTGCTCTTACGAGAACCACGGAAACCAGAGCCACCGGCAGTTGCCCAAGACAATGCATTGCCTTGGCGGTCGGTGATGGTCACGATGGTGTTGTTAAAAGAGGCGTGGATATGGGCAATCCCATCTACGACCTGCTTTTTAACCTTCTTTTTGGTTGATCTTTGTGGCTTAGCCATTTGATAAATCCTGCTTTTAATATCAACACTGCAACAAGCTGAATGCAGCTACACTAAAAGTCCGACCGTAAGAATTACTTACGGATCGGCTTACGCGGACCCTTACGGGTACGAGCATTTGTTTTAGTACGCTGACCGCGAAGAGGCAGGCTACGACGGTGACGAATACCACGGAAGCAACCCATGTCCATCAAACGCTTGATGTTCATTTGTACTTCGCGGCGTAAGTCACCCTCAACAGTGAACTTGCCTACTTCATTACGGATCTGATCCAACTGCTCCTCGCTCAACTCACCGATCTTGGTGTCTTCAGCGATGCTGGTCGCAGCACAGATCTCTTTCGCAGTTGTCTTACCAATGCCATAGACATAGGTCAGAGAAATAACTGCATGCTTGTTGTCAGGAATGTTGACACCGGCAATACGGGCCATGTCTAACTCCAATACACTTTACTTGATGAAAGGGCGCAAGATACTAATGGCGGCATGATCAAAAATCAAGCCGCCATTAGCATTACACCCGACCTTGTCAGGAAATTAACCCTGACGTTGCTTGTGCTTAGGATCTGTACAGATCACTCGCACACTGCCGTTACGACGAATAACTTTGCAGTTACGGCAGATTTTTTTAACAGATGCACGTACTTTCATGACGTTCTCCTAAATCTGGCTCAGCGAGCTGAGCCAAAATTCTTCAGGTTCGACTTTTTCATCACTGACTCGTACTGGTGTGACATCAGGTGAGATTGCACCTGGGACATAAAGTCCATCACCACCACCACTACGATCAACAACGACGTGCCGCCAAAATAGAAAGGCACATCCGCAGCGACAATCATAAATTGCGGCAGCAAACAGACAGCAGCAATGTAGATCGAACCAAACAGGGTCAGACGACCGAGCACACCATCGATGTACTTAGCGGTCTGGATACCCGGACGAATCCCCGGAATGAAAGCGCCAGACTTTTTCAGGTTTTCGGCTACGTCACGCGGGTTAAACATCAACGCCGTGTAGAAATAGCAGAAGAAGATAATGCCAGCAGCAAACAGCACGATGTACAGCGGCGAATTCGGTGCCAACGCCATACTGATGTCCTGCAACCACTCCATGCCTTCACCTTTGCCGAACCACTGGCCCAGAGAGGCCGGGAACAACAGCAGTGAGGACGCGAAGATCGCAGGAATCACGCCGGCCATATTCAGCTTCAGCGGCAAATGACTGCTTTGCGCGGCCATCATTTGACGACCTTGCTGACGCTTGGCGTAGTTAATGGTGATGCGACGCTGACCGCGCTCAACAAACACCACAAAGCCAATCACCAACACTGCTAAAGCAGCAATCACCAGCAACAACAGAATATGCAGATCACCCTGACGGGCAGACTCAAACGCCTGGCCAATCGCGCCTGGTAAGCCAGCAACAATACCTGCGAAGATCAGAATGGAAATACCATTGCCGATACCACGCTCGGTTACTTGCTCACCCAGCCACATCATAAACACCGCACCGGCCACAAAGGACGGGATGGCGGCGATATAAAAATCGATGCCAGAAGAGAAGGTAACGCCCTGGCCTGCCAAGCCAGCGGATACACCGAAGGCCTGGATGGTAGCCAACAGTACCGTGCCGTAGCGCGTGTACTGGGTAATCTTGCGACGACCGGCTTCACCTTCTTTCTTGAGCTGCTCGAGCTGCGGGCTCACCGCCGTCAGCAATTGCATGATAATCGATGCCGAAATGTACGGCATGATACCCAATGCCAAGATACTCATGCGCTCCAGTGCACCACCAGAGAACATGTTGAACATTTCCAGGATGGTGCCCTGGTTCTGCTCGAACAGCCGCGCCAGTGATTCTGGGTTAATGCCGGGTACCGGAATGTGAGTACCGATTCGATATACAACAATCGCCAGGAATACAAAGCGAATACGAGCCCAGAGTTCTCCGAGCCCGGATTGCATCCCTTGCGGTAGTGAGCCTTGCCTAGCCATTAGTCTTCGACCTTTCCACCCGCTGCTTCAATGGCAGCTTTAGCGCCTTTAGTGACTTTTAGACCTTTTACGGTCACAGCCTTGTTGATTTCGCCGGACAGGATCACACGACCTTCGATGATCTTTTCACCGATGATGTCAGCCGCTTTAAGAGCAGCCAGATCCACCACGTCACCTTCAACTTTCACCAGCTCGTTCAGGCGGATTTCGGCCACCAGTGGAGCTTTGCGAGAGTTAAAGCCGAACTTAGGCAGACGACGGTGAATAGGCATCTGACCGCCTTCAAAACCTGGCGCTACTTTACCGCCTGAGCGAGACTTTTGACCTTTGTGACCACGGCCACCAGTCTTACCCAGACCAGAACCGATACCACGGCCAACACGCTTAGCAGCAGGTTTAGAACCAGGAGCTGGGCTCAATTCGTTGAGACGCATATTACTCCCCTTCAACCTTAACCATGTATTGAACTTGGTTGATCATGCCGCGAACAGAAGGTGTATCTTCCAATTCAACAGTGTGACCAATACGACGCAGACCCAAACCTTTCATGGTTTCGCGGTGCTTTGGCAATTTGCCAATGGTGCTACGAGTTTGGGTGACTTTTACGGTTTTCTTAGCCATAACGAATTACCCCAGAATCTCTTCGACCGTCTTGCCACGCTTAGCCGCTACTTGATCCGGAGATTGCATTTGCGCTAGACCTTTAACAGTCGCGCGTACAACGTTTACCGGGTTAGTAGAGCCATAGCATTTCGCCAAGACGTTTTTAACACCCACCATCTCCAATACGGCACGCATCGCACCACCGGCAATAATACCGGTACCTTCAGATGCTGGCTGCATGTAGATTTGAGCGCCAGAATGACGAGCCTTAACAGCGTACTGCAAAGTGCTGCCGTCCAGCTGGACATTAATCATATTGCGCTTAGCTTGTTCCATCGCTTTTTGGATAGCGGTTGGAACCTCACGGCTCTTACCACGACCAAAACCGACACGACCAGCGCCATCGCCAACAACAGTCAAAGCAGTAAAGGCGAAGATACGACCACCTTTTACAACTTTGGCAACACGGTTCACTTGAACCAGTTTTTCCTGCAGTTCGCTTTCGTTACGTTCTACACGTTCATTATTTGCCATGATCTTTACCCTTAGAATTCCAGGCCGCTTTCACGAGCCGCGTCAGCCAGGGCTTTAACACGACCATGGTATTTAAAACCAGAACGGTCGAACGCTACTTTGGTGATACCAGCGGCTTTCGCGCGCTCAGCAATCAACTGACCCACTTTGGTCGCAGCACTGACGTTACCAGTAACTTCACTGCGCAGATCGGCTTCAACAGTAGAAGCAGTCGCCAAGACACTAGCGCCATTGGCAGAGATGATCTGAGCATATATGTGTCTGGGCGTACGGTGGACGCACAGACGAACCGCACCCTTATCACGGATTACTGTCCGTGTTTTCTGGGCACGGCGCAAACGAGCTTTTTTCTTCTCATTCATGGCCTAGACCTTACTTTTTCTTGGCTTCTTTACGACGCACATTCTCATCAGCATAACGTACACCCTTACCTTTATAAGGCTCTGGTGGACGATAGCCACGGATTTCGGCTGCTACCTGACCAACCTGCTGCTTATCGATACCTTTGATAACGATTTCAGTTTGGCTTGGCGTTTCAGCAGTCACGCCTTCTGGCAGCTCGTAATCCACTGGATGGGAGAAGCCTAATGACAGATTCAGGGTCTTACCGGATGCTTTGGCACGGTAACCAACACCTTGCAGAACCAGTTTCTTCTCAAAGCCTTCAGACACGCCTTTCACCATGTTGTTAACCAGTGCACGGAAAGTGCCGGCCAACGCGATGGACTGCTTGTCTTGTTTCTTTGGAGCAAACTTCAGTACGTTTTCTTCCTGGCTGATGGCCACGGCAGAATGTACGTCCAGGTCCAGTTGACCCTGCTTACCTTTAACACTGATCTTGTCTTCTGCCAGCTTAACTTCAACGCCAGCAGGAATAGAGACAGGAGCTTTTGCTACGCGAGACATTGTGACGACTCCTTAGAATACGGTCGCAATGACTTCACCGCCAACACCCGCAGCACGGGCAGCACGATCAGTCATAACGCCTTTAGAAGTGGAAACAATCGCCACACCCAGACCGGCCTCTACTTTAGGCAGCTCGGTAGTACCGCGGTACTGGCGCAGGCCAGGACGGCTAACACGCTCAATGCGCTCGATTACCGGTTTACCTTCGTAGTACTTCAGGTCGATGGTCAGCGTAGGCTTAACAGTTTCGTCTACAGAGAAACCGCCAATGTAACCTTCATTTTCAAGAACCTGTGCAACAGATTTCTTGATCTTTGATGACGGCATGCTCACATTCGCGTGGCCCGCTTGCTGGGCGTTACGAATGCGGGTAAACATGTCCGCCAACGTATCTTGCATACTCATTTAAATAGTCCTCGGTTGTACAGCGCCCCGGCGACACAGCGCGATGAAACATCACGCTGCGTACCGGGAATTGCTTACCAACTAGCTTTTTTCAGACCTGGCACGTTGCCCTTCATGCCTTCTTCACGCAGTTTAATACGTGACAGCTTGAACTTACGGTAAACACCGTGTGGGCGACCAGTCATCTGACAACGACGCTGCAAACGGCTCGCAGAAGAATCGCGAGGCAGTTTTTGCAGGGCCATTTGTGCATTCCAACGCTCTTCGTCAGAAGAGTTTGGATTTTTGATGATGGCTTTTAGTTCTTCACGCTTAGCGCCGAACTTAGCGACCAGCTTCTCACGCTTCAGTTCACGCTGCTTCATGCCGATTTTTGCCATGACTCAGTCTCCTTAGTTACGGAACGGGAACTGCAGCGCTTTCAGCAGAGCGCGGCCTTCTTCGTTAGTTTCTGCCGTGGTGGTGATGGTGATATCCATACCGCGAACCTTGTCTACTTTATCGTATTCAATTTCCGGGAAGATGATCTGTTCCTTCACACCCATGCTGTAGTTACCGCGGCCGTCGAATGACTTCGGGTTAATACCACGGAAGTCACGTACGCGTGGCAGAGAAATATCAACCAGACGGTCGATGAATTCCCACATGCGATCGCGACGCAGGGTTACTTTACAGCCGATCGGCCAGCCTTCACGTACTTTGAAGCCTGCAACAGATTTGCGTGCTTTAGTAACGACGACTTTCTGACCTGCGATGGCTTCCATATCCGCCACCGCGCTATCCAGCAATTTCTTATCACCCAGTGCTTCACCAACACCCATGTTCAGGGTCACTTTGGTGATTTTTGGCACCTGCATGATGTTTTCGTAACCAAACTCTTCTTTCAGCTTGGCTACTACTTCTTCTTTGTACAGTTTTTCTAAACGTGACATAGCAGTACCCAGTCCTATCAGGCGTCGATTTGATCGCCAGTGGATTTGAAGATACGTACCTTGGTGTCACCTTCGACTTTAAAGCCAACGCGGTCAGCTTTTTCAGTCTTAGGATTCCAGATGGCCACGTTGGAAGCATGGATACCAGCTTCTTTCTCAACGATGCCGCCCGGCTGCTGAAGGTACGGGTTTGGCTTCTGGTGTTTTTTCACCATGTTAATACCGGAAACAACCAGGCGACCATCGTTACCGACGGTGCGAACAGTACCGCGTTTGCCTTTGTCTTTACCAGCAATAACAACTACTTCGTCATTTTTGCGAATCTTTAACATACCGTGTCCCCTTCTCCCTTAAAGCACTTCTGGTGCCAGGGAAATGATCTTCATGAATTGCTCAGAGCGCAGTTCACGGGTTACAGGGCCAAAGATACGAGTACCGATGGGCGCATTAGATGCGTTCAACAGTACGGCAGAGTTGACGTCGAAACGGATGATAGATCCGTCTGGACGGCGTACACCTTTCTTGGTACGCACAACTACTGCGGTCATCACCTGACCTTTCTTAACTTTACCGCGAGGAATTGCTTCCTTAACGGACACTTTGATTAAATCGCCGATGCCGGCATAGCGACGATGTGAGCCGCCCAGTACTTTGATGCACTGAACGCGCTTCGCGCCGCTGTTGTCGGCAACGTCAAGCATGGTTTGAGTTTGAATCATGCTATCTCGCTCCTAACTAACTGCGCCCGGTCTTAGACCTTGGCGGCGCGCTCGTCGATACTTACCAGCGCCCATGTCTTGTTTTTAGACAAAGGACGCGACTCTTTTACTGTAACGATATCGCCAATTTGGCATTCGTTATTAGCGTCGTGCGCCATTACTTTGGTAGAACGCTTCACGAACTTTTTATAGATCGGATGCTTAACAAAACGCTCTACCAGTACAGTGACGGACTTGTCCATCTTGTTGCTGACAACACGACCGCTGAGGGTACGGACTGTTTTGGTATTCTCAGTCATGCTCATTCACCTGCCTTTTGTGCCAGGACGGTCTTAACGCGAGCGATGTCACGACGAGCTTCTGTGATCAGATGAGTCTGACCCAGTTGACCAGTCGCTTTCTGCATACGCAGTTTGAACTGTTCGCCGCGCAGTTCTTCCAGCTGAGATTGCAGCTCAGCTACTGATTTTTCTTTCAGCTCACTTGCTTTCATCACAGCACCGTCCGTTTAACAAACTCAGTTTTGAAAGGCAGTTTCGCAGCAGCCAGAGCGAAGGCTTCACGCGCCAGTTCTTCTGACACACCTTCCATCTCATACAGCACACGGCCTGGCTGAATCTGAGCTACCCAATATTCCACGTTACCCTTACCTTTACCCATACGAACCTCAAGAGGTTTTTCTGTAATAGGCTTGTCCGGGAAAACACGGATCCAAATTTTACCGCCCCGCTTAATTTTACGGGTCATGGCACGACGAGCAGCCTCGATCTGACGAGAAGTCATACGACCACGGCCAGTTGCCTTCAGGCCGTATTCACCGAAGCTCACTTTAGAGCCACGGATCGCCAGACCACGGTTACGACCGGTCTGTACCTTACGGAATTTCGTACGCTTTGGTAACAACATTACAAATTCCCCTTACGAACGACCGGATTTTTTCTTGCCCTGGCTCTTGGCGCGGTCACGAACTTCCTGAATACCACCCAGGATTTCGCCCTTGAAGATCCAGACCTTCACACCAATCACACCATAGGTAGTGTGTGCTTCGTAGGTTGCGTAGTCGATGTCTGCACGCAATGTGTGCAGAGGTACACGACCTTCGCGATACCATTCAGTACGAGCAATTTCAGCACCACCCAGACGGCCACCTACTTGAATTTTGATACCTTCGGCACCACCGCGCATGGCGTTCTGTACGGCGCGCTTCATAGCACGACGGAACATCACACGGCGTTCCAATTGGTTAGCAACGCTTTGCGCTACCAATTTGGCATCTAAATCCGGCTTACGAACTTCTTCAATGTTGATGTGTACCGGAATACCCATCATGTCGCTGACGTCTTTACGCAGCTTCTCAACATCCTCGCCTTTTTTACCAATCACAATGCCTGGACGGGCAGTGTGAATAGTCACTTTGGCGTTTTGTGCTGGACGCTCAATAACGACCTTGCTAACAGACGCTTTTTCCAGGCGCTTCTCGATTAAAGAACGCACCTCGATGTCAGTCAGCAGGTTGTCGGCGTACTTATCCTTACCGGCATACCAGACCGAGTTATGGTCTTTGGTGATACCTAAACGGATACCGGTTGGATGAACTTTCTGACCCATCTGACCAACTCCTATTTTTCTGAAACTTTCACAGTGATGTGACAAGTACGCTTGAAGATACGATCAGCGCGACCTTTCGCACGAGGGCGAATGCGCTTCATGGTCATACCTTCATCAACGAACACAGTAGAAACATTCAGTTCGTCGACATCAGCACCGTTATTGTGCTCAGCGTTGGCGATGGCAGATTCCAGCACTTTCTTGATGATGTCAGCGCCTTTCTTGCCGCTGAACGTCAGAATATCGAGTGCTTCCGCAACATTTTTACCGCGGATTTGATCTGCAACCAGGCGAGCTTTCTGTGCAGACAAGCGAGCACCACGTAATACGGCGGCTACTTCAGACATACTTCACCCCTTATTAGCGTTTGGCTTTCTTATCCGCAACATGACCCTTATAAGTACGAGTCAATGCGAATTCGCCGAGTTTATGACCAACCATGTCTTCAGTTACGAAAACAGGCACGTGTTGACGACCGTTGTGTACAGCAATCGTCAGCCCCACGAAATCTGGAAAGATTGTGGAGCGGCGAGACCAAGTCTTGATCGGACGCTTGTCGTTCTTCTCAAGAGCGGCCTCTACCTTCTTCATCAAGTGATGGTCTATGAATGGACCTTTTTTCAATGAACGTGGCACAGTTCAATCCTCTCTAATTACTTCGCAGAACGACGACGTACGATCAACTTATCGGTACGCTTATTCTTACGAGTCTTGTAACCCTTAGTCGGCACACCCCATGGGGTAACCGGATGACGACCACCGGAAGTACGACCCTCACCACCACCGTGTGGGTGGTCAACAGGGTTCATAACAACACCACGAACGGTCGGACGAATGCCGCGCCAGCGTGATGCACCAGCTTTACCCAGCTCGCGCAGGGAGTGCTCAGAGTTACCCACTTCACCCAGAGTCGCGCGGCATTCGCTCAGCACTTTACGCATCTCGCCAGAGCGCAGACGCAATGTGCAGTACGCGCCGTCACGTGCTACCAACTGAACAGAAGCACCAGCTGAACGAGCGATCTGGCCGCCCTTACCTGGCTTCAGTTCAACGTTGTGCACAACGCTACCTACTGGAATGTTACGCAGAGGCATTGCACTGCCCACCTTGATTGGGGCCTCTTCACCAGACAGAACCTGGTCACCTGCTTTCAGACCTTTAGGAGCGAGAATGTAGCGACGCTCACCGTCCAGGTACTTCAACAGAGCAATGTTCGCACTGCGGTTTGGATCGTATTCCAGACGCTCAACAACAGCATTAATGCCGTCTTTGTTACGTTTGAAATCGATCACACGGTAATGATGCTTGTGACCACCACCGATATGACGAGTAGTAATACGACCGTTGTTGTTACGGCCACCCGTCTTGGATTTCTTTTCTACCAGACCGGCGTGCGGTTTACCTTTATGAAGGTCACCGTTAACGACTTTAACCAGATGGCGACGGCCAGCAGAAGTCGGTTTAGTTTTCACCAATGCCATGACTTAAGCTCCCTTATTCCGCGTCTGCAAAGTCGATGTCTTGACCCGCAGCCAGGCGAACGTACGCTTTACGCGTGTCGTTGCGCTTGCCCATACCGCGAGCAGTACGCTTGGTTTTACCTTTGATGTTGACGGTCTGTACGGAGTCAACTTTGACTTCGAACAGCGCTTCAACTGCCTTCTTGATTTCTGGCTTAGTTGCATCGGGTGCGACACGGAATACGTACTGAGAGTTTTTCTCAGCCACCACGGTTGCTTTCTCAGAAACGTGAGGAGCAACTAATACCTGATAAATACGTTCACGGTTCATGCGTAGGTCTCCTCAAGCTTCTTCAGAGCGTCTACAGTCACCAGAACTTTGTCAAAGGCGATCAGGCTAACCGGATCAATGGCAGACGCTTCAGTAACACCCACGTGTGGAACGTTACGAGCAGCCAGATACAGTTTTTCGTCGACTTCACCGGCAACGATCAATACGTTATCCAGTTTCAGTTCTTTCAGCTTGGCAACGAACTCTTTCGTCTTATGGCTTTCTACTGCGAAAGAATCCGCAACCACCAGACGCTCTTGGCGAACGAGCTCAGACAGAATCGACTGCATAGCAGCGCGATACATCTTTTTGTTTACTTTCTGGTCAAACTTGCGAGGTTTGGCAGCAAAGGTCACACCACCGCTGCGCCAGATTGGCGAGCTAGAAGTACCTGAACGAGCACGACCGGTACCCTTCTGACGCCATGGCTTGATACCACCACCGCTAACTTCAGAACGAGTTTTCTGTGCTTTAGTACCCTGACGTGCACCTGCCAAATAAGCAGTAACAACCTGGTGCACCAGAGCTTCATTAAATTCACGACCGAAAGCGGCGTCGGACACAGCAACAGCTGTACCAGCGTTAGTTTTCAGTTCCATTGCTTACCCCTTAGCCTTAACAGCTGGTTTAACAATGACGTCGGAACCAGTCGAACCTGGAACAGCACCTTTAATCAGCAGCAAGTTGTTTTCTGCATCAACGCGAACGATTTCCAGACTTTGCGTAGTCTGCTGTTCTGCGCCCATGTGACCCGCCATCTTTTTGCCTTTCCATACGCGACCTGGGGTCTGACACTGGCCAATAGAGCCAGGCGCACGGTGCGACAAAGAGTTGCCGTGGGTTGCATCTTGAGTGCTGAAGTTCCAACGCTTAACGCCGCCTTGGAAGCCTTTACCCTTAGTCATGCCAGTAACGTCAACAGACTGACCCGCTTCAAATTGGGTTACAGTCAGTTCGTCACCCACATTCAGGGCTTCGTCGGTACGAAACTCGATCAAGCCGCGACCAGCTTCAACGCTGGCTTTCGCAAAGTGACCCGCTTCGGGCTTAGAGACGCGAGAAGCTTTCTTCTCACCATAAGTAACCTGAAGAGCACTGTAGCCGTCAGTGTCGGCGGTCTTAACCTGAGTAACACGGTTAGGTGCCACTTCCAGTACAGTTACTGCGACAGATTGACCTTCTTCGGTAAATACACGAGTCATGCCCGCTTTTTTACCGACAATACCAATTGCCATTTTGTATTTCCTCTCGTGTACGGGGCTTTAACCCACTATGGCCGCCCAGTTCAACGGGCGTTACACAGAGCACTGTGTAGGGGAAATTCCTTACGGATTAACCCAGACTGATCTGAACTTCCACACCGGCAGCCAGATCCAGCTTCATCAGCGCATCAACTGTTTTTTCAGTTGGCTCAACAATGTCGAGCATGCGCTTGTGTGTACGGATTTCGTACTGATCGCGCGCGTCTTTGTTGACGTGCGGAGAGACCAGAACGGTATAACGCTCTTTACGAGTCGGCAGTGGAATAGGACCACGTACCTGAGCGCCCGTACGTTTGGCAGTGTCGACAATTTCCTGAGTCGAAGAATCGATCAGGCGATGGTCGAATGCCTTCAAACGGATACGGATTCGTTGGTTTTGCATTACCAAACCCCAAAAGTAAAAGTTAGAGCTCGCGTTTCCCCTAGTAAAAGGGACGCGAATTGTATGCGGCTGTACAAAAAGTGTCAACCTTAGTCTTGAAACAACAAAAAAGCCCCACCATTTCTGGCGAGGCTTTCCTGTCAGAAAGAGCTATCTCTTTCTTATGCTTGCGCTGTTAAAGATCACTCGATGATCTTAGCAACAACACCAGCACCAACGGTACGGCCACCTTCACGGATCGCGAAGCGCAGACCTTCGTCCATCGCGATAGGTGCAATCAGCTCAACTTTCAGAGCTACGTTGTCACCTGGCATTACCATTTCAACGCCTTCTGGCAGCTCAACAGCGCCAGTTACGTCAGTGGTACGGAAGTAGAACTGTGGACGGTAGCCTTTGAAGAATGGCGTATGACGGCCACCTTCGTCTTTGCCCAGCACGTATACTTCAGATTCGAACTTAGTGTGAGGAGTGATAGAACCTGGCTTCGCCAGAACCTGACCACGCTCAACTTCGTCACGCTTAGTACCACGCAGCAGAACACCAACGTTCTCACCTGCACGGCCTTCGTCCAGAATCTTGCGGAACATCTCAACACCAGTACAAGTAGTCTTGGTGGTTTCTTTGATGCCGATGATTTCGATTTCTTCGCCAGTCTTAACGATACCGCGCTCAACACGACCGGTAACAACAGTACCACGGCCTTGAATCGAGAATACGTCTTCGATCGGCATAATGAAGTCACCGTCGATCGCACGCTCTGGCTCAGGAATGTAAGAATCCAGCGCTTCTACCAGCTTCTTAACAGCGGTAGTACCCATTTCGTTAGTGTCTTCACCGTTCAGAGCCATCAGGGCAGAACCTGGGATGATTGGCGTGTCGTCACCTGGGAAGTCGTATTCAGACAGCAGGTCACGCAGTTCCATTTCAACCAGTTCCAGCATCTCTGCGTATTCTTCAGAGTCTGCACCGCCACAGTCTTCAGCCAGCAAGTCTGCTTTGTTCAGGAATACAACGATGTAAGGTACACCAACCTGACGAGACAGCAGGATGTGCTCACGAGTCTGAGGCATTGGGCCGTCAGTAGAACCACATACCAGGATAGCGCCGTCCATCTGCGCCGCACCAGTGATCATGTTTTTCACGTAGTCGGCGTGCCCTGGGCAGTCAACGTGCGCGTAGTGACGATCGTTTGACTCGTATTCAACGTGAGACGTTGAAATGGTGATACCACGATCTTTTTCTTCAGGCGCGTTGTCGATACCGTCGAACGCAACGGCTGCACCGCCAAATACTTCTGAACATACGCGAGTCAGAGCAGCAGTCAGGGTAGTTTTACCATGGTCAACGTGACCGATGGTGCCTACGTTTACGTGTGGTTTGGAACGCTCAAACGTTTCCTTAGCCATAAAACACCTCTTAGATAGTTTTAAGAAATTAAGATCTATTAATTACTGCTTCGGCAACGCTTGAAGGTGCTTCCGCATACTTTTCAAATTCCATGGAATAGGTCGCACGGCCCTGTGAAGCAGAGCGCAGATCGGTGGCATAACCGAACATCTCTGCTAATGGTACCGACGCCCTCACCACCTTACCGGATGGCGAGTCATCCATTCCTGCAATCAAACCACGACGACGGTTAAGATCACCTACTACATCACCCATGTAGTCTTCCGGTGTTACCACCTCAACTTTCATCATTGGCTCAAGCAGTACGGCATTGCCCTCTGTCGACAGTCGCTTGGTTGCCTGCGAGGCAGCAATTTTAAACGCCATCTCATTCGAGTCAACGTCATGGAAAGAGCCATCGAACAGAGTCGCCTTGAGGCCCAGCAGAGGATATCCGGCCAACACGCCGTTCTTCATCTGCTCCTCAATGCCTTTCTCAACGGCAGGAATGTATTCACGCGGAATAGCCCCACCGACGATTTCATTAACAAACACCAAGCCTTCTTCGTCTTCGTCGGCTGGTTCAAAGCGCACCACGACATGGCCATATTGGCCGCGACCACCAGACTGCTTGGCAAACTTGTTATCGATTTCAATGGTCGAGGTAATGCGCTCACGGTAAGCCACCTGAGGCTTGCCGACATTACACTCGACTTTAAACTCTCTCATCATCCGGTCGATGATGATATCCAGGTGCAACTCGCCCATGCCGGAAATAATGGTTTGTCCGGTTTCATGATCGGTCTCCACCCGGAAGGATGGATCTTCTTGCGCCAGCTTACCCAGCGCAATCGCCATCTTCTCTTGGTCAGCCTGCGACTTGGGCTCCACCGCCACCGAAATAACGGGGTCAGGAAACTCCATGCGCTCTAACGTGATCACATTATTTTGATCACACAAGGTGTCACCCGTGGTGACATCTTTCAGACCAATCAAAGCAACGATGTCGCCCGCACGAACCTCTTTGAGCTCCTCACGCGAGTTCGCGTGCATCTGCACCATGCGACCAATGCGCTCACGCTTACTCTTTACAGAGTTCATGACCGCGTCACCCGATTTCAGCACACCCGAATAAACGCGAATAAAAGTCAGGGTGCCAACAAACGGGTCGGTGGCAATTTTAAAGGCCAGCGCAGCAAACGGCTCATCATCACCGGCGTGACGCTGCTCAACGGTTTCGTGCTTATCGTCCAACACCCCTTCAATGGCCTTAACCTCGGTCGGTGATGGCATGTACTCCACCACCGCATCCAACACCGCCTGCACGCCTTTGTTTTTAAAGGCTGAACCACAAGCGACCAAGACAATTTCGTTATTGAGGGTGCGCTGACGCAGCGCTTGTTTGATTTCTTGCTCGGACAATTCCTCGCCTTCGAGGTATTTATCCATCAGCTCATCTGAGGCCTCCGCCGCGCTTTCAACCAGGTTTTCACGCCATTCTTCAGCGTTTTCCTGCAACTCCGCCGGAATCTCTTCGTAGCTAAACGTGGTGCCCTGATCGTCATCATTCCACATGACGGCTTTCATTTTGATCAGGTCGACCACGCCTTTGAATTCGTCCTCAGCACCGATATTGATGTGCATCGGCACTGGGTTGGCGCCGAGCCGCTCTTTGAGCTGCTCAACCACCATAAAGAAGTCCGCGCCCATGCGGTCCATCTTATTGACGAACACTAGGCGGGGAACTTCATATTTGTTCGCCTGACGCCAGACCGTTTCGGTCTGAGGCTGAACACCAGAGGAGCCACACAGCACCACCACGGCACCGTCCAGCACCCGCAGCGAACGCTCTACTTCAATGGTGAAGTCAACGTGCCCCGGGGTATCAATAATATTGATACGGTGCTGATCAAACTGTTGCGCCATGCCCTGCCAGAAACAGGTGGTTGCAGCCGAGGTAATGGTAATACCCCGCTCTTGCTCCTGCTCCATCCAGTCCATGGTCGCAGCGCCGTCATGCACCTCACCAATTTTGTGAGAGACACCGGTATAAAACAGAATACGTTCTGTTGTCGTCGTTTTACCGGCATCAACATGAGCAACGATACCGATATTGCGGTAGCGCTCAATGGGCGTTGTACGTGGCACTCAGTGGATCCTCTGATCTAATTAGAAACGATAGTGAGAGAACGCTTTGTTCGCCTCGGCCATGCGGTGTACGTCTTCACGCTTCTTAACCGCTGCGCCTTTGCCTTCAACAGCATCCATCATTTCGTTAGCCAGACGCTGTGCCATGGATTTCTCACCACGACCACGAGCAGCGTCAACCAACCAGCGCATGGACAGAGCCACACGACGAGAAGGACGCACTTCTACTGGCACTTGGTAGGTCGCACCACCAACACGGCGGCCTTTAACTTCTACCATTGGCTGAACAGCTTCTAGCGCTTGTTCGAATACTTCCAGCGGGTTACCGCCTTGTTTCTTTTCAATCGCATCCAGCGCACCGTATACGATTTTTTCAGCGACAGATTTTTTACCGCTGATCATCACGTGGTTCATAAACTTAGCCAGCGTGACATTTCCGAACTTAGGATCCGGCAGAATTTCGCGCTTCGCGGCAACTCTTCTTCTTGGCATTTGATAAGCCCTCTTCGGTCTTCAGGTCAGCCTGGGCATTGTTATCCCAGCCTTACTCTTATCGACGATGAATAAACAATTAGCTCTTAGGACGCTTAGCACCGTACTTGGAACGGCCTTGCTTACGATCAGCAACACCAGAGGTATCCAAAGTACCGCGTACTGTGTGATAGCGAACACCCGGCAAGTCTTTTACACGACCGCCGCGAATCAGAACCACACTGTGTTCTTGCAAGTTGTGACCTTCACCACCAATGTAGGAAGACACTTCATAACCGTTCGTCAGACGCACACGACATACTTTACGCAATGCCGAGTTAGGCTTTTTAGGGGTAGTGGTATATACACGGGTGCATACGCCACGACGCTGAGGACACGCCTGCAGGGCAGGTACGTCGCTCTTAGCCATTTTGCGCTTACGAGGCTGACGAACCAACTGGTTGATTGTAGCCATTTAGCAAACTCCCATATCGTTCAAAAAAGCATCAGAAAACTGATGCAATAAAAGGGGCCGCGAGGATACCCGCAGCGCCCTTATGCGTCAAGGCTGCTCACAATGCGAACAGCCTGACAGATTATTTATCGCTGAAAGCTTCGCTCAGTTTGGCTTCCATATCCTCAGCGGATACGTTCAAGCCTGCTGGCGTTGTCTTCAAGCGCTCGTTCTCGCGATCCTGACGCTTGCGCTTACGCTCTTCGTGGTAAGCCAAGCCAGTACCGGCTGGAATCAGACGACCCACCACCACGTTCTCTTTCAAGCCACGCAGGGTATCCATCTTGCCAGTCACAGCACCTTCGGTCAGAACGCGTGTGGTTTCCTGGAACGATGCCGCCGAAATAAACGACTCGGTTGCCAGTGAAGCTTTGGTAATACCCAACAAGACGCGATCGCCTTTCGCTGGGATTTTGCCATCCGCTTCCAGCTGCTCGTTCTCTGCCAGGAAGGCTGAGTATTCAACCTGATCACCTGGAATAAAGCTCGAGTCGCCATTTTCAGTGATGTGCACTTTACGCAGCATCTGACGCACGATCACTTCGATGTGCTTGTCATCAATGCCTACACCTTGCAGACGATAAACTTCTTGCACTTCGTTAGTGATGTACATCGCCAGCTGACCTACACCTTGCAGACGCAAGATATCGTGTGGGTTCAGCGGGCCATCCGAGATCACCTCACCTTTTTCAACGTTTTCACCTTCGAACACGTTGAGGTGACGCCATTTCGGAATCAACTCTTCATACGGCTCGCCACCGTCTTTCGGTGTAATCACCAGGCGCTTCTTACCTTTGGTTTCTTTACCAAAGCCAACGGTACCTGTGATTTCCGCCAGAATGGCCGGCTCTTTTGGCTTACGCGCTTCGAACAAGTCCGCTACCCGTGGCAGACCACCAGTAATGTCTTTGTTACCTGACGTCTCTTGTGGAATACGGGCAATGATGTCACCCACTTCCACTTCGATGCCGTTTTCATGGTTTACCAGGGCGTTGGCAGGCAGTAAGTACTGCGCCGGTGCATTGGTACCTGGCAGCATTACGTCGTTGCCTGCAGCATCGACCAGCTTCACCATTGGGCGAATGTCTTTACCAGCGGCTGGACGATCTTTCGGATCGATCACTTCGATGTTCGACAGGCCCGTCAATTCGTCGGTTTGACGATTGATGGTGATGCCTTCGTCCATACCGACAAACTCGATACGACCCGCCACTTCGGTCACGATTGGGTGGGTGTGTGGATCGAAGGTCGCAACCTTCTGGCCCGCTTCCACCGCGTCGCCATCCTTGACCGAAATCACCGCACCGTATGGCAGCTTGTACAGCTCACGCTCACGGCCGTGCTCATCGGCAACGGCAATCGAACCAGAACGAGATACCGCCACCAGCTCACCGCTGCTGCGCGTAACCGTTTTCAGGTTATGCAGGCGCACGGTACCGGCATTTTTCACCTGCACGCTGTCCGCTGCAGACGCACGCGATGCCGCACCACCAATGTGGAACGTACGCATCGTCAGCTGTGTACCTGGCTCACCGATCGACTGCGCGGCGATAACACCCACAGCTTCACCAACGTTCACCTGATGACCGCGACCCAGGTCACGACCGTAACAGGACGAACAAATGCCCACACGGCTCTCACACGTAATGGCCGAACGAACCAGTACTTCATCGACACCCGCGGCTTCAATGATCTTCACCCAGCGCTCGTCGACCAGAGTGCCCGCTGGCGCGACCACTTCGTCACTGCCTGGCTTAACCACGTCGGTAGCCATCACACGACCCAGAATACGGTCACCCAAGGCCACGACCACGTCACCGCCTTCAATCAGCGGCGTCACTACCAAGCCACGCTCGGTGCCACAGTCACGGTCGGTAACTACCAGGTCTTGCGCTACGTCCACCAGACGACGCGTCAGGTAACCCGAGTTCGCTGTCTTCAGTGCCGTATCCGCCAGACCCTTACGAGCACCGTGGGTCGAGGTAAAGTACTGCAGTACGTTCAGACCTTCACGGAAGTTAGCGGTAATTGGCGTTTCGATAATCGAACCGTCCGGCTTGGCCATCAGACCACGCATACCTGCCAACTGACGAATCTGCGCTGGGCTACCCCGTGCACCTGAGTCGGCCATCATGTAAACCGAGTTGAACGACTCTTGCTCAACTTCGTTACCGTCACGATCGATGACAGGCTCAGTACTGAGGTTGTCCATCATGGCTTTCGCCACCAGCTCGTTAGCACGAGACCAGATGTCGATCACCTTGTTGTATTTTTCACCGTGGGTTACCAGACCCGCAGCAAACTGATCTTCAATCTCTTTAACTTCGGCGTCGGCGTTAGCGATGATTTCTGCTTTCGCATCCGGAATCACGAAGTCGTTCACACCAATCGAGGTGCCAGAACGGGTCGCAAATTCGAAACCGGTGTACATCACCTGGTCAGCAAAGATAACCGTGTCTTTCAAACCCACTTTACGGTAAGCGGTGTTGATCAGACGCGAAATCGCTTTCTTCTTCATTGGCTGGTTAACCAGCTCAAATGGCAGACCTTTTGGCACGATGCGGAACAACAGTGCACGGCCAATGGTGGTGTCGAACACATCCGAATTGACGGTGGTGTTGCCTTCGTCGTCGGTCACGTGCTCAGTCAGACGAACTTTAACGCGCGCCTGCAAATGCGCAGCACCTGAGCGGTAAGCGCGATCCACTTCGTCCAGGTCAGCCAACACCATGCCTTCACCGCGTGCGTTAACGCGCTCACGGGTCATCCAGTACAGGCCCAATACCACGTCTTGTGACGGTACGATGATTGGCTCACCGTTCGCAGGTGCCAGTACGTTGTTAGTTGCCATCATCAAGGCACGGGCTTCGAGCTGTGCTTCGATGGTCAGCGGTACGTGTACCGCCATTTGGTCACCGTCGAAGTCAGCGTTATAAGCCGCACACACCAATGGGTGCAGTTGGATCGCTTTACCTTCGATCAGCTGAGGCTCAAACGCCTGAATACCCAAACGGTGCAGCGTAGGTGCACGGTTCAGCATCACTGGGTGTTCGCGAATCACTTCTGCCAGGATGTCCCAAACTTCGGCGGTTTCGCGCTCAACCATCTTCTTAGCTGCTTTAATCGTGGTGGCTAAACCACGGTGCTCCAGCTTGGAGAAGATGAATGGCTTGAACAGCTCCAGTGCCATTTTCTTCGGCAGACCACATTGGTGCAGGCGCAACTTTGGACCCACGGTAATGACCGAACGGCCCGAGTAGTCAACACGCTTACCCAACAGGTTCTGACGGAAACGACCCTGCTTACCTTTGATCATGTCGGCCAAAGATTTCAGCGGACGCTTGTTCGAACCCGTAATGGCACGACCACGACGACCGTTATCCAGCAAGGCATCCACCGATTCTTGCAACATACGCTTTTCGTTGCGCACGATGATGTCAGGTGCGTTCAGCTCCAGCAGGCGCTTCAAACGGTTGTTACGGTTGATCACGCGGCGGTACAGATCGTTCAGGTCAGAGGTCGCAAAACGACCGCCGTCCAGCGGTACCAGCGGGCGCAGATCTGGCGGCAGAACCGGCAGCACCTTCATGATCATCCACTTGGGATCATTGCCAGACTGCAGGAAAGCCTCAAGAATCTTCAGACGCTTAGACAGCTTCTTAATTTTGGTTTCTGAGTTAGTCGCCGGAATTTCTTCACGCAGGCGATTAACTTCGTCTTCCAGCTCAATATGACCCAGCAGCGCTTCGATGGCTTCAGCACCCATCTTGGCTTCAAACTCGTCACCAAACTCTTCGATGGCTTCGTAGTACTGCTCATCGGTCAACAACTGACCGGTTTCCAGCGTGGTCATACCAGGCTCTGTTACCACGAATGACTCGTAGTACAGGATGCGTTCGATATCACGCAGGGTCATGTCCAGCATCAAACCGATACGGGACGGCAGTGACTTCAGGAACCAGATGTGAGCCACTGGCGAGGCCAGGTCAATGTGACCCATGCGCTCACGACGCACTTTCGCCTGAGTAACTTCAACACCACACTTTTCACAAATCACACCACGGTGCTTGAGGCGCTTATATTTGCCACACAAGCACTCGTAATCTTTGATCGGGCCAAAGATACGCGCACAGAACAAGCCATCACGCTCAGGCTTGAAGGTACGGTAGTTGATCGTCTCCGGCTTTTTAACTTCACCGAACGACCAAGAACGAATCATTTCTGGCGAGGCGAGGCCGATGCGGATGGCGTCAAACTCGTCAGCGTTGTTCTGGTTACGCAGAAAATTGACTAAGTCTTTCATAGTTAGCTCCGTTTGGAGTCAGGCTCAGGCAGCGATGTCCACCTGAGCACTGCTCATCCGCTTATTCGTTTTCCAGTTCGATGTCGATACCGAGGGAACGGATCTCTTTAACCAATACGTTAAAGGATTCCGGCATACCGGGTTCCATACGGTGGTCACCGTCAACGATGTTTTTATACATCTTGGTACGGCCGGCCACGTCATCGGATTTCACCGTCAGCATTTCCTGCAAGGTGTAGGCGGCACCGTATGCTTCCAGTGCCCACACTTCCATCTCACCGAAGCGCTGACCACCGAACTGAGCCTTACCGCCCAGCGGCTGCTGTGTGACCAGACTGTACGAACCGGTAGAACGGGCGTGCATCTTGTCATCCACCAAGTGGTTCAGCTTCAGCATGTACATGTAGCCAACGGTGACAGGACGGTCGAAGGCATCGCCAGTACGGCCATCAAACAGCGTCATTTGACCGGAATCTGGCAGGTCTGCCAGGCGCAACATGCGCTTGATTTCGGTTTCACGCGCACCGTCGAAGGCAGGTGTTGCCATCGGTACACCGCCACGCAGGTTGTTGGCCAGCTCCAGGATTTCAGCATCGCTAAAGCTATCCAGCTCTTCCACGCGCAGGCTGTCGCCGCCGTTATAGATCTGCTGCAGCAAGTCACGCAGTTTGGCGACTTCCTGTTGCTGGCGAATCATTTCGTCAATCTTTTCACCCAGACCTTTGGCTGCCAGACCCAAGTGGATCTCCATGATCTGACCGACGTTCATCCGCGACGGCACACCCAGTGGGTTCAGTACGATATCGACCGGCACACCTTTTTCATCGTGTGGCATGTCTTCAATCGGCATGATCGACGAGATAACACCTTTGTTACCGTGACGACCCGCCATCTTATCGCCTGGCTGGATCTTACGTTTAATCGCCAAGTACACCTTAACGATCTTCAGTACGCCGGGCGCCAAGTCATCGCCGGTTTGCAGCTTGCGCTTCTTGTCTTCAAAACGCTCATCCAGCATTTGACGACGTTCGGCCAACGACGTAGACGCCGCTTCCAGCACTTCGGCCAAAGACTCGTCTTGCGGCACGATCTTGAACCAATGATCGGCTTCCAGCGATTGCAGGTAGTCTTCGGTCAGGGTATCGCCCTTCTTCAGACCTGGCGCTGCATTGACGGTTTGACCAACCAGCTGACGCTGCAAACGCTCGAAAGTAGCGCCTTTAACAATACGCATCTCTTCGTTGAGGTCCTTACGGATCTCATCGAGCTGCATTTGCTCAATTTCCAGTGCACGCTGGTCTTTTTCGACGCCGTCACGGGTAAAGACTTGAACGTCGATCACGGTACCTGTGGTGCCGGTCTTAACGCGCAATGAAGTGTCTTTAACGTCGGAGGCTTTTTCACCAAAGATGGCGCGCAGCAGTTTCTCTTCTGGCGTCAGCTGGGTTTCGCCTTTTGGCGTAACCTTACCGACCAAAATGTCGCCTGGCTTCACTTCCGCACCAATGTGCACGATGCCGGACTCATCCAGTTTGTTCAGTGCCGCTTCACCAACGTTTGGAATATCCGCGGTGACTTCTTCACTGCCCAACTTGGTATCACGCGCCACACAGGTCAGTTCCTGAATGTGGATGGTGGTCAAGCGGTCTTCCTGAGCAACACGCTCAGACAGCAGGATGGAGTCCTCGAAGTTGTAACCATTCCACGGCATAAAGGCGATGCGGAAGTTCTGGCCCAGAGCCAGCTCACCCAAGTCAACGGATGGGCCATCGGCCATCACGTCGCCACGCGTTACCGTGTCACCGGCTTTCACCAGCGGACGCTGGTTAATGCAGGTGTTTTGGTTAGAACGGGTGTATTTCACCAGGTTGTAGATGTCCACACCGGCTTCACCGGCCATGGTTTCTTCATCGTGTACTTTCACCACGATACGTGAGGCATCAACCGAGTCGATGACACCGCCACGCTTGGCCATCACACACACGCCAGAGTCTTGCGCTACCGCACGCTCAATACCGGTACCGACCAGCGGCTTCTCCGATTTCAGCGTTGGTACCGCCTGACGTTGCATGTTCGATCCCATCAATGCACGGTTAGCATCGTCGTGCTCGAGGAATGGGATCAATGATGCCGCGATCGATACAACCTGACGTGGCGACACGTCTTGCAGCGTCACGCTTTCAGGTGGCATCAGGGTTGTTTCGTTCAAGTGACGAACAGAAATCAGATCACCTTGCAGACGACCTTCGTCGTCAGTCGGCACAGACGCCTGGGCGATAACGTGATTGCCTTCTTCAATGGCAGACACGTAAATGATTTCGTCGGTCACCACACCGTTGTCCACTTTGCGGAACGGCGTTTCCAGGAAGCCATAATCATTGGTGCGGGCATAGGTTGCCAGCGAGTTGATCAGACCAATGTTTGGACCTTCCGGTGTTTCAATCGGACATACGCGACCATAGTGAGTGGCGTGTACGTCGCGCACCTCAAAGCCAGCACGCTCACGCGTCAGACCACCTGGGCCCAAGGCTGAGATACGACGCTTGTGCGTTACTTCTGACAGCGGGTTGTTTTGGTCCATGAACTGAGACAGCTGCGATGAACCAAAGAATTCTTTCACCGCCGCAGCCACTGGCTTAGCGTTGATCAAATCTTGTGGCATCAGGCCTTCAGACTCAGCCATCGACAAACGCTCACGCACGGCACGTTCAACACGTACCAAGCCAACGCGGAACTGGTTTTCTGCCATTTCGCCCACTGAGCGAATACGACGGTTACCCAGGTGGTCGATGTCGTCCACGACGCCCTGGCCGTTACGGATATCGATCAAGGTCTTCATAACCGCTACGATGTCGGCCTTGTCCAGCGTGCCGGCACCGGTGATTTCATCGCGACCAATACGGCGGTTGAACTTCATCCGGCCAACGCCAGACAAGTCATAACGCTCGTCAGTGAAGAACAGGTTTTCGAACAGTGCTTCGGCGCTTTCTTTGGTTGGCGGCTCACCTGGGCGCATCATGCGGTAGATTTCTACCAGTGCTTCCAGCGCGTTGGTGGTCGGGTCGGTACGCAAGGTCTCCGACATAAACGGACCACAGTCGAGCTCGTTGGTGTAGATGGTTTCGAATTCGGTGATCTTCGACTCGCCGAACTTCACCAGTACTTCTGGTGTGATCTCGGTATTCGCCGGCGCAATCACTTCACCTGTGCTGGTATCAATGATGTCTTTCGCCAGCGCGCGACCCAACAAGTAGTCGACCGGAACTTGCAGCTCTTCAACGCCGGCTTTTTCCAGCTGACGAATGTGGCGTGCAGTAATACGACGACCTGACTCAACCAATACGTTGCCGTCATTGTCTTTAATATCGAAGGCAGCAGTTTCACCACGCAGACGCGTAGGAATCAGCTTCAACAGCGCGCCATCCGGGGTCAGGCGGTAGCTGTCGTTCTCAAAGAACTCAGCCAGAATTTCTTCGGTGCTGTAACCCAACGCACGCAGCAAGATGCTCGCTGGCAACTTACGACGACGGTCGATACGTACATACACCAGGTCTTTTGGATCAAACTCGAAGTCCAACCAAGAACCACGGTATGGAATCACACGGGCGTTATACAGCAACTTACCAGAGGAGTGTGTCTTACCCTTATCGTGATCGAAGAACACACCCGGTGAACGGTGCAGCTGAGACACGATCACACGTTCGGTACCGTTGACAATAAAGGTACCGTTGTCGGTCATGAGCGGCATTTCGCCCATGTAGACTTCTTGTTCCTTGATGTCTTTGATGGCCTTAGTGGCTGAATCTTTATCGTAAATAATCAGGCGCACTTTGACGCGCAATGGCGCAGCATAGGTCACACCACGCAGCATACACTCCTTCTCATCGAAGGTCGGTGTACCCAGACGGTAGCTGACGTACTCCAGTGCAGCGTTCCCGGAATAACTTACAATCGGGAATACAGACTTGAATGCAGCGTGCAGACCGACTTCGGAACGGTCTTCTGCACTGGCTCCTTCCTGCAAGAACTTGCGGTAGGAGTCGATTTGAATGGCCAGCAGGTATGGCACATCCATGACGTTCGGTAATTTACCGAAATCCTTACGGATACGTTTTTTCTCAGTATATGAGTAAGCCATCAGTTATCCCCGGACTGTTGCCTCGATCAGGTCGTCAGACCCATGTGGCTTGGGTCTGTTAGTACTAATTCAATGGTGACTGGTTTAGGTCGGGTGACCTCAGTCACTCCAGGAGAGCAGCGTTGCGTGATGCATACATCAATAGCTAGGTGGGCAGCCACAGGCCGACAAGTTACAACTGGGTTTGTCATTCTGCTTGAGCAGCATCGGTCGTGAGTCATACGATGTGCAACCTACCACCCCAAAGAGCTCAGTAGCCTACGCCACTGGCTGTACCATTGAATTAGCGCCAACCGGCCCAACACTTACCTTGCGTTAGAACCCGGCAGCTTGCCAGCAAGCTCACGATTTCCATAACGTGAAAAAGGCTGACGGGTAAACCCGCCAGCCGTTCGCCGTTTTTCGACTTTAGAGCCCAAGCAACGGCTTTGCAACGAATTGCAAATTACTTGACTTCGACAGAAGCGCCAGCTGCTTCCAGAGCCGCTTTAGCAGCTTCGGCGTCATCCTTAGATACGCCTTCTTTAACAGTCGCTGGAGCGCCGTCAACCATTGCTTTCGCGTCTTTCAGGCCAGCGCCAGTCAGTTCACGAACTGCCTTGATCACGTTAACCTTCTTGTCGCCTGCAGAGGTCAGAACAACGTCGAACTCAGTTTGCTCTTCAGCTGCGCCAGCATCGCCGCCAGCTGCACCACCAGCAACAACTGCAGCAGCTGCAGTTACGCCGAATTTTTCTTCCATCGCTTCGATCAGCTCAACAACGTCTTTTACAGACATTTCGGCGATTGCTTCGATGATATCTTCTTTAGTCAGTGACATGAGACTATTCCTAAATTTAATGGAGCACTATGCTCGATAAATCGTTGTGCGAACAGCTTGGGATTAAGCTGCTTGCTCTTCTTTCTGGTCGCGGATAGCAGCAATGGTACGTACCAGCTTGCCTGCAGACGCTTCTTTCATGACGCTCATCAGCTTGGCGATTGCTTCGTCGTATGTTGGCAGTGTTGCCAGCATGTTGAAGTCAACCACTTCACCTTCAAAGGCACCGGCTTTGATTTCGAACGCATCGTTATCTTTGGCAAATGCCTTAAAGATACGAGCGGCCGCACCTGGGTGCTCTGATGAAAATGCGATCAGGGTAGGACCAACAAAAGTGTCGTTCAGACACTCGTATTCAGTACCTTCCACCGCGCGACGCGCCAGGGTGTTACGGACGACTTTCATCCAAACACCGGCTTCGCGGGCTTCTTTACGCAGAGCGGTCATGGCATCCACAGTCACGCCACGCGAATCTGCAACAACGGCAGACAGAGCGTTTTGTGCTACTTCCTGGACTTCGGCGACAATCGCCTTCTTATCTTCGAGTCCTAAGGCCACGATTAACTCCTAACAAGTTAGTTGGGCTCAAAAGAGCCAGTCTCGGTGTGACTATTCAGAATTCTGAACGGGGCCACACACTATCTGCGCAGGAAATATTAAGCAGAACAGACAACAGACTTGCCCTGCTCCTGCGGTCTTTGACAGCTGCCGCCTAAGCGGCAACCCCAAAGATCGTTACGTTGATCAAAAATCCAGAGAGGAATGATCAACGACCAAGCCAGGACCCATAGTCGTAGACAGAGTCACTTTCTTCATAAATACGCCTTTGGCGGAAGAAGGCTTAGCTTTTTTCAGGTCAGCCAGCAGCGCAGTCAGGTTGCCTTTCAGAGATTCAACACTGAAATCAACTTTGCCGATGCTGGTGTGAATAATGCCGTTTTTGTCGTTACGGTAACGAACCTGGCCTGCTTTTGCGTTATTTACCGCAGTAGCAACATCAGGGGTCACGGTGCCAACTTTCGGGTTTGGCATCAGACCACGCGGGCCCAGTACCTGACCCAATTGACCAACAACGCGCATCGCATCTGGAGATGCAATCACTACGTCGAAGTTCAGGTCGCCACCTTTGATCTTTTCTGCCAGATCTTCCATGCCCACTTCGTCAGCGCCAGCAGCCAAAGCAGCTTCAGCGTTAGCACCTTGAGTGAACACAGCAACACGCATGGTTTTGCCGGTGCCGTTAGGCAGTACGGTTGAACCACGAACGTTCTGGTCAGATTTACGTGCGTCGATGCCCAGATTAACGGCCACATCAACGGACTCTACAAACTTAGGCTTTGGCAGTTCAGCCAGGATTGCTACAGCTTCTTCGATGCTGTAGACCTTGCCCGCTTCTACTTTTTCAGCGATCAGCTTCTGACGCTTAGTCAACTTAGCCATTACTCAACACCCTCCACGTTCAGACCCATTGCACGGGCAGAACCGGCGATGGTGCGTACTGCTGCATCCATATCGGCGGCAGTCAGGTCTTTCATCTTAGTGGTTGCGATCTCTTCCAACTGAGCACGGGTAACGGTACCCACTTTTTCAGTATTAGGACGCGCAGAACCGCTCTGGATGCCCGCTGCTTTTTTCAGCAGGAAAGACGCAGGTGGGGTTTTGATTTCAAAGGTAAAGCTTTTATCGCTGTACACTGTGATGATCACAGGAACTGGCGCGCCCGCTTCCAGGCTGTCAGTTTTAGCGTTAAACGCCTTACAGAATTCCATGATGTTCAGACCGTGCTGACCCAGAGCAGGACCAACCGGGGGACTTGGGTTAGCTTTACCAGCGCCAACCTGCAGCTTGATATAGCCGTCTACTTTCTTAGCCATGATGTACTCCTAATGGGTAATAGCGCCCAGCGGGCTCCCCGTTCAACTTATGCCGACTTTTCAACCTGGGTAAATTCCAGCTCGACGGGCGTCGACCGCCCAAAAATAGTAACCGCCACTTGCAAGCGCGACTTCTCGTAGTCAACACCTTCAACCACACCATTGAAGTCTGCAAACGGACCATCGATAACACGAACCACTTCACCGGGCTCGTAGATGGTTTTATGCGATGGACGACCCGCACCGTCTTCAACACGTTGCAGAATCGCATCTGCTTCGCGCTCGGTAATCGGCGCAGGCTTATCAGCGGTACCGCCAATAAAACCCATCACACGCGGCGTCTGCTTAACCAGGTGCCACGTGTCATCATTCATTTCCATCTGCACCAGCACATAACCTGGGTAGAATTTACGCTCGCTCTTGCGCTTTTTGCCGTCGCGAACTTCAACCACCTCTTCGGTCGGAACCAGCACATCGCCAAATTGATCCTGCATCTCATGCAGTTCAATGCGCTCTTTTAGGGCGTTCTGGACGCGCTTCTCATACCCTGAGTAGGCATGAACAACATACCAACGCTTAGACATACGGGTTCCTTAGCCAATCAACAGTGAAATGAGCCAACCTAACAGACTGTCAAGCCCCCACAAAGCCAAACCCATCAGCACAACCACAGCAACAACAATCAAGGTTGTTTGCGTGGTCTCCTGACGCGTCGGCCACACCACCTTACGGCGTTCGATGTTGGCGTCTTTCAACAGCTGCAGGAAGTTTTTGCCTTGACTGGATGTCAGCGCAACACCCGCACTGATCAGCATCAGCGCCACTACACCCAGCACCCGATACAGGGCACCGATTTCGGTGTAATGATAATTACCCCAGACGGCAGCTGCGAAAAAGGCTGCTGCCAACAACCACTTGGCATAATCCAGTGGTGACTTGCCTGCGTTGCTCTCGGTACTCATGAAAATTCCCTGAAGCCAAAAATGGCAGCCGAAGCTGCCACCAAGAATCTGGCAGGCCAGGAGGGACTCGAACCCCCAACTTTCGGTTTTGGAGACCGACGCTCTACCAATTGAACTACTGGCCTATATACACTCAATTAGGGCGCAGCACTATACAGTATGATTTGCAAAGTGCAACCCCTAGTTGCGGATGCGCGCCTACGAACAGGCCGCAAGAAGAGATGCCGCGCACCTTACCCAAAGCAAACGCCGTTGCCAAGCTTTTATTTTTACCGGTGCACCATTTTTGCCCACCCAACCCATGAAGCAAGCCAGACGGTGACTAGCATCGCTCACATTTGAGACTTTTTAACGCTCACAGGCCGAATTATTTATCGACAGGTGATCAAAATCCGGTAGAAACCCTGTAGAATGGCGCGCGATTTCGACCCTAGCTTATTGAGTAACGCTATGACTGATTTATCTAAGTACAGAAACATCGGCATCTTCGCCCACGTTGACGCCGGTAAAACCACCACCACCGAGCGTATCCTGAAGCTCACCGGTAAAATTCACAAAACCGGCGAAGTGCACGATGGTGAGTCCACCACCGACTTCATGGACCAGGAAGCTGAGCGTGGTATCACCATTCAGTCGGCGGCTGTTACCTGTGAGTGGGCAGGCCACCGTCTGAACGTGATTGACACCCCTGGACACGTTGACTTCACCGTTGAAGTGTACCGTTCTTTGAAAGTTCTGGACGGCGGCATCGGCGTATTTTGCGGTTCTGGCGGCGTAGAGCCACAGTCCGAAACCAACTGGCGCTATGCGAACGAATCTGAAGTATCTCGTATTATCTTCGTTAACAAACTGGACCGCCTGGGTGCTGACTTCTACCGCGTTACTGAGCAGGTGAAGAAGGTGCTGGGCGCCAACCCACTGGTCATGGTACTGCCAATCGGTACCGAAGATCAGTTCGTGGGTGTAGTTGACCTGCTGAGCCGTAAAGCGTACGTCTGGGACGACACTGGCCTGGCAGAAAACTACTCCGTAGAAGACGTACCTGCTGACATGGCAGACGACGTTGAGATGTACCGTGAGCAGTTGATCGAAACCGCTCTGGAAGTCGACGAAGATCTGATGATGGCCTACCTGGAAGAAGGTGTTGAGCCGTCTATCGACGAGATCAAGCGCTGCATCCGTGAAGGTACCCGTACTCTGGCCTTCTTCCCAACCTACTGTGGTTCTGCGTTTAAGAACAAAGGCGTACAGCTGGTTCTGGACGCGGTCGTTGACTACCTGCCAGCACCAACCGAAGTTGATCCGCAGCCGCTGACCGACGAAGAAGGTAACGAGACTGGCGAATACGCCACTGTGTCTGCGGAAGAGCCACTGCGCGCGTTGGCATTTAAGATCATGGATGACCGTTTCGGCGCCCTGACCTTTATCCGTATCTACTCAGGCGTGCTGAACAAGGGTGACACCATCCTGAACTCAGCGACTGGCAAGACCGAGCGTGTTGGTCGAATGGTTGAGATGCAGGCTGACGACAAGTCTGAACTGACTCGTGCCCAAGCCGGTGACATCATTGCTGTTGTTGGTATGAAGAACGTTCAAACGGGTCACACCCTGTGTGATCCTAAGCACCCTTGTACTCTGGAAGCCATGGTGTTCCCAGATCCAGTTATCTCTATCGCGGTTAAGCCGAAAGACAAAGGCGCCGTTGATAAGATGGGTGTTGCGATCGGTAAGCTGGTAGCAGAAGATCCATCGTTCCGCGTTGAAACCGACGAAGACTCTGGCGAAACCATCCTGAAAGGTATGGGCGAGCTGCACCTGGACATTAAAGTCGACATCCTGAAGCGTACTTACGGCGTGGAACTGGAAGTGGGCGAGCCTCAGGTAGCCTACCGCGAAACCATTACTTCTGCGGTTGAAGACAGCTACACCCACAAGAAGCAGTCAGGTGGTTCTGGTCAATACGGTAAGATCGACTACACCATGAAGCCAGGTGAGCCAGGCTCAGGTTTCGTTTTCACCACCTCGGTTGTGGGCGGTAACGTACCTAAGGAATTCTTCCCAGCGATCGAAAAAGGTTTCGCTGCGATGATGGCCGAAGGCCCACTGGCTGGCTTCCAAGTACTGGACGTTGAAATCGACGTATTCGACGGTGGCTACCACGCGGTTGACTCCTCTGCAGTTGCGTTTGAAATCGCTGCTAAAGGTGCATTCCGTCAAACCATGCCTAAGGCCGGCGCACAGCTGCTGGAGCCGATCATGAAGGTTGACGTGTTCACTCCAGAAGACAACGTAGGTGACGTGATCGGTGACTTGAACCGTCGTCGCGGCATGATCAAAGACCAAGAGCCAGGCGTAACTGGCGTTCGCATCAAGGCAGACGTACCTCTGTCAGAGATGTTTGGTTACATCGGCCACCTGCGTACCATCACTTCTGGTCGTGGTCAGTTCTCTATGGAGTTCAGCCACTACATGCCTTGCCCAACTAACATTGCTGAAAAAGTAATGGAAGACGCTAAGGCTCGCAAAGCAGCTAAATAAGCTTTGCTGTGAGTGATGAAGCCCCGCCTCGGCGGGGCTTTTTTGTGGCCGTTCAACCGGCACAAAAAACCCGCCATGGGCGGGTCAAAGAATTCGAGTTAGCTCAACCTCATCTATAAGGTCGCCGTCGCAATAAACGACAGCACCAATAACGCGCCACTGGCGACGGCCGAAATCAAATGGATTTGGCGTAATTGCTGTTCCGTCAGCTCAGGTTCCTGGATTGCATTGTTAGATTCAAGCTCCATACGTCAGGCCCTCATGATGGAACTAATAACTTAGCAACAGGCCTGCGATAATCCTTAAGAATTGTGTGAGCATATGTAGCCGCCTGTAACAGCGCCTTCAGCTAGCCAGGTAGTGCTGCAGCAGCTCTATTTGACCGGCATCCAACAACATCGGGGCGTGGCCACAACCTGGGATTTCCAACACTTCCGTATCATCACGCAGGGCCATTTCCGCCGCGATTTCTGCCGTCAACAGATCCGAGTTGGAGCCGCGCAATACCAACACAGGGCATTGCAATAGCTGCCAGGCAGAAGTTAGATCAATGTCGTCATCCAAAGCCTTAAATACTTCAGCGATGCCCGGGTCATAGCGAAAGCGCCAGTGACCTGGCTTGACCTGCTCAAACGCTCTTAATGCCAGCTGATGCCATTGTGCTTCGGTCAAGGCACCGAAAGGCGCCGCTATGATGCGAAACTCTGCCTCAGCCTCCTCTAAGCTAGCGAACTGACGGTCTTGGCCAACATAGCCGCCAATGCGCTGCAGCGCCGCCAAGGGAATGCGCGCCCCCACATCGTTAAGAATCAACTTGCACAGGCTGCCCGGCCGCTGCGCTTCTAGCAGCATGCCGATCAAGCCCCCCATCGACGTTCCCAGCCAATACACACGCTGACTCTCGCATTGCTGCCGCCACAGTGGCAGTAGCTGTTGAAAGTTAGCGATGTACAAGGGATAGCCGTAGAGACTGCTATCAGTCAGCCAGTCGCTGTCACCGCGCCCCAGCACATCCGGGCACATGACGTGATAATCCTGAGCCAGCTGCTGTGCCAGCTCATCAAAGAAACGGCCGTTGTGGGTCAGGCCATGAACACAAATAAGTACTTGCTGAGAGGTGGGCGAATGCCAGTGGCGACACACCAGGGTTTTATCACCCTCTGGCGTCGCCACCGTGTGGCGCTGAACACTGCAAGTCACTGTCATTGTCCCGTCCTTTGGTCAATTAGGTGATTGCAGTGTAGCGTTAGCCGTCGCTGGCAACCGGGGTTTTTAACACCAGCGGGCTAATGTTGCGTTGCACCAGCTCATCCTGAGCTTTGTTCATTTTCGAGCGATCATTAAACGGGCCGACATAGACTCGATACCAAGTAGAATCCTTCACCGTGCTGCTTTCCAGATAGGCGCTCATCCCCTGCAGGATCAGCTCCGCGCGCAAGCGATCCGCATCGGCTTGACTGCGAAACGAAGCGGCCTGCAACCGATAAACGTACTTCTTGGGCGTGCCCTTCGGCGTCGATACGTATTCTTCAACCTTATCGACTTTGACCTCCTGCTCTTCTAGCAGTTGGTAAAATTCGTAGTTGGGTTTCGGAGCCGCCTGCTGCTGTTGCGCTTTATCTTTCAGCGCTTGCAGTGCTTGCTGAGTCTCTTTTTGCACCGCACCCGACTCATCGCTGGCCGGAATGGTGCTCAAATAGAGCACAAAGCCGACGAACGCGACGGCCAGTGTCGGCGTCAGTATCCACACCCATTTTGGCACTTTGCTGTGCTCAGCCATGCATTGTCCTCGTTGGCTTACATTTCCTGTGGTGCGCTAACACCCAACAGGTCTAAACCGTTAGCGATGACCTGGCGCACGGCTTCGGCCAACGCCAAACGCCCGTTACGCAGTTCAACGTCATCCACCAAGGTCTTTTCTGAGTTGTAATAGGTATGGAAGTCTGACGCCAAGTCTTTCAAGTAGTTGGCAACCTGATGCGGCTCGCGGTTATTGGCGGCGTTACGCACCACTTCCGGGAAACGACCCAGTTTTACAATCAGGTCTTTTTCGCTGTCGAGGGTCAATGCCGACAGCGCCGCCAGGCCTTGCTCTTCGCTCCAACTGTGTCCCGCTTCCGCCAGCTTGCGGAAAATCGAACACACCCGCGCGTGGGCGTATTGAATGTAATACACCGGGTTATCGGAAGACTGCGACCGCGCCAGATCGATATCAAACGTCAGTTGACTGTCGGCTTTACGCGCCGCCAAGAAGTAACGCGTGGCGTCACGGCCGACTTCATCGATCAAATCACGCAGGGTGACGTAGCTGCCGGCCCGCTTCGATAGCTTCACCTCTTCGCCGCCACGCATGACGGTGACCATCTGGTGCAGCACGTAGTCGGGCCAGCCTTTGGGAATGTCAGCGTTCAACGCTTGCAAACCGGCGCGTACCCGGGTGATGGTGCTGTGGTGATCGGCGCCCTGCTCGTTAATGACTTTTTCAAAGCCGCGCTGCCACTTATCCAGGTGATAAGCGACGTCCGGCAAGAAGTAGGTATAACCACCGTCTTTTTTACGCATCACCCGGTCTTTGTCGTCGCCAAAGTCGGTGGTGCGCAGCCACAAGGCATCGTCCTGCTCATAGGTGTAGCCGTTATCGATGAGGCGTTTTACCACGTCTTCGACCTTGCCACTGCTGTACAGTGAGGTTTCCAGGAAGAACACATCAAAGCCCACACCAAAGGCTTTTAAATCCAGGTCTTGCTCACGACGCAGGTAAGCCACAGCAAAGTGCAAAATGCCATCCAAATCGTCGGCGTTTTTTGTACCGGTAAAGCTTTGGTCTTCCGACTCAACGGTATCGCCGGCCATAAAGCTGTTGGCCAAATCGATAATGTATTCGCCACGGTAGCCGTCTTGCGGCCAGCCAGCGTCTTCTGGCGTCAGCCCCTTACAACGCGCCTGTACCGACAGTGCCAGGTTAGTAATTTGCGCCCCGGCGTCGTTGTAATAAAACTCGCGCGTTACGTCCCAACCGGTGGCTTCAAGCAAGCGGCTCAGACAGTCGCCCACCGCCGCGCCACGACCGTGGCCGATGTGCAAAGGACCGGTGGGGTTCGCAGAAACAAACTCCACCTGCACCTTGCGGCCGGCGCCATCATTACTGCGGCCGTACTGCTGTTTTTGTTCCAGTACGGTTCTCACCAAACTACTCGTCGAAGCGTCCGACAGGTAAAAGTTGATAAACCCTGGGCCTGCGATTTCCACTTTGTCGACCAACTCAGAGGCTGGCAGCGCATCACACACCAGCTGCGCCAGTTCACGTGGATTTTTACCCGCCGGCTTCGCCAACATCATTGCCAAGTTAGAGGCCAGATCACCGTGCGCCTTGTCTCGGGTGTTGTCCACCTGGATTCGTGGCTCCAGCTCCTGAGGCACAATGCCCTGGGATTTCAGCTCAGCGACGGCGGTGGATAACAGCTCTGCAATTTGCGGTTTCATAATCTGGTCTCGTCGTATGACTCTCGTCGGTATCAAATCGGGACAGCGCCCGGAAAAGCCGTCGATTATCGCAAAAAGGCCTGCTGGCGTGAAGCCAAACCCTGGTGCGGCCGTGATCCATTCAATACGTGCGTACCAACAGGATGGCAACATCTTATCCACAGATTAATAAATGTTTTTTGGGGTTTTGTTCGGCGGCGGGTATTGGTTCAGCGATCTCAGGAAATTCCTTGACTTTTCAGCCAGATAGGAGAATTTCATAAAACGGTCATAAAAGCGCCAATCTAACCAAGAGGCCCGTATTTACGGCCTTACAGGCCTATGCCCAAAAGTTATTAAGACAGTTATGCACAGAATCTGTGCATAGACGTGCGCTTGTTCACATTATTCCACCGGCACTAAAGCGCCCTTGTCCCAACCCAGACGCCCAACACCGACCACTTGGCGGCGCACACCCGCCACCGGCGCCAGCATAAAAAGATCACCGTTGCGACCGGTAAGCGCTTTGTCGACCCCAACCTGCTGTGCCAGTTGTGCGTGCACACGCATGTGCTCGGCTTCACCATGCACAGGAATAGCGATTTGCGGTCGCACCCATTGGTACAACTGCCGCAGCTCATCTTGCGCCGGATGGCCCGAGGCATGAATGGGAAGCGCCGCTTGCTCAGCGGTAATGACCTCCAGCTGCTGCGCCCGCAGTTGCTCGATCAGGCCCTCAATGGCAGGTTCATTGCCCGGAATAGCGCGCGCGCTAAAGATAATGCGATCGCCGGGTTGCAGCTCCAACGCAGGGTGGCTGCCCGCTGCCAAACGTCTGAGCGCCGTGCGCGGCTCACCCTGGCTCCCCGTAGCCACCGCCAGCACTTCATGGGGCGGCAAATAACCCAGATGCGTTTCGTCGACCACCTTGGCTGATAGCGGCCAAATGCCTGCGCGTCGCGCACATTGGTGCATGTTGTGCAGCGAGCGCCCGAGCAGCCCTAAATAGCGTCCGTGTGCCGCAGCTATGTGCGCCAACGTCACCAAGCGTGCGATGTTGCTGCCAAAGCAGGTCACCACCACGCGCCCGGCAGCCGTCGCGACCAAGGTCTCCAGCCCCTGATACAACTGCCCTTCTGAAACGGAATGCCCGGCCACCGTGGCATTGGTGGAGTCACAAACCATCGCCAGCACGCCTTCATCTCCTAGACGGGTAAAGGTGTCAGGCTGATAGCCATGGCCGGCCACTGGGTCTGGGTCGAGCTTCCAATCACCGGTGTGGAAAACGCTGCCCAGCGGCGTGCGAATCACCAATGCATTGGCATCAGGAATGGAGTGCGTCAGCGCCAACCACTGCACCATAAATGGGCCGATCGCACACTGCTGCTCTACTTCCATCACATGCAACTTGACCTGATGCAACAAGCCGCGCTCCGCCAGCTTGCGTTTTAGAACCTCGGCGGTAAATCGCGTGGTGTAAATCGGACAGCGCAATCGCTCCCACAAATAGGGCACCGCTCCGATATGATCTTCATGGGCATGGGTAATGATCATTCCCGCCAGCTGTTCGCGGCGCTCGCTAATCAACGCTGGGTCGGCCATTTGTGTTTCCGGCTCGCCGCTGTGATGGCGTGTGCCATCGGCACTGAATCGACCGGGTTTAGGAAACGTCACCCCACAGTCGACCATCAACCACTGGCCGTCGTGGCCATAGAGATTCATGTTCATACCAATCTCGCCGGTACCGCCTAAAGGTAAAAACCATAAATCCTGCGAGCTGGGGGTCATTTTGATTCCTTCAATGCAGTGTCTTATCAAGCCATGATGGAGAAATCTAGACAGAACATCCATGACAAATCACAGCGTAGAAACACTTAGAATTGGTCACCACACTATTACCAGAAACAATTATGCTTAATTTTCATCGTTCCACACCAAGACGGACGGTTTTGAATAACTAAAAAACACCATCTCAAATGGTGGCACATTCATAAACGCCCGAAAAACCAAAATCCCTAAAAATAACGGAGAAAAAAGGAATTAAAATAAAAACAGAGGACATAAACTCCCATCTGAAACGAGTAAAAACACAGTCGAAGAAAGTCAGAATAATTAACTTACGCACCTACCAGAAAATCAAACTAGGAATGAGCCAAGGGACATTAATCCTTACTTATCTTTCCATCAAACCCTATCGAATACCAACAAGAACTTGAGTCAAACACATAACACTCGTCATCATCCATGCCAATAAGCGCACAGAACACAGAGAGAGAAATATCTCTTTCAAACAACAGCTTGAGATCGAGTGATGGCGAGGCACATTGAATATCAATCAGCTTATGGCTAATCACTTGTTCAAAGGTTGCTTGGTACGGCCCATCAATATCATTGCTATGGTGACTGCCACACAGCACTGCATCACTACTTTCAACTCGCCATGGAGAATAAATTATTAAGTTATATTCAGCAGTGAAGTGTCTAACCAACTCACTAACATGTGGATTACGCAGTGGTCGATCTCTAGGATAGCGGCCACCTATATTCAGGGAGATAACAGACCCGGTCCCCTCTCCGCCTGTGATCGCCCAGCACTCTTTGCCAATCATGCTCTCTAGATCTTCGTTAAATTGATCCCACAGCGTCATTTTTTCCTCCGCTAATCGTAAAGCGTTCAACCCAGATAAAGTAAGATTATGCATAACTAATGCAACCTACTCATTGAACAAGGTAGTGTCTCGCTTATGGCCAACACTGCCCACCATCAGAAGCTCTGGTACACTAGCCCTCCCCTTACCCAATAATGAGAAGTACACCATGCCAGAGTATCGCTCGCGGACATCCACCGCTGGACGCAATATGGCCGGTGCCCGTGCTTTGTGGCGCGCCACCGGAATGAAAGACGACGATTTCCACAAGCCCATCATCGCCATCGCCAACTCCTTCACCCAGTTTGTGCCTGGCCATGTGCACCTAAAAGACATGGGCCAGCTGGTGGCGCGCGAAATTGAAAAGGCCGGCGGTGTCGCCAAAGAGTTCAATACCATCGCCGTCGATGACGGCATCGCCATGGGCCACGATGGCATGCTGTACAGTTTGCCTTCGCGTGAAATCATCGCCGATTCCGTTGAGTATATGGTCAATGCTCACTGCGCCGATGCGTTGGTGTGTATTTCCAACTGCGACAAAATCACCCCAGGAATGCTGATGGCTGCTTTGCGCCTGAATATTCCGGTGATCTTTGTTTCCGGTGGGCCCATGGAAGCCGGCAAAACCAAACTGGCCGAGCATAAGCTCGACTTGGTTGATGCTATGGTCATTGCCGCCGACGACAGCGCCTCCGATGAAATGGTGGCCGAATACGAGCGCAGCGCCTGTCCTACCTGTGGCTCTTGCTCGGGTATGTTTACCGCCAACTCGATGAACTGTTTGACCGAGGCCATTGGCCTGTCACTGCCGGGCAATGGCACCACCTTGGCCACCCACGCCGATCGCGAGCAACTGTTTTTAGAAGCGGCGCGGCTGATTGTGCGCAACGCCAAGCGCTATTACGAGCAAGATGATGAGTCGGTATTGCCGCGCTCCATCGCCAGCTTTAAAGCGTTTGAAAACGCCATGACCCTAGACATCGTTATGGGCGGCTCCACCAACACCATTTTGCATTTGCTCGCCGCCGCCCAAGAGGCGGAAGTCGATTTCGATATGAAAGACATCGACCGCTTGTCGCGCATTGTGCCGCAGTTGTGCAAAGTCGCACCTAACACGCAGAAATACCACATCGAAGACGTGCATCGCGCCGGTGGCGTCATGGGCATTTTGGGCGAGATCGACCGCGCCGGGCTGCTGCACAACGATTTGCCCACCGTGCACGAAGCCAGCATGAAAGACGCGTTAGATAAATGGGACATCATGCGCAACCCAACGCCTGAGGTGGTGGAGTTCTTTAAAGCAGGGCCAGCCGGTATTCCCACACAAACTGCGTTCAGCCAAGCCACGCGCTGGCCAACGCTAGACGGCGACCGTGAAGCCGGTTGCATCCGCGCCATCGAGCACGCTTACTCACAGGAAGGCGGCTTAGCGGTGCTGTACGGCAATATCGCCAAAGACGGTTGCGTGGTCAAAACCGCGGGGGTCGATGAGTCGATTCTGGTCTTCGACGGCCAAGCGAAAATTTTTGAATCCCAAGACAGCGCCGTCGCTGGCATTTTGGCCGACGAGGTGAAAGCAGGTGACGTGGTGATCATTCGCTACGAGGGCCCCAAAGGCGGCCCGGGCATGCAAGAAATGCTGTACCCAACGTCGTACCTGAAATCCAAAGGCCTGGGTAAAGCCTGCGCCTTGCTGACCGATGGCCGCTTCTCTGGCGGCACCTCGGGCTTGTCGATTGGCCATTGCTCACCTGAAGCGGCGGCCGGTGGTGCCATTGGTTTATTGCGTGATGGCGATCCGATCAAGATCGATATTCCCAACCGCTCCATCGATGTGTTGCTGAGCGAGGCGGAACTGGCAGAGCGCCGGGCACAACAAGATGCCCAAGGCTGGAAGCCAGCAGAGGAGCGACCACGCAAAGTCAGCACCGCACTGAAGGCCTATGCTAAATTCGCCACCAGTGCCGATAAAGGCGCGGTGCGCGATAAAGCACTACTAGATTAAGGAGACAGGGCAGGCTCGCCTGCCCGACTGCTATGCGTCATTTTGCTGTTTGTATGTTTGCCTTTAGCCTGTACCTCAGTGGCTGTAGCCATCAACCACAGCTGCCTGCCCACGAGGTTCAGTACCAACGCTATCTCAGTGAAAACACAGAAGCCTTGCAGCAAGAGCAAGAGCAGGCGTTAGACAGTGCCGAACAAGCGTTAGAGGAAAGCGAGCAACATCAACTGGCGTTTTACTCTCCCGGCTATGCCGAGCAGCTATCCACCGCCGTCACTGCCGCGAGGCGCGCCAGCCTCGCCGATGATCAGCAAGCATTGGTGGATGAAGCCGCAAAAGCACTGGCATCACTGCAGTTGGGGCTGGAAACTAAGCAGCAAGGCCAGCGCCTGCTGGCCGATATCCTTGCGCGCCGCGATGAAGTCACCGCACTGCAAGCCGATAAAGTCGCTCGTCGCAGCTATCAAGCCTTTCAGCAAGCACTGCAAGATGCCTTTATGGCGTTGGAGCAAAGCAATCCGCCGTATGAAGACACCGTGCAAGCGCTGCTCAATCAGCTTGATGAGCTGGAACAGCAAACCTTGCTGACACGCTTCTGGCAGCCAGCACAACGCACACTAGCGCAAGCTAAATCCGAAGACGCCGACGAGTTAGCACCGGCTACTTATGCCAGCGCGGCCACTGCCGTCGCCGATGTGGAACGCTACATACGTCAAACCGACAGCCAAATCGACACCGCAACGCAGCAAGGTCATCAGGCGTTGCGTCAGGCACAGCACGCGCTGTTTGTGGCCCGCGAGGCCAAACGGCTGCAGCAGCTGAACGCCCGTGAGGCCGAGCAAGCCGTGCTGCGATTTGAATCGCTATTGCATGAGTTGAGCCTTGCCGTCGACGGCGCTGATCGCCGGCATATGGCTTTGTACGATCAAATGCTGGCGATTAAACAGCGCTTGGATGAACTGAAGCACACAGCTGCTTCAGCCAACACACGGCCTGCATCATCACCATCAACAACACCAAGCGAAGCAGCACCATCAGTTCCAACCGAGGCAGCAGCCGAGGCACCAAGCGCGCAGGCTGAAGCAGCTAACGATGCTGCTGATGGAAGCGAAGCGAGCGATGATCAGGATTCATCCAGCGAATAAGCAAAATTTTGAATACGCAATCCGCGATGAACGTAATCCGCAACGTTGATACCAAAGCAGCCACTGCGAAAGACCCCCGCGGGTTCGTATGGCTGTCCAAAGTCATCTAGCGGTCGATAGGCTAGATTTAAAATGCGCTCTGGTTGCGGCTGTTGCTGCGCGTCGAGAATCATGATGACTTTGGGCTTGAGCCGATAGCCTGGATCCGATGACAAGATAATCCCCACTTCGCCATTGCTCATCTGCATTAAATAGCCCGGTGGATAAAGACCAATCATTTGGATAAAGGTACGAGCGATGTCGGCATCAAACTGCACATCGACATTGCGATGGATGATGCGCAGCGCATCGATGGATGACATGCCCGCTTTGTAGCAGCGGTCACTGGTCATGGCATCGTAGGCATCAACGATGGTCACAATGCGGGTAAAGCGAGAAATTTTATGACTGTCGATGCCACGTGGATAACCCTTGCCATCCAGCCGTTCGTGATGACTAAAAGCAACATCCACAGCGCCCGGGTAAATATCCGAACGCCCCATCAGCAACTGCCGGCCATACACGGTATGGCGCGCCATTTCTTCAAATTCTTGCGGTGATAATGGCCCAGGCTTATTCAGAATCTCCGGCGGCACCTTCATCTTGCCGATGTCATGCATCAAGCCGCACAGCCCTAGGTTTTCAAGCTCGTAAGGGGCAAGGTCCAGCAGGCGCCCGAGGGAGATCGCCAACAGGCATACGTTCACCGAATGCTCGGCGGTGTATTCATCCTGATTTTTCAGCCGCGTCAGCCACAATACGGCGTTCGGGTTGCCCACCACCCGATCAACGCAATCTTTGACGACTGTATGCGCCTGACGGGTGTCCAGCGCTTGCCCCATTTGTGCACTGAGCAGTAACTGACGCACCTGCTGTTTGGCTGCCTGGTAAGTGCGATTGGCCTGAGTGAGTTGCTGCGCCAGGTTCTGCTTTTCAACGTAACGGGTGCGCGTGCTGCTGGGGGTACTCGGTGCATGGCCACTCACGGCTTGCCAGTCTTCTTCAATCACATCGACATAGACCTCTCGGCAGTACTCCTGCACCACCTGAATGTCTTGCTCAGATTCAATCAAAAAGCCCTGAAACAGAAACGGCGATTCTTCCCACGGAATGTCGAGTTCAGACACATACATGCCAACGCACAG
Source organism: Bacterioplanes sp. (assembly GCA_965233665.1). Taxonomy (GTDB): domain Bacteria; phylum Pseudomonadota; class Gammaproteobacteria; order Pseudomonadales; family Oceanobacteraceae; genus Bacterioplanes. The sequence goes on along the minus strand of CBDDTG010000018.1, from coordinate 12,018 downwards.
CTCATGCACCGGTAGCCGCCTCCGGCTGTGGCGTTTGTTGATGACGTATTGCTGACCGCTACGGCCACGGTGTCGGGAACGATTCACACGATTACCTGTGGTAGAAAAACGGGAACAAGTATTCCCGTTATTTTAGCTGTGTGCGCTTAAAATAGCCGCGATGATTATTCACTCAGCTGTATATCGCTGTAACCATCGCGGGCAACAAACTGTAAGCGTGCGCCAATCGCCACCGGTATTTCATCCTGGTGATGGGTGACGTACAACAAGGTCATGGCGTCTTGCTGAGCTAAACGCTGAATAAAAGCCAATACCATTTCGCGGCTGACGTCGTCCAAACCCTGACAAGGTTCATCCAGAATCAGCAATGGCGGTTGCTTGATCAGCGCACGTCCAATCAACACCAGCCGCTGCTCGCCATAGGATAAATGCTGCAAGCTTTGGTTGGCTTTATTAGCCAAACCAAGGATCTCTAACCACTGCATGCCCAGGCGCTTATCGTCATCGCCGGTTGCCTGATATAAGCCGATGGAGTCGTGTAAGCCGGAGAGCAATGCACTCAGTACATTGGTGGTTGCTCGGTATTGCCACTGCAGCGCAGAAGACACCAAACCTATGTGTTGTTTGATGTCCCAGATACTTTCGCCACTGCCGCGCTGGATGCCAAACAGCGTCATATCGTTGCGATAACATTGCGGATTATCACCCGTGATTAACTGCAGCAAACTGCTTTTACCGCAGCCATTAGGGCCTTGAATGGCCCAGTGTTGGCCAGGCATCACCGTCCAGTTGAGGCCTTCAAACAACACATGCTCGTCATAAACCACAGCCACATCACGCATCTGTACCAGCGGCTGCTGCGCTGCTAGCGCTTTGCGACCACTGGGCGGTGTCGGCAGCTCAGGTAACTGACGATCAAAATGCAGCAGACCATGAACCTCTGGCTGAGCCAATACGGCCTCACGCTCATCGGCCATCAACAACCGGGCGTTGTGCATAAACGCAATGTGTGTGACCCACGATGGTAGCTCGTCTAACCGGTTGGCCACCCACACTATGGATTGACCGTTTGCGACCGTCTGCTGCAGCAACTCCAAGACGGCTTCACGACTAGCGGCATCTAACCCTTCCAGCGGCTCGTCCAACACCAGCAGATCTGGTTGCTGTTGCAATGCCCGCAGCAGCATGACCTTGCGACTCTCACCCGTGCTCAGAGATTTGAAGCCACTGTCTAGTAGATGCTGCACACCCAGTTTTTCCAGCCAGCCCGCTGCGCCTTCTAGCGGCTGTAGCAGTTGCGCAACAGTCGTGCCTTTATCGGCGTGGTTGAGCAAATCACTTTGATCAATCTGGCGTTCATGGGCCAGCAGTTCCGCCTGGGCTTCAAGCGATACGTAGGCGACGCGCTTAGGTAAATTTGCAACTGTGCCATGGCTTAGCACCACATCCTCGGCAAACAAGCGTGATAACACCGTCTTGCCACTGCCATTGGTGCCGCTGATGGCCCAGCATTGGCCCAGCGAACACTGCCATTGTTCGACACACAGTTGGCGGCCATCATGCAGCCGCGCGCGAATATGATTGAAATGCATGGTTCAGCCTGGAGGCCACTGCAAAGAGCGCCCGCCAATCACATGCAAGTGCAAATGAAACACCGATTGTCCGGCTTCGGCACCATTGTTAACCACTAAACGAAAACGATCACCCAGGCCTTCTTGCTCGGCGACTTTGTTGGCGGCCAGCATCAGATGTCCTAACAATGCAGCATCGTCTGCTGTTGCGTCACACAGGCGTGGAATGGGTTTGCGTGGAATCACCAAAATATGAGTAGGGGCTGCTGGATATAAATCCCGAAAGGCGATGCATTGCTCATCTTCATAAACGATATCCGCCGGTAACTCACCGCGCAGAATCTTGCCAAAAATAGTGTCTTCGCTCATGCCTGTGCTCCTCAAATTGAGCGACTACTTTAGAGGAGCGACATTGAGCTGACAATCAGCTGCGACCATCCGCGACCAGATTGCGCCCGCCGTCTTTGGCTTGATACAAGTGCTCATCGGCACGATTGAGCAACCGATCTAGACTATCGTCCTGACATGTCGCCACCCCAATGCTGACAGTGAGACGCACATAGGCTTCATCTGTTACATCGACAATGCTATCAGCGATGCGCGCACGCAGTGCTTCGCAAAATTCATAGGCTTTATCCGCATTTAAACCAGGCATCAGCAAAGCAAACTCTTCTCCACCGGTACGAGCCAATAAAAATGGCTGCGTCAGCTCAGCCAATAAATTGGCAATGTGGCACAAAGCCTGATCACCGCCTTGATGGCCGTATTCGTCATTGATGTGTTTAAAGAAATCGACATCAATAATGGCTGCACTGATCGGCTTGCCGAACTTTTGCGCTTGTTTTAACGCCTCGTTGGCACTGTCTTGAAAAAAACGACGGTTGTAGAGGTTGGTCAGGAAGTCACGGCTGGCCTGCTCTTCCAGCTCTCTTAAATGGCGAATGGCCTCAATGTTGTTGGTCACCCGACAGAAGAACTCCTCCTGCTCAAAGGGCTTGTTCAAAAAATCATTGGCACCATTTTTAATAAAGCGCACCGACAAATGGTTGTCTCCCTGCCCAGATAAACCAATGATGCCAATGCGTCGTTTTTCAAACTCATGCCGTACCGCCTGTACCAGCTCAAAACCGTCCATGTTCGGCATGTTGTAGTCAGTAATGATAAGTTGAATATCCGGGTGCTGGCGTAAACAGTTCATGGCCTCCACTCCATCTCCTGCGGAATGTACCTGGTAACAATGCAGCTCCAATAAATGCTGGATGTGCTTGCGAGCCATGGTGGAATCCTCCACCACCAACACCTCGACTTGGCGGTTACGACTCAGCCGTCGCATCATGTTTAATGCGTACAAATAGGAGTAACGTGACTCTTTAATCACATAATCGGCAATGCCCTTAGACAGCAGCATGTCGCGCTTACCGCTGTCACTGGAGCCAGTCAACACCACCACAGGAAGCCGTTCATCAAGCAAGTAGTCCACCAGCTCACCGTCCGGAGCATCCGGCAGAGACAGGTCAATTAAGCCGACTTCCAAGGTACTCTGATGCTGCTCATACAGCTGCTTTGCGGTGGCCATCGTATTAGCAAAGACCACGTCCTTACCCAACGTGTCTTTGGCCAAATGTTTCAGAATTTTCACCACCACATTACTGTCTTCAACTACCAGATAACGCGCCATACTTTCACTCCTGCCTAGTCGGCTAAGTGTAGTCAATGGCGGTATGGAGACAGGGGCGTGTTACAACTGGTCAGCGCCGGCCGCAAGGTAGTAGTTGCTGCGCTGCAACGCTCAGGGCAATTCCAGTCAGCTCAGATTCTCCCACACCACTCAACACAAAAGCCCCGTCAGCTCGAGCTGGCGGGGCTTTAAATCGAGACGTCTAAATCGCAGACAAGAAAAAACCCCAGCAGCGCTAGCTACCGGGGTTTTAGAATAAGAGCTTGACGATGACCTACTCTCACATGGGGAAGCCCCACACTACCATCGGCGATGCTGCGTTTCACTTCTGAGTTCGGTATGGATTCAGGTGGTTCCACAGCTCTATTGTCGTCAAGCAAACTTGTATGAAGTATTGTCGTCTTACGCGTTCTGCGACATGACTTCAAATAAGGTTGGATACATGAGTATTGAGAATTCTCTTTGCGAACCGGCGGTGCCTGTTCGTATATCTTGCCTTGTGCTGAAGTTTCAGCAGCCCACCCGAGTTTGGGTGTTATATGGTCAAGCCTCACGGGCAATTAGTACAGGTTAGCTCAACGCCTCACAACGCTTACACACCCTGCCTATCAACCAGGTAGTCTTCCTGGGCCCTACAGGGAACTCGAAGTTCCAGTGAGATCTCATCTTGAAGGAGGCTTCACGCTTAGATGCTTTCAGCGTTTATCCCGTCCGAACGTAGCTACCGGGCAATGCCATTGGCATGACAACCCGAACACCAGAGGTTCGTTCACTCCGGTCCTCTCGTACTAGGAGCAACTCTTCTCAAATCTCAAACGCCCACGGCAGATAGGGACCGAACTGTCTCACGACGTTCTAAACCCAGCTCGCGTACCACTTTAAATGGCGAACAGCCATACCCTTGGGACCGGCTTCAGCCCCAGGATGTGATGAGCCGACATCGAGGTGCCAAACACCGCCGTCGATGTGAACTCTTGGGCGGTATCAGCCTGTTATCCCCGGAGTACCTTTTATCCGTTGAGCGATGGCCCTTCCATACAGAACCACCGGATCACTATGACCTACTTTCGTACCTGCTCGACGTGTCTGTCTCGCAGTTAAGCCGGCTTATGCCATTGCACTAACCTCTTGATGTCCGACCAAGATTAGCCGACCTTCGTGCTCCTCCGTTACTCTTTGGGAGGAGACCGCCCCAGTCAAACTACCCACCACACAGTGTCCTCGATCCAGATAATGGACCTGAGTTAGAACCCCAAATTGACCAGGCTG
>CBDDTG010000018.1:0-2500 GCA_965233665.1 Bacterioplanes sp. | reverse complement strand
GAACTGTCTCACGACGTTCTAAACCCAGCTCGCGTACCACTTTAAATGGCGAACAGCCATACCCTTGGGACCGGCTTCAGCCCCAGGATGTGATGAGCCGACATCGAGGTGCCAAACACCGCCGTCGATGTGAACTCTTGGGCGGTATCAGCCTGTTATCCCCGGAGTACCTTTTATCCGTTGAGCGATGGCCCTTCCATACAGAACCACCGGATCACTATGACCTACTTTCGTACCTGCTCGACGTGTCTGTCTCGCAGTTAAGCCGGCTTATGCCATTGCACTAACCTCTTGATGTCCGACCAAGATTAGCCGACCTTCGTGCTCCTCCGTTACTCTTTGGGAGGAGACCGCCCCAGTCAAACTACCCACCACACAGTGTCCTCGATCCAGATAATGGACCTGAGTTAGAACCCCAAATTGACCAGGCTGGTATTTCAAGGTTGGCTCCACCAGGACTGGCGTCCTGGCTTCAAAGCCTCCCAGCTATCCTACACAAGCCAATTCAAAGTTCACTGTGAAGCTGTAGTAAAGGTTCACGGGGTCTTTCCGTCTAGCCGCGGGAACGCAGCATCTTAACTGCGAATTCAATTTCACTGAGTCTCGGGTGGAGACAGTGTGGCCGTCGTTACGCCATTCGTGCAGGTCGGAACTTACCCGACAAGGAATTTCGCTACCTTAGGACCGTTATAGTTACGGCCGCCGTTTACCGGGGCTTCGATCAAGAGCTTCGCTAATGCTAACCCCATCAATTAACCTTCCGGCACCGGGCAGGCGTCACACCCTATACGTCCTCTTTCGAGTTTGCAGAGTGCTGTGTTTTTAATAAACAGTCGCAGCCACCTGGTATCTTCGACCGGTCTCAGCTTACGGAGCAAGTCCTTCACCAAAACCGGCGCACCTTCTCCCGAAGTTACGGTGCCATTTTGCCTAGTTCCTTCACCCGAGTTCTCTCAAGCGCCTTGGTATTCTCTACCTACCCACCTGTGTCGGTTTAGAGTACGGTTTCTTTGTAGCTGAAGCTTAGAGGCTTTTCCTGGAAGCATGGCATCGACCACTTCGGACTCCGTAGAGTCACCGTCGTCACTTCTCGGCATTAAGAACCCGGATTTACCTAAGTTCTCTGCCTACCAGCTTAAACACGGACAACCAACGCCGTGCTGGCCTAGCCTTCTCCGTCCCCCCATCGCACTACAAACAAGTACAGGAATATTAACCTGTTTCCCATCGACTACGCTTTTCAGCCTCGCCTTAGGGGCCGACTAACCCTGCCCCGATTAACGTTGGACAGGAACCCTTGGGTTTCCGGCGGGGATGTTTTTCACACCCCTTATCGTTACTCATGTCAGCATTCGCACTTCTGATACCTCCAGCCTGGTTCACACCTTGACCTTCAACGGCTTACAGAACGCTCCTCTACCATGCACAAAGTGCATCCGTAGCTTCGGTGTACAGTTTGAGCCCCGTTATATCTTCCGCGCAGGCCGACTCGACTAGTGAGCTATTACGCTTTCTTTAAAGGGTGGCTGCTTCTAAGCCAACCTCCTAGCTGTTTTAGCCTTCCCACATCGTTTCCCACTTAACTGTAACTTTGGGACCTTAGCTGACGGTCTGGGTTGTTTCCCTTTCCACGACGGACGTTAGCACCCGCCGTGTGTCTCCCATGATTGATCTCTACGGTATTCGGAGTTTGCAAAGGGTTGGTAAGTCGGGATGACCCCCTAGCCTTAACAGTGCTCTACCCCCGTAGGATAAACATGAGGCACTACCTAAATAGTTTTCGAGGAGAACCAGCTATCTCCGGGCTTGATTAGCCTTTCACTCCGATCCACAAGTCATCCCCTGGCTTTTCAACGACAGTGGGTTCGGTCCTCCAGTTGATGTTACTCAACCTTCAACCTGCTCATGGATAGATCGCCCGGTTTCGGGTCTAATGCTAGCGACTGGACGCGCAGTTAACACTCGGTTTCCCTACGGCTCCGCTATAAGCTTAACCTTGCCACTAACATTAAGTCGCTGACCCATTATACAAAAGGTACGCAGTCACCGAACAAAGTCGGCTTCCACTGCTTGTACGTACACGGTTTCAGGATCTATTTCACTCCCCTCACAGGGGTTCTTTTCGCCTTTCCCTCACGGTACTGGTTCACTATCGGTCATCTGGGAGTATTTAGCCTTGGAGGATGGTCCCCCCATATTCAGTCAGGATATCACGTGTCCCGACCTACTCGATTTCACTGCAGATAAGATTTCGTATACGGGGCTATCACCCACTATGGCCGCACTTTCCAGAGCGTTCTACTATCTACAAAACAGCTTAAGGGCTGGTCCCCGTTCGCTCGCCGCTACTAAGGGAATCTCGGTTGATTTCTTTTCCTCGGGGTACTTAGATGTTTCAGTTCTCCCGGTTCGCCTCCTTAACCTATGTATTCAGTTAAGGATACCTGCCTTATGACAGGTGGGTTTCCCCATTCAGAGATTTCCGGATCAAAGGTTGTTT
>CBDDTG010000017.1:0-17483 GCA_965233665.1 Bacterioplanes sp. | reverse complement strand
CATGGGCGTGGTGATTGGCGAGACGGCAGAAATCGGCGACGACTGCACTTTGTATCACGGTGTCACCCTGGGGGGCACGAGTTGGAACAAAGGCAAGCGCCATCCTACTTTGCAAGGCGGTGTGGTGGTCGGTGCTGGCGCAAAGGTGCTGGGGCCGATTCAAGTCGGCAGCAACGCGCGCATTGGCTCTAACGCCGTGGTGACCAAAGATGTGCCGGATGCCGTCACTGTGGTGGGCATACCAGGGCGCATTGTGCGTAAAGCCGATGATCGCAGCGAGCAAGAGGATCGCCGCGCTGCCATCGCCAAGAAAATTGGCTTTGATGCGTATGGCATGACAGATGAAATGCCCGACCCCATCGCCCGCTCGATCAATAACCTGATGGATCACATGGGGGCCGTTGATCGCAAGATCGATACCATGTGCCAAGCACTGCACAACTTGGGTGACCGCACGTGCGATGAGGCCTTGCCTGAGCTGGAAAAAGAAGACTTTGTCAGTTTGGCAGAGGTGGACGAAGCCAGCCCAGCGACTCAAGGTGAGGCTGCCGCCGGGACTGCGGATAAGTAATTAATCGTCAGTCTGGAGCGGGCAAAGTTGACTGTTTTAGTCGGGAATTAGCATAATGCCCCCATAATGAATAAGGGGGAATGTTCATGCGCCTGACTACTAAGGGCCGTTACGCCGTGACTGCGATGCTCGACCTGGCTATTCACGCCCAGAATGGCCCGGTGAGTTTGAACGATATATCTGGCCGTCAGGGGATTTCCCTGTCTTATTTGGAGCAGCTGTTTGCCAAGTTGCGGCGCAATGGCTTGGTCGCCAGCGTGCGTGGGCCGGGCGGTGGTTATCGTCTTAGTCGCGGCGATACCGAAATCAATGTGGCTGAAATTGTCGACGCGGTGAATGAGTCGATGGATGCGACCCGCTGCAATCGCAAGGGCGATTGCCAAGAGGGCGAGCAGTGTTTGACCCATCATCTATGGCTGGATTTGAGCGATCAGATTCACGCTTTCCTTGGCGGTATTACCCTGCACGGCTTGATTGAGCGACGTGAAATTCAAGACACGGCGGCGCGCCAAGAAGAACAGGCCAGTCACCGTATTCGTGCATTACTGCAAGACGATGACATCGCGGTTTGATCTTCGTAACTGTCTGAAGGGCCGGCGTGGCGTGTACAATGCCGCCGGTCTCACAACCCGGAACAAGCTATGACACCTGTATACCTGGATTACGCTGCCTCGTCGCCTGTTGATCCTGCCGTGGCGGCCATAATGGCCGACTGTCTGACACTGGAAGGCAACTTTGCTAACCCGGCGTCGCGCTCCCATCGCTTTGGCTGGAAAGCCGAGCAGGCGGTAGAAAAAGCCCGCCGACAAGTGGCGGATGTGATTCAGGCCGACCCGCGCGAAATCATTTGGACGTCAGGTGCCACCGAGAGCAATAACCTGGCCATTAAAGGTGCGGTCGAAGCTGCGCTTGAAAAGGCGTCTGGCCCTGTGCACGTCATTACGTCGGCCATCGAGCACAAAGCGGTGCTCGATCCCTGTGCTTGGTTGCAGCAGCGCTACGGTGTTGAAGTGACTTATTTGAGCCCGGATGCCGATGGCATGATTTCCCCACAGCAAGTTGCGAGTGCGCTGCAAGACAACACCGTGCTGGTGTCCTTGATGGCGGTGAATAACGAGCTGGGCACGGTGACCGACAGCGCCGCCATCGGTGTTTTGCTGCAATCGCACCCAGCGCTGTTGCATGTCGATGCCGCTCAAGCACTGGGTAAGTTGGACATTAACGTGCAGCAATGGCAGGCCGATTTGGTGTCGTTGTCGGCGCACAAGGGCTACGGCCCCAAAGGGGTTGGCGCGCTCTTTATCCGACGTGAGCCGCAACCTGCGCTGCGCGCTCAAATCCACGGTGGTGGTCATGAGCGTGGTTTTCGCTCGGGCACCTTGGCCACCCATCAGTTGGTTGGCTTTGGTGTTGCAGCAGAGTTGGTATCGCAACGCCTGCAACAAGATCAAATACACATGCGTGCTTTGCGTGATCGTTTATGGCAAGGGCTGCAAGAGATTGGTGAGGTGTACTTGAATGGTCATATCGATCACCTCAGTCCCTGCCACTTGAACGTCAGTTTTGATGGCGTTGATGGTGAAATCTTGCTGGCATCCTTGGCCAAAGTGGCGGTGTCGTCTGGGTCTGCTTGTAACTCGGCCAGTGTTGAGCCGTCTTATGTGTTGAAGGCGATTGGCCGCAGTGATGCACTGGCGCATGCGGGGCTGCGCTTTTCCGTTGGCCGTTTTACCCAGGCCGATGAAATTGAGCTGGTGATCGAAGAGGTGAGCCGTGTGGTACGGCTGCTACGCGGTGATGCCTGAGCCGTACAACTTTGACTAAAAGGTGCGTATAATCCGCGGGTTTTGATTCCGCCCCAGTGTCAATTACGACACTGTCGGACCTCTTGCACCGATTAACATACTATATCTGGAGACTAACATGGCTGTAGAACGCACCCTGTCCATCATCAAGCCGGACGCGGTTGGTAAGAACGTGATTGGCGAAATCGTTACACGTTTCGAGAAAGCGGGCCTGAACGTGGTAGCAATGAAAATGCTGCACCTGGACGACGACAAAGCAGGCGGTTTCTACGCTGAGCACAAAGAGCGTCCTTTCTTTGGTGATCTGGTGTCTTTCATGACCTCTGGCCCAGTTGTGGTTCAGGTGCTGGAAGGTGAAGATGCGATTGCGAAAAACCGTGAGCTGATGGGTGCCACCAACCCACAAGAAGCGGCAGCGGGCACTATCCGCGCTGACTTTGCTCAAAGCATCGATGCTAACGCCGTACACGGCTCTGATTCTGCTGAGTCTGCTCAGCGTGAAATCGACTACTTCTTTGGCGCTGCAGAAATCTGCCCACGCTAAGATGAAATGGCCCTTATGGGGCTCGGGTGGGGCGGTTCGCTGCCCCATTCTTGGTTATTGAAGACGTACACCGTCAAGGTTGCTGTAAATGTCAGATACTCCATCTGCTTCCATTGAAAAAGTGAACTTACTGGGCATGTCGCCTGCCAAAATGGCTGATTTTTTTGCCAGCCTGGGTGAAAAACCCTTTCGGGCACAGCAAATGCTCAAATGGATCCACCAGTACGGTGAGTCTGACTTCAATAACATGACCAACATGAGCAAAGCGTTGCGCGCCAAACTGGCCGACGTTTGCGAAATCCGCCTGCCAGAAGTGATATATCACGACGTATCCAGTGACGGCACCCAAAAATGGGTGATGCGCATGGACGGTGGCAGTGCCATTGAAACGGTTTACATTCCGGAAAAAGAGCGCGGCACATTGTGTGTGAGTTCTCAGATTGGCTGTGCCTTAGACTGCAGCTTTTGCTCTACCGGTAAGCAAGGTTTTAACCGCGACCTGAGCGTCGCCGAAATCATTGGCCAAGTATATGTGGCGGCCATGAGTTTTCACCAGCAAGGCGAGAAGCGCGCCGGCCGGATCACCAATGTGGTGATGATGGGCATGGGCGAGCCGCTGTTGAACTATGACAACGTCGTCGATGCCATGCGCTTGATGATGGACGATTTTTGTTACGGCTTGTCGAAGCGTCGAGTGACGCTGAGCACCTCGGGTGTGGTGCCCATGATGGATAAGCTGGGTGATGATATTGATGTGTCGTTGGCCGTATCTCTGCACGCGCCCAATGACGAGTTACGTAATGAGTTGGTCCCAATTAACAAAAAATACCCGCTGGAACAGTTGATTGCGGCGACCAATCGCTATTTGCAGAAGTTACCGGATAAACGCAAAGCCACCATCGAGTACACCATGATGGAAGGCGTGAATGATAGCCTTGAGCACGCCGAGCAACTGGCGGAATTGATGAAACAGGTACCGTGCAAAATTAACCTGATTCCGTTTAATCCGTTCCCCAACTCGGGTTATAAACGCCCTAGTAATAACCGCGTTTATCGTTTTCGCGATCACCTGATTAACGCCGGTCATGTGGTGACCATTCGTTCCACGCGTGGTGACGATATCGATGCCGCTTGCGGCCAGCTGGTCGGCCGAGTGGCCGATCGCACTCGCCGCAGTGAGCGCTACATTAAAGCGGTCCAGCTAGATCAACCAACAAGGATACAATAATGCCTGCGATGACCCTGCTGCGAAATATTGCTTTTTTGGTGTTGGTTGCTGCCTTAAGCAGCGGTTGTGTCACCGTCACTGAGAGCCGTTTCAGTGGCAAAGCCTCGCCGAAAAAAGCGGTCGAAAATTACACCCAATTAGGCTTGGGCTATTTGCAGAAAGGTCGGCCAGACTGGGCGCGCCAAAGGTTATCTAAAGCACTCGAAATTGATGCTGATTATGCTCCTGCCAATGACGCCATGGGGCTGGTGTGGCAAGCAGAAGGTGAAGAAGACCTGGCGGAAGAGTATTTTCGCAAAGCGTTGAGCTTCGACAGCGATTACACCCAAGCGCGTCACAACCTTGGCCGCCTGTATTCTCGCCAGGGCAAGCACGATGAAGCGGAGCAGTATTTGCAGCAAGCTGCGGGCGATCGCTATTACGATAATCGCGTGTCTGCGCTGAATGATCTGGCGTTAAACACCTATCGCCAGAATGAACGCGACCAAGCCATCGAGGTGTATATGCGTGCGCTGCGCATTGCTCCATATAATGTAGATGCACTGGTGAATGCTTCGACATTGCTGTTTGAAGCGCAACGCTACGAAGAATCCCAGCGTTATTTCGATCGCTTTGACCGTTTGGTTGAACGCGATCAAACCGAGCACACGCCGCACAGTTTATGGTTGGGCGTTAAGCTGACGACCATTGCGCGCCAGACTCAGCGTGCCATTCAGCTGGCGACGCAACTGAAGCAAAACTTCCCCCAGTCGGATGAATATCAAATGTACCAGGATTCGCTGAAGGGAGCGGGTAACTGATATGCAGTTCGAAAACCCGATTAAACGCCGTAAAAGCCGCCAGATTCACGTGGGCAAGGTCGCGGTCGGTGGTGATGCGCCGATTTCGATCCAAACCATGACCAACACCGACACCTTAAATGTCGATGCCACGGTTGCCCAGATTCGCCAAGTCGCCGACGCAGGCGCGGACATTGTGCGTGTGTCTGTGCCGACGCTGGATGCCGCCGATGCCTTTGGCAAAATTCGCGCGCAGGTTGATGTGCCACTGGTGGCCGATATTCACTTCGATTACCGCATTGCGTTAAAAGTGGCTGATTTAGGTGTGGACTGCTTGCGCATTAACCCTGGCAATATCGGTCGTGAAGATCGGGTGCAGGCCGTGGTCGATGCCGCACGTCATAACGGCATTCCGATTCGCATCGGCGTGAATGCGGGATCACTGGAAAAAGATCTGCAAAAAAAATACGGCGAACCGACGCCGGATGCTCTGGTCGAATCGGCCATGCGCCATATCGATATTTTAGATCGGCTCAATTTCCCGGACTTTAAGCTCAGTTTAAAGGCGTCTGATATTTTTATGACGGTGGCGGCGTATCAGAAAATTGCCGATCAAATTGAGCAGCCACTGCACTTGGGCATTACCGAAGCGGGCGGCTTGCGAGGCGGTACCGTTAAATCCTCGATCGGTTTGGGGTTGCTTTTGTGGGACGGCATCGGCGACACCATTCGAGTGTCATTGGCGGCGGACCCTGTCGAAGAAGTCAAAGTCGGCTGGGACATGCTGAAGTCCCTCAAACTGCGCTCACGTGGCATCAATTTTATTGCCTGCCCTAGTTGCTCGCGGCAAAACTTTGATGTGATTAAAACCATGAATGAGCTGGAGCAGCGGGTAGAAGACATTCGTACCGATATGGATGTTTCTGTGATTGGTTGCGTGGTCAATGGTCCGGGTGAAGCAAAAGAAACCGACGTTGGCTTGGCCGGCGGTCAGCCAAATTTGGTTTACATCGATGGCAAACCGGCGCAAAAGCTGGGCAACGACAATTTGGTCGATGATTTGGAACAGCTGATTCGCCAGCGGGCGACGGAACTGGAACAACAACGCAAAGAATTAATCGCCAGCGACGTTTAAACGCTGGCTTAGGAATACACAAAATCATGAGTAAAAAAATTCAGGCCATTCGCGGCATGAACGATGTTCTGCCAGCGCAGTCACCCGTATGGCAGTATTTGGAAGGCACCGTCGCTGAACTGCTCGGCTCTTATGGCTACAACGAAATCCGCATGCCGATCGTTGAGTCGACCAACTTGTTTAAGCGCTCCATCGGTGAAGTCACAGACATCGTTGAAAAAGAAATGTACACCTTCGATGATCGCAACGGCGACAGTTTGACGTTGCGCCCTGAAGGCACGGCCGGTTGTGTGCGTGCGTGTGAAGAGCACGGTTTGCTGTACAACCAGACCCAGCGTTTGTGGTACACGGGCCCGATGTTCCGCCATGAGCGTCCACAAAAAGGTCGTTATCGCCAGTTTTATCAAATTGGCGTCGAAACCTACGGTATCGCCAGTGCTGATATTGATGCCGAGTTGATTTTGCTGACCGCACGTTTATGGCAGCAGCTTGGCTTGGCAGACAGCGTGACCTTGCAGCTCAATACCTTGGGCAGCAGTGAAGCGCGCGCCGCATACCGCGAGGCACTGGTCGCTTATTTGACCGAGCACAAAGCGCTGCTGGACGAAGACAGCCTGCGCCGCCTAGACAGCAACCCACTGCGTGTGTTGGACAGTAAAAACCCCGACATGCAAGAAATGCTGGCCGGTGCTCCGAGTCTGTTTGACTACCTCGACGATGACAGTCGCGAGCACTTTGACAAGCTACGCAGCATTTTGGATGCCGCCGGCATTGCTTATGACATCAATCCACGGTTGGTACGTGGCATCGATTACTACTGCAAGACCGTATTTGAATGGGTGACCGACAAATTGGGTGCCCAGGGCACTGTCTGTGCCGGTGGCCGTTACGACGGCTTGGTCGAGCAATTAGGTGGCAAGGCCACGCCAGCCGTTGGTTTTGCCATGGGCGTTGAGCGCTTAATATTGCTGCTCGAAAGCTTGGAGTGCGTGCCACAAGCGGTGTATCAAACACTGGATGCGTATGTTTGTGCGGTAGGCGATGACACCGACCAGGCGGCTCTGTTACTGTCCGACCGCTTGCGCAACGAGCAAGAATGGCTGCGTATCCAAACCCACTGTGGCGGTGGCAGCTTTAAGTCGCAAATGAAGAAAGCCGATAAAAGCGGCGCTCGATTTGCGCTGTTGCTGGGCGAAAGTGAAGTCGCTCAGCAGCAAGTGACCATCAAAGATTTGCGCGGCGAGCTGGAGCAGGTACAAATCGCTCAGCAAGATGCCGCCGCTTGGCTGGCACAACACATTAATTGATTGACGAATTGGGGAAGCTGTCATGAGTGACATGCGCACAGAAGAAGAACAGGTTGAAGCGCTGAAAAACTGGTGGGCGGAAAACGGCAAAAGCTTGCTGGTGTCGGTTGTGATCGTCGCCGGTGGCTGGTTTGGCTGGAACACCTACCAAGATAATCAGCGTGCGACGGCAGAAGCGGCCTCACAGGTGTACTCGCAGCTGGTCGAACAGGCCGCCTTGCCACAGGCGCAACAGGACGACAGCAGCAAGGCAGACATGCAGCAGCTAGCTGAGCGCTTGGTCAACGATTACGACGGTACGGCTTACGCTGATTTTGGACGCCTCTTTATTGCACGCCTGGCGGCGGATGCTGGCGATTACGACAGCGCAGCGGCATCGCTGCAGCAGGTGGTAGACGCGGCTGAGCCAGGCCCAGTGAAATTTACCGCCCAAGCGCGTTTGGCCTTGGTTTTGACTGAGTTGGAGCGTTTTGACGATGCTCTGAGTCAGCTGGCAGAAGTCCCAGACCCTGCCTATCAGGTGCAGTTCGAAGAAACCCGAGGCGACATTTTCTGGCGCCAGGGCAAAGCCGAAGACGCACTGGCTGCCTATGAAAAAGCACTGCAAGCGGCGCAAGATAACGGCGCTGGCACGCAGCTGCTGCAGCGCAAAATCGATCACCTGGCATCGACCGGAGAGGTGTAATGCGGCGTTTTGTCGGCATACTGTCGCTGCTGGCCGTGTTGGCTGGTTGCTCCACCGTGGCAGAGCAGCCCTCCGCCAGCTCGGCGGTTAATCAACCGCCGTCGGTAGACATTGAATGGCGTCATAACTTAGGTCCAGGCGCTGCATCGCGTCTAAACCATCTGCGCCCAGCGTTAGCAGGCGACACCTTGTATGTGGCTTCGGCGGCTGGGGAAATATCGGCACTGTCGCTAGAAGACGGCAGTGAACTCTGGAGTCTGGCACTGGAACAACCCATCACTGGTGGGATTCGGGTCGATGGCGATGATCTGTTTGTTGCTACCCAAGACGGTCGCTTACACCGCTTGAGCATCGACGGTGAGTTGCAGTGGAGTGCGGCGCTGGCATCTGAGTCGGTGTCCGCTGCTGGCGTCGATGCTGAGCGTGTCTATGTGCACACCATTGATGGACGTTTAACCGCATTTGACCGCAACAGTGGCGAGCAGCGTTGGACCTATGAGCACGCCATGCCGGTACTGTCGGTGCGCGGCACCAGCTCTCCTTTGGTGTTGGAGCAGCTGGTAGTGACCGGCTTTGCCAGTGGCAAGGTGGTGGCACTTGATAAGCGCTTAGGCATTCCCCGCTGGGATGTGCGTCTTGCCATTCCTGACGGTCGCTCCGAGTTAGAACGTCTGGTAGACATCGACGGCACGCCGGTTTGGGATAACGGCGTTATTTATGCCGCCAGCTACCACGGCAGCGTTGCCGCGCTGTCGCCACGAGGCGATGTGCGTTGGAAAGAAGACGGCTCCAGCTACGGTCACCCAGAACTGGCTTTGGGCAGTTTGTATTTGAGTCTGGCCGATGGCACGGTGCAAGCTTACGACCTAGTCAATGGCGCCAGCCAATGGCAGCAGACCGCACTGCAAGGCAAAGCTTTGGGGCAGATTGTTGCTTATGATCGCTATTTGGCGGTGGCCGATGGTGAAGGCTACTTCTACTTGCTGAGCCAGGTCGATGGTGAGCTTTTGGCGCGTGAGCGCTTACGTCCGAAACCTTTGCATCAAAATGTTCCCAACTCGCCGGAAATGACCAACTGGCACAACCTGCGCGGTCGTGACTTTGGTATTTCTGCCCCCATGGTCGCCACCGACCGGGGTCTGCTCGTCACCAGTAACACTGGTGAACTGCTACTCTTAACCGTGCACGCTGACCAATAAGGTCAGCGTGCTGCATCATCCGCTCTAAGGTACCTGTTCATGCTACCCGTCATTGCCCTGGTTGGTCGTCCCAACGTTGGTAAATCCACACTGTTTAATCGCCTAACCAAAAGCCGTGATGCCTTGGTGGCCGAAATCGCTGGCCTCACCCGTGACCGTAAATACGGTGAGGGCAAAGTGGGGCGCCGTCCTTTTATTGTGATTGATACCGGCGGTATCAGTGGCGAGGAAGAGGGCATCGATGAAGTCATGGCGCAGCAAAGCTTTCAGGCCATTGAAGAAGCCGACATCGTCTTTTTTATGGTCGATGTCGGTGCCGGTATTACCGCCGGAGACCGCATGATCGCTGATCATTTGCGGCGTAACGGCAAGTCGGCGTATTTGATTGCCAATAAAATCGACGGCAAAAACCCAGACGTGGTGCTCGGCGAGTTTTACGAGCTGGGCATGGGAGAGCCATTGGCCATCGCCGCCGCTCATAACCGCGGGGTATCTACCCTAGTGGATTATGTAATGGATGAGCTGCTCGGCGAAGAGTTCAGCGAAGAAGAACCTGAAACAGGCTATTTGCCTGACGAGCCTGCAGAAGAAGAAATCACCCACGAAGAGCTGGATGTTCGCGGCATTAAAATCGCCGTGGTGGGGCGGCCGAACGTTGGCAAATCGACGCTGGTGAACCGCATGTTGGGTGAAGACCGGGTGGTGGTTTATGACCATGCCGGTACCACGCGTGACAGCATTTATATTCCCTACGAGCGCTTTGGACAGGACTACACCCTGATCGATACCGCCGGGGTGCGCCGCCGTAAAAACATATCCGAAGCGGCAGAGAAGTTTTCCATCATTAAAACCCTGCAAGCCATTCAGGATTGCCACGTTTGTATTTTGGTGCTGGATGCACGCACGGGCATCGTAGAACAAGACCTGCATATGCTGAGTTTTGTACTCAACTCAGGTCGTGCGCTGGTGTTGGCCATCAATAAATGGGATGGCATGGACAGCTACGATAAGCAGCGTGTTAAAGACGAGCTGGATCGTCGTTTCGACTTTTTAACCTTTGCTGAGCAGCACTTTATTTCAGCCTTGCATGGTACTGGCGTGGGGCATTTATACGAGTCCGTGGATAAGGCGTACGAATCTGCCATGGCGAAGTGGCAGACCAATATGCTGACTCGTATTTTGGAAGACGCCATTGCTAGCCATCAACCGCCTTTGATTCGTAGCCGCCGGCCTAAGCTGCGTTACGCTCACCAAGGTGGCTCTAACCCGCCTCGCATTGTGGTGCACGGCAACATGGCCAATGACCTGCCAGAAGACTACAAGCGCTACCTTGCCAACACGTTCCGCCGAGTGTTAGACATTCAAGGCACACCCATTCGCTTTGAGTTCCGCCAGGGCGAGAACCCGTTTTCTGATCGTGGTGGTGAAGTCAAACACCGCAGCAAGCGCCGTGCTCAAGCGGTTGAGAAGACCAGTAGCATTCGCCAAGCGAAAAAAGATAAAGCCAAGCGACAGCGACGCAAACCCAGTTAAAAAAAGCTGGTGTGGGGCGGGTTTTTGATTAAAATCCGCTCTTCTTATCTGAGATTCGTCCATGCAACTGGTGTCTTTTGATGCGTTGCGCACGCTGGGCCTGCCATACATCCGCTACATCAAACCTGAAAAAATGAACGAGCACTTAGACGTGCTGCTCGATGCCGACGGTTTGCTTTTCCCACAGTTTTGGCAGCTCAACGGCCTTGAATATGGGCTGAAACAACGCATTTTCCCTTCGCCTGCCAGTTACCGCATTGGCCACGACAAAGTCGAACAGACGCGCTGTTTCCAACTGCTGGCGCCACACCATACGCCGTATACGTTAATTGCCGCCAATACCGCCGCTGAAGCACAGGGCTTGTGGGCGCAGATGGCGTTGCCGTTTGTGGCCAAGATCCCTCGCAGCAGCATGGGTGAAGGGGTTTTTCTTATCCAAAGCGAACAGGACTGGCAGCAGTATTGCCAGCGCTCGCCACTGTTGTATGTGCAGGAGTATTTACCCATCGATCGTGATTTGCGCATCGTTTGGGTTGGGCAAGAGGTTGTTGGGGGCTTTTGGCGCATGCAATCGAACAATGGTTTTCATACCAATTTGGCGCGTGGTGGAGAAGCGCGTTCTGGGGTTTTGCCCGATGCAGCCGTTAACTTGGTGAAGCAGCTAGCGCAAGATTTAAACATCGATCATGGCGGTTTTGATATCGCCATGGTGGGGCAGTATCCATTTGTGTTGGAGTTTAATCGCCTGTTCGGCAATCAGGGTTACCCTGGTCTGCAACGGCAAGTAGACGATGCCATTTGCCGGTATTTATATAGCCAGTGGGGCAAACCAGAGCCAGACGATCCAACCGGGCCGCTGGGGCCTGGCTGGCCAAGTGTGGTTTAAGTACGTAACCCGCCCAAGCGCTGGTCGAGGATGTCGAGCTGTTGCGTCACTTGGCCGCTGCTGTGGTTGGCCTCCAGCGCCAGCTCGGCAAGAATGTTCGCGGCATCACCAATCACGGTTAAATTGCGGGTGATTTCTTCGCTCACCGAGCTTTGCTCCTCGGCTGCTGTGGCCACCTGGCCGATGTGATCGGCGATTTCACCGATGGCCGCCACCACTTGATGCAATGACTCGTGCGCATGTTGCGTGGCTTCTCGGTTGACTGCTGACTGTTCGCTGCCTTGCTTAATAATGCTCACCGCCGAGTGCACTTCTTTTTGCAGGGTTTCGATCATGCCGTCGATTTCTGCCGTGGATTCCTGCGTGCGCGATGCCAGGGTGCGAACTTCATCCGCGACCACGGCAAAGCCGCGTCCTTGCTCTCCAGCGCGAGCCGCTTCAATGGCGGCGTTTAACGCCAGCAAGTTGGTTTGTTCGGCAATGCTGCGAATGACCTCCAAGATGCGGTTAATGTCCTCTGAATGACTCGCCACCTTGGTGATGGAGTCGCTGGCACTGCTCATGCCTTCGGTCATTTCCAATACGGTATTTAAAGCAGACGACAGGTGCTGTTGTGAATCGGTCACAGAGCGGTGAATGTCTTGCGAGCGACCGGAGACGTCGGATGCGATTCGTGATACTTCGTGCGCGGTGGCGGACATTTCCTGAGTGGCGGTGACGACGTTGTTGATCTCGGTTTGCTGTTGATCTGTGCTTTGTCGGGTGCGTTCGGAAATGCTGAGGTTTTGCTGCGATTGTTGGCGCACCTCTGAGCTAACGTCTTTTAATGACTTGATCATTTCACGCAGCTTGATGATGAAACGGTTAAAGCCCTGGCTGAGCTCGATCAGCTCGGCATGGGTATCTAATTCCAGGCTTTGGGTCAGGTCGCCGTCGGCCGATGCTAACTGATTGACTTGTTGATTAAGGCGTCGCAAAGGTTGCACGATGGAGCGAATAACGGCGGTCATGAGTACGATGGCGATGGCGGCCAAAATGATCGCCGACAACAGTTGCGTTGACACCACGCTGGCACGCTCTTCCTCGATCAAGTGTTGTAATTCACTGAGCTCAGCCAAGGCAATATCCTTAGGCAGTTCGATCAGCAGTGACCAGGTATTGCCAGAGGCTTTAATGGGCAGCGATGCGGTGACAAAAAAGCGATCGTCGGTGTCCAGTTGTCCTCCTTGTTGGTGCAGCTGGCTGAGCTGCTCGCCCAAGGTTGGCATGGCTTCTTTTAATGGTCGGGTAAGGTGCTCTTGATAGTGGCTGGAGGCGGCGATCAAGCCAATATGGCTCAGCAAGGTGACCTTGGCTGCGCCGTCGTATAAAGCCTTGCTCAGTTCTTCGGTAATACTCTGGAACAAGGGCAAATTGACATCGACGCCGACAATGCCACGAAAACTGCCATTGGCCATGACGGGCACTGTCAGGCTGGTCATCAGCTCGGTATAGCCTGAGCTAATTTCGTAAAGGTAGGGCTCCATTAAACAGGGCTTGCCGCTGTCTTTGCCACACAAATACCACTCGGCTTCACGAATGCCGAACTCATTGCGCGTGGTGACGTACTTTTCTTCTGAGCCTTCGACACGCTGTTGCTCTAACTGACCTTGCTGGTTGCGAATCCAATAGATTTCCAAGGCACCGTTGCTTTCGACGGTGTGAATGTCATCGCTGCCTTGCCAAAAACGGTCCTCGCCGTCGTAGCCGTTGGCTTCAAACTGACCATACATAGAGCTGATATCCGGGTGTTGCGCCAATGTCGCTTGCAGCAACAGATTGACCTGGTCGCGGCTTAAGCGATTGGCTGGCCCAGCTTCGATGCTGTTTTTGAGAATGCTGGCCACGGTCAGCGGCACCCGGTAAGCCGAGTTAATGTAGCCACTGACTTCAGAGCCATAGCCCTGAGCGCTGCTCTGCAGCTGCTGCACCACTGCACGCTCTAGGTTGTCCCCAGCATGGCCAGATAAGCGTGCACTGATATCGGTAATACCGCTGAAGGTCTGCGCCCCCATTGCCAGGGTCAGGACCAAAATAATACCGAGGGTGATGGCGAATAACTTGTTTTTTAGTGGCCAAGCTTTCATCTGCGTGCTCCGGGTCAACCTGCCCTCAGAGCATAGGACAATCCTGTCAGGCTGCCACACAGCTGCTGTGTGGCTGTTTAAAGACTCAGCAGCGTTTTGATTAAAACCACTCTGGCTGCATATCCAAGCAGGTACGGTCAAAATTATTCAGCAGAACAGCCTGATGCTCGATTTCGCCCAGCTCCCAGCGAATAAAGTACTGCGCTGCTTGCAGCTTGCCGTTAACAAAGTCACGGGGGCGGCTGCTTTGTAACGCGGTGTGTGCCATGTCTAGCCATAACCAGCCGATCACACACCGGCCCATCATGTCCAAGTACAGAGCGGAGTTGGCCAATCCCAGTTCCAGCTTGCCTTGTTGCAGAGTGTTGCCCAGCGTCATGGTGGTACGTACCAGAGTATCTAGGTGTTGCTCGTATTGCTGGCACAAAGGCTTTAATTCTGAGTGCTCACTGGCACGCGCAAGAGTGTCGCGAATTCGAGCTAATAACAGTTGTTGGCCCTTGCCTTGTTGCTGCCACAGTTTGCGCCCCAGTAAATCCAACGATTGAATGCCGTGGGTGCCTTCATGAATGGGATTCAGGCGATTATCGCGATAGCACTGTTCAACTGGGTATTCGCGAATGTAGCCGCTGCCACCCAATACCTGAATGGCGAGATCATTGGCTCGTGGGCCGTAATAGGAGGGGTAGGATTTGACCACGGGTGTGAGCAGATCCAGCAATAGCGCGCTGTCTGAATCTCCACCGGCTTCGCTTTCATCGACCAAACGGGCAGCCAGCAAACATAACGCCAGCGAGCCTTCCACATACGACTTTTGCGCTAACAGCATGCGTTTCACATCGGTGTGTTGAATGATGTTGATGGCTGGGCTGTTGGCATCGCGCTCAGTTGGCAAGCGCCCTTGGGGCCGTTGGCGGGCATAGTTGAGAGATTCTAAATAGCCGCGATAGCCGATCATTGCGGCGCCCAAGCCAACCCCGATGCGTGCTTCATTCATCATCTTGAACATATAGCTCAAGCCTTTATGAGGCTCTCCCAGTAGCCAACCTTGGCAGTCTCCTTGTTCTCCGAAGTTGAGCACGGTTGAGGTGGTGCCACGGTAGCCCATTTTGTGCAGCAGCCCAGCCAGTTGCACGTCATTTGATTGGCCCAGACTGCCATCCTCATGCACACGAAATTTGGGCACGATAAACAGCGAAATGCCTTTCACGCCGGCGGGTGCGCCCTCTATGCGGGCCAGCACCAAGTGAATGATGTTATCGGTAATGTCTTGGTCGCCGCCAGAGATGTACATTTTCTGGCCATGAATGCGGTAGCTGCCATCGCTGTGCGGCGTGGCTCGGGTTGATAAATCGCCCAACGACGAGCCGACGTCTGGCTCCGTCAGTGCCATGGTGCCGGCGAAGCATCCTTGAAACATATGAGGTAAATAGCGCGCTTTTTGCTCGGCATTGCCGAAGGCATGGATCACGTTGGCAGCGGCGCTGGTGAGAAAGGGGTAGCCGGCTGTGGCAGGGTTGGCAGCCATAAAAAAGGCATTGCAGGCGCTGTGGATCAACGCGGGCAGTTGCATGCCGCCGTCTGAATAGTGGTGGCGAGCACAGAGCAAACCGGCCTCACTAAAGTGGCGCCAAGCCTGTTTGACCTCAGGCACAGTTGTGACCTGCTGGCCATCGAACTGAGGTTCCTGCGCATCGGCTTTGGCGTTATGAGGCAGAAAGTACTGGCTAGCAATCTGCTCTGCCGTTGCGAGTACGGCATCAAAGGTGGTCTGGTCGTGATCCTGATACTGAGGGAGTCGCGTCAGGCTATTGGCATCGAACAGGTCATAGAGTAAAAACTCAAGATCTGTGCGGTTAATTAGGGTGGACATGGCAAATCTCCGGGTGGCACTTCTAGCCACTATGAGGCTTGTCATGCCGTCTCGTAATTGGCAATATGGCCACTCTTGAGGTTATTAGTGACAAGTAAAACCATGATTAACCTAGTTGTTGTTGGCTTTGACCGTGCTTTGGCTTCTGCCATTACTGGGGTGGCGGATTTATTTGGCCTCGCAGGCGTCACCTGGAATCGCATTGAGGGCACGCCAGCGCAACGTTTGTTTAACGTGCGAATTGCCTCTCCTAATGGTGAGCCCGTGCGTTGCATTAATGGGCTGCAATTGGCCAGTCATATGAGTTTTGCTGAGGTCATGGCGTCTGAAACGCAAGTGGATGCCGTCATTGTTCCTACCGTCGGCGGGCCAATTGAGGAAGTGCTAACGGATGCCGAGCCAGTACTGGAGCTGTTGCGCCATGCCGATCAACAAGGCTGGACCATTGCCGGTAATTGCACCGGTAATTTTCTGTTGGCCGAAGCCGGCATTTTAAACGGCCGCTGCGCCACCACACATTGGGGTTTTAAAGACACCTTTGAACGCTTGTACCCCAAGGTGTCGCTGCAAGCGGATCAACTGATTACCCGCGACGAACACATTTATTGCGCCGGCGGTGGACTGGCCTGGTTTGATCTGGGGCTACACATCATTGAACGCCATGTCGGTTTTGAGGCGGCCATTCAAACGGCCAAGGCGTTTGTGATCGATTATCGCCGCGACAGCCAGCTGTCTTATTCGTTGATGCGCTTGGCGAAGCCGCACAAGGACGAGTTGGTCAGTCATACCCAGCGTTGGCTGGAGCAGCATTACGCTGAGCCATTTACAGTCGAGGAGTTAGCAGAGCGCTTTAGCGTTTCTAAGCGCACACTGATTCGGCGTTTTAATGCCGCGCTGGATATGCCGCCTAATACCTATGTGCAGTCGATTCGTATTGAAGCGGCGCAAAAGTTATTGGAAGAAACAGGGCGCACGGTTGATGTGGTCATGACCGACGTTGGTTACGAAGATGCCAGCTCATTTCGGCGCTTGTTCCGTAAGAAGACGGGTCTGACGCCCACCGAGTATCGGCGTCGATTTGCGCGGCGGTATTGAGCTATGCTTGGCATATCTGTGATTTGGGTCATGCCATGTCTGTACCTCTAGCTGAGCAAAAAAGAATTCGTCACCCATTACTGCGCCACTTGGTATTTGCCTGTGGTTGGCTGGCGGTGGTACTGGGCGTAGTAGGTATATTTCTGCCCGTATTGCCTACCACGCCATTTTTGTTGCTGGCAGCCGCTTGCTTTGTGCGCAGCTCTTCGCGTTTTTATCAATGGTTAATTCATCATCCACGCTTGGGTAATTACGTCATCTATTACTTGGACGGCAAAGGCATGCCAATGCGAGCCAAAGTATATTCTTTGGCGTTGATGTGGAGCGTGATGCTGCTAACGGCGTTTGTATTGGTGCCAAGGCCAATGTTGCAAATACTGCTGCCGCTGACAGGGTTGGGCGTCAGTATTTACATTCTGCGTTTGCCGACGCTGACCTTAAAATGACGCTGACCTAAAAATAAAGAAACCTCAATCACGCTTTGGGGTTGCCATAATAACAATAGGATCTTGCATGACTCCTTCTGACTGGCAGGCCGACGGCCACTGGCTGGTGTTCCGGCCTGACGTAGACGGTCGCAGCTATGACCTCCGGATCTTCTACCGCGCTTCCACAGCGATCAGTCAACTGGGTAAACATAAACCCGTGCTGCTGCTCATTCATGGCTTTCCAACCAGCAGTTGGGATTGGCATGACGTATGGGATGGTTTAGCACAA
>CBDDTG010000016.1:0-105421 GCA_965233665.1 Bacterioplanes sp. | reverse complement strand
CGTCTTCTGGAATAAATAAAAACTGATACAGACTGAGCAATAAAATAAAGGCAAAGCCATAAATCCACAGATGATGCAGAATCAAATGTTCCTGGCTGACGCTAACGCCTGCGCCCACCGCCACTTCGCGAAAGCTGTACACCGAATAAAATAAAATGCTGCTAGAAATCAGCTGGGCGCCGGCGGCAACGCGGTAGTCCATCACGGTTTCCATCGGCCGCAGGGCAATGTGGTGACGTCGGAATACCGCGGTCAAGCCACAGATCAACACCAACACCGCCAACATAATGCGCTGCGCCTGCATGCCCAGCTCGCCAAAGCCGGCAACGCCTAACTCAATGCTGCGAAATACCTGTACCGCCGGAGTAATTCGCTCCAGCGTTTGCTGATACTGCTGATGTTGCTGCGCACATTGCGCTTTTGCCGCCAGCAACGACTGGCGCATCATAGCTGGGTCAACGGGATCAGGGGCGAGTAAATCCCACTCATCATCGACGGCCTGGCTCTCCGCCACCAGTTGCTGCAAGCGTGCATCAATGTCCATATTGGGGTTGCACGCAGGTTCGGACGGATCATGACGCAGTTTAAAATAGCCATCCCAGGTGCTTTCACCCAGCTTTAATAGCTGAGCATGCAGGGTATGGCTGGTATTGAGAACGACAACAAACACCAGCACCAGAAAAGCCGGCAAGGCCGCCAGCCATTCATAAGCACTGCGATTGGCAAAGCGCGCAGCCTGTTCCATGGAAATACCTCAAGTGGCGCTCTGGCGGCGCTCCGTTGTTATTATTGGCGAGTGTTATTACTCAAGCTTATCGACACACTCAGCTGCCGTAGGGTTGTCGCGACAGCGCAGCTTGCGCAGCAGTGTCAACATGCTGGCGTGATACACGCCTTCATCGCGCAATTTCATACGAATGTCGCGCAGCATCTGGTTGTATTCTGTGCGCGCCTCAGCGGTTAAATCCACCCAGTAATGCGACTCAATCGCCGCGGTATCGGCGGCAATGCTTTGCGCCACACGTTCAAACTGCTGCGCCAATGCTTGCCGAGACTGAGCGCCAAAGCCTTCCGGAAAACGCTCCCGATGCGCCACCAGTTGAAAATCCAGATAGGCCAGGTTAAAGCGGATGATCCCGCCACTTTCGCCCAAACCTTTGTAGAGCTCCAAAGGTTTGTAAGCCAATGCCGGCGCATAGGCGGCATCCACGCTGCCATTATTGAACATGCCGGAAAAATTGGCCGAGTTGGCCGGCACCACCGAGGCACCCACGTGATTGACCAAGCGCTTGGAAGGCTCATCATAATCAATGGTGGCAATGCGCTTGCCAGACAACTCTTCCACCGAATCGATGCCGCGATCACGCACAAATAAATAAATCGGCCCAGCTGGTAAAACGCCCATCACCTCATAGCGCCCTTCCACCATGTAGCGCTCGGCTTTGGGCGATGAAATCAGCTGCACCAGTTGCTGCATGATGTTCTCAGAAGGCACCGCACCGATGGCCTCGACCGTGGCCGTAAAGGTGTTAAACGGCCGCGCGCGAGCACCGGTGAGCACCACGGCATCGCACTGCTGGGCTTTAAAATCATCGGAGGCGATTTTTTCATCCGTGTAGGCACGCAAATGAAAATCCACCCCCCACTCAAGCGCCAGCGTGCGGTAATCCTTAGCCACACTGTAAAGCCCACCGTTGGCACCTAAAGGATCAAAAACACACAGGGTACGCTTAACCACCTCAGCCTGAGACAGCGAGGTCAGCAATAGCAAGCTCAGCAGCAACAATCGCATTATTCGCCTCCAAGCAAATCATCGATGTCAAAGGTGGGCATGGCAGCGGGTTTGTCATCCCAGAAGGTACCCAACTGATCGTAAGGCGTGCGCGAGCCGGTGGCTTCCGTCCACATGCGGTCCGATACCGCCACAATTTGCCGGTGCGCCATAATATCTAACAGGCGGTAGTCTGGCGCTGCTGGTGTTTGCTCCAGCGATTGCGCATGACGACGAATGGCGTCTTTTAAGCGCTGCTGATCGCCACTGCTGTCGGCAATGGTAACTTCAATGGCATGTGCCATGCGCACACCAGCGTCAGTGGCCATGGCGCTGGCTTGTTGCAGCTGCTGCCAAGGATCGGTGCCCGCCGGGGCGTTGTCCGGCAACATGACCCACACCGACGCTTGCACAGCTTGCGGCAACCCCCACCAACGCTGGTTGTCGACGCATTGCATGCCACGCACCGATTTCATGGCGATGTCCTTGGGCACGCCTACGGCTCCCTCGGCGCGCAAGTCACTCATCACCGACTGCACCCCAGCTAAAATACCTAACACCCAGTAGATTTCTTCATCCCGATCTAGGTCCGGGCATTCAGCACCCGGCTCCGTGAACTCCGCCACCATGTGCTGGTAGGCCTTGTATTGGCGCTGTGCTGCTAGGGCATAGCCGCGCTTTTCCATAATACGAGCATCTTTGGCGGCTGCCACTTGCTGGCTGTCAAAGGCCCGCAAATAGGCTAACGCGTGTTCGTGCGCCTCGGCTTCAGCACAACTGCCCGCCATCATATATAAGGTGGTGGCCGGCAAATGCGCTTCGTAGGTGACGTCCGAAAATGACAGCAAGGTTTCTGCCAGCGCCTGAGATTGATTGCACACCAGGGTCGGGTCATCGCTGCGCATGGTGAAGGGAATGGCATGGCTCTCGGCGTAATCGTAGGCAAACCAGCCGGTGGTTTTGTACACCGCACTGCAGCCCGACAGCGCCACCGCAGCAGCCAGCGCAGCGACGCGCGCCAACGAAGAAGAAAGCAAAGACATGGTGCCCCCAAGAGAATGATTATTTATTGTTATTATCACGGCCTGAAGCCAGTGGTTGACACGTACCTTGCCAGTGTATCGCACCAGATACCAGTGCCATTGACCCGAGCCACAGCCGCCACCGACCTTAGGGTCAATGGCTAGGTCCCAAAAGGTTCTTCCCTGCCAAAACCGCGCCCACAACATGAAACAGCCTCTTTAAAACAGAGCAGCACACGCCCCTTGGCAACCCAACCATAACCCTGCATGATGAAAGTCAGAGGCATTACACGACGCTATGTCGTCGTCATGATTACAGGAGAGGTCATTGACGATCCGTATTGATCCTGCCCATACCCTTCCCCGCTGGCAGCCACTGCTAGCTCACCCGACCTCGTCTGTAACTGCCGCAGGCAGAAAACGCTCTACCCCCCGCTTTGGATGCACAGGAGAT
Organism: Bacterioplanes sp.; assembly: GCA_965233665.1. Lineage (GTDB taxonomy): Bacteria > Pseudomonadota > Gammaproteobacteria > Pseudomonadales > Oceanobacteraceae > Bacterioplanes. Next base: position 102,174 of record CBDDTG010000016.1, on the reverse strand, counting down.
TGCTGATATGGCAGCACGCAAGTCCGACACCAAGTTGTATGTTCTGGACACCAACGTACTGATCCACGACCCGGTCGCCATGCTCAACTTTGAAGAGCATCAGGTGGTGATTCCCATGACTGTTCTGGAGGAACTCGACAAGCTAAAGATGGGCAAAGCCGCCATTGCTACTGACTGCCGCGAGGCCATTCGCCAAATTGATCGCATCATTGGCGATGCCAGCCCGACTGAAATTGCTAAGGGGGTGCCGATTCGTCGGGCCGATGACAGTTTCCAGGGCAGTTTTTCGATTTTGCTAGATAGCTTTAACCAACCCAATCGGGTACTGCCGCAAGACCTCAACGACAACAAGATCATCAACAGCCTGGTAGCGTTGCAAGAGAAGCATCCGCGCCGCGATGTAATCTTGATTACCAAAGACATCAATATGCGACTGAAAGCGCGCGGCTGCGGCCTTGGCGCACAGGACTACCAAAATGATCAACTGGTGTCAGACGTTGCCTTACTGGAAACCGGCTATCACGCCTACGAAGGCTCGTTTTGGGATAGCCAGCAACAAGTGCACAGTTTTCATGATGAAAGCGGCACCTATCATCGCTTGGCTCGCAACGATTTACCGGAGGAGTTGCACGTCAATCGCTTTATCGTTGACGACAAAGGCTTCATTGGCCGTGTTGTCGCCATAGATGAAGAGCAAGTCACACTGCAAGACTTACCCGCAGAGCAGCTGTTGCAACAGTCTGCTTGGGGGTTAACACCCAGAGACATTCCACAAGCCATTGCCTTGCATTTGTTGCTGGACCCAGAAGTTCACCTGGTCACTTTGAGCGGCCAAGCCGGTTCAGGCAAAACCATTTTGGCCTTAGCAGCGGCCATTGAAATGACCGTTGCCAGCAATCAATTTCGCCGCATCATTGCCACCCGCAGTACTCGCGGTTTGGATGAAGACATTGGCTATTTGCCTGGCACAGAAGCCGAAAAAATGGAGCCTTGGCTGGGCGCTATTACCGACAACCTTGAAGCCTTGCACAAAGACGATGAGCACGCTCACAGTAGCGTCGATTATATTTTGCAAAAAGTGCCGTTGCAGTTTAAGTCGCTTAACTACATTCGCGGCCGCAGCTTCCAGCACAGTTTGATTTTGATCGACGAGTGCCAGAACCTGACGCCCCATCAAATGAAAACCATCATTACCCGCGCCGGGGCCGGCAGCAAAGTGGTGTGCCTGGGCAATCTGGCGCAGATCGACACACCTTACTTAAATGCAGTCAGCTCCGGCCTAACCTATTTAATCGAACGCTTTAAGCACTTCAACCAAGGCGGAACCGTGCATTTGCAGGGTTCACCGCGTTCGGTATTAGCCGAGTACGCTGAAACCCATCTTTGACGATATAAAAATCGTGGACTATATAACTGAGGGTATGTGCTGTGTCGCCTAGGCGGCACAGCGTTTTTTTCACCGCGGTAAAAATGCATGGAAGGCCACCTATGAGAACCCTGGTTGCTCTGTTGTTAATAATCGCCGGCGCCGCCCAGGCAGAGGAAAAGATTTATCAGCTGGAGTTTGAAACCGACTCCAACTGGACCAGCATCGAAATTCGTGATGACGCTGAGTTCGTGAATGCCCCAGCCGGTGAAACCATGAACATCACCGCCAAAGACGGGCTGCGCTCCTACACCATTTCACCGAAAAAAATTCACCTGCGCTCGCGCACCCGCGGCCAAGTTAATATGAACCTGTTTGTGCGCTCTAAAAACAACGTATTAGGCCTCACCATTTGCAAAGGCTCAGCCTCCAGTTACACCTGGATCAAATCTGAGCAATCGCGGCAGAAAAATGACTTAAAAGAACGCAACCACTGCGAGCCCGCTGCTCTGGTATTAAATCTGTTCTAACGCCAATAAGACCAGCGGCTGCCATGCCGCTGGTCTACCCCCGCCCTTCTTGCAAACGCCCACAGGGCCTGTGATATAACTTACCTCCACAGACAACCACCTATAGACAACCACCCACAGGCAACAAAGAGATACCACCCTCATGCGACTGGCCATTTATTGTGGTGCACGCCTCGGCAAGCACAAGCAATATCAGCAGGCTGCTGCACAATTAGCGACCCACCTTGCCCAGCAGGGCATCGGCATTGTGTATGGCGGCGGACATACCGGACTGATGGGCACCATTGCTGATGCTGCATTGGCGGCTGGCGGTGAGGTGATTGGCGTGATTCCCCACGCGTTAGAGCTACGTGAAGTTGGCCACACGGGCCTAAGCCAGATGATTCGCGTTGCCAGCATGCACGAGCGCAAAGCCAAAATGGCCGAGCTGGCCGATGGTTTTCTGGCCTTGCCCGGCGGCATAGGAACCTTAGATGAACTGATCGAAATCTGGTGCTGGGCCGGCCTTGGCGATCACAGCAAGCCTTGCGCGTGCTACAACATCAACCACTACTGGCAGGCCCTGTTAGATTTGCTGCAGCACTTTGAGCACGAAGGCTTTGCCCATCCCAGTGGCGAGCTGCAGCGCTTAAACTCACCGCAGCAAGTCACCGAGTGGCTGAAAAACAGCTAACAGCATCAGAGGTTTTAAGCCTCTGATTGCAACAATGGCCGGGTTTCAGCCGCAAAACCGGCGCCTACTTCGGCGTAGTAGTTGAACACCACATCCACACCCAACTCCAACAGCTGCTGACGCTCATCTTCGTAGCGCGCCACCGCCGCTGTGCGACCTTGGTAACCCGCCAAGCGCAGCATTTCCAAGGTACTGAGCATTTCAACCTGCGACGGCAGCGCTAACATCACCAGTTGCACGGCGCGACCATTGGCACCCGGCTTGAGTGCCTGCTGCCAAAACTCCAGGTCATCGGAATCCCCCAACGCAACACAAATGCCTTCTTGCCGCAGCCGCGCCACGCGCTCGCTGTCCGATTCAATGCCCCATACCTGTTCTGGGTAATCTGGCGTAATCGCCTGATACGCGCCTTTGCCCACACGGCCCATGCCCAAAATCAGAATTTCAGCATTGGCCGGACGCTCAAATTTGGGTGCCACACCGCTGCGCTCAAAGCGGTTAAAGGTATCTTTGTGCAGCGCATAAATATGGTGAGCACGACGGTATAAAAAGCTGCTGAGAATAAAGGACACTGACATCACCAGCGCGATGATGACCAGCCAGTCCTCCGACATCCAGCCATTCTTGACGCTCAAATGCGCCACGATCAAGCCAAACTCGCTGTAGTTGGTCAGTGCCAGCGCCGCCAGATAGGAAGAGCGGCCAGACACCTTAAAACGCGTCAAAAGCCAGAAGAACAAAGCAAACTTGGCCACCAAAATCAGCAGCAGCATGGCAGCGCTGACAGCCATATCTGCGCTGGGCAGCGCGGTAAAGCCAATCGACAAGAAAAAGCCGATCAGGAACAAATCTTTAAAGCCCATCAAGGCTTTATAAAGCTCTGAGCCTTTGGGGTGGCGGGCCAGCAGCATACCGACCACCAGCGCGCCCAGATCGCCCTTTAAGTCGACGGCGTAGAACAGCTCTGAGCCGCCCAAGGCCAAAAAGAAGCCCAACAATGGCAACAGCTCACCATGGCCGGCAGCCTGCACGAGACGGTACAGCAACGGCCGTGCAAACCACAGCAACAGCAACGCCAGCGCCCATATCGACGGTACTTTACCCGTCGAAGCCACCAGAAATAACACCGCGAAAATGTCCTGAATAATCAGGATACCCAGCGCTAAACGCCCATGTTTGGCCTTTAGCTCTGACGATTCCTCCAGCATTTTCACCACACACACGGTGGAGGAAAAACTCAGCGCAAAGCCAATCAGCGCTTGGGTGGTCCAGCTAACATCGTAGTAATGGCTGATACCGAGCCAGGAAGCCAACACCAACAGTCCGATAAGCAGCACTGTCCAAATGGCGGTGTTCAAAGTGGTGGTGGCCCACACCTCTGGCCGGATTAACGCCCTAACGTCCAGTTTTAAACCGATGGTGAACAGCATCAAAGTAATGCCTAAATCCGCCAGAGTTTGTAAATTGGCAGCCGGTTCGACCCCCGCTGCGTGCAGGCCAAAACCGGCCAATAAAAAACCCACCAGTGGCGGCATGCCAATTTGCTTCATCAAAAAGCCACCGGCAAATGCCACCAGAATCCACAAAAAATCCATTACCGCTGTTATCCCCCGGTTTGCAGGTCGTCCGAACGCTCGCTATGGTAGCCCAGCCAGATGACAGACGGCAGAGATGAAATGAATAAAAACGACGTACTCGCGTTTTGGTTTGGTGCTGACGCCACTGACCATGAGATAAGTCAACGCCAAGCCAAACTTTGGTGGCATAAAGACGCCGCCACCGATGACACCATTCGCCAGCGCTTTGAGCCAACACTCAAAGCCTTGCTGCGCGGTGAACACCGTGACTGGCTCACCAGCGCGGATGGCCGTTTAGCAGCCATCATCGTGTTGGATCAGTTCAGCCGCAATATGTACCGCGACAACGCCATGAGCTTTACCCAAGACGCCCTGGCGCTTGAATGGGCGTTAGAAGGCATTCGTCAGGGAGCTGACCGACAAGTAAGGCCGATTCAGCGGCTGTTTTACTACTTGCCATTGGAGCACGCCGAAAGCGAGGCCATGCAGAACTTATGCATGGAAAAGCTGGCGCAGTTACGTGCTGATGCGCCGGCAAGTTTTGCTAGTGAGGCGGAGAATTATTTAGAGTTTGGCCGCCGCCACCAGCAAATCATCCAGCGCTTTGGCCGCTTTCCGCACCGCAACGCGCTGTTGAACCGCCCGTCTAGCAACGACGAGCGGCAGTTTTTAACCCAGCCAGGTTCCGGGTTTTAAAACGCTAATGACGTGCGCAGGTACACCTTGGCGCCACCGCTGCGCTCGTCATTAAAGCCATAAGCCATACCGGCCGTCAAAGGTAGCGCCAAGCGATAGCCAAGAATGAGCTCCGCACTCAGTTCAGCACCCACGGACGCCAAAGCGGGCCTACTTTGACCGTCCGACCAAGCGCTGCCTTGCTCGAAAAACAGGTTTCCGTACCAGTCACCCAAGCCCAAGGGCCAAGTATTCCAGTTACGCTCTACCCGGCCGAGCCAGCGTTGATAGCGCAACTGGCCACGATACAGGTAGCGACCCACCGCGGCGTTGCTGTCGTAACCACGCAGGCTGAACTCATCACGACCGAACAGCACTTGCTCTGCTCCCAGCTCGCTACCACCAATGCGAAATGGCTGAGCGAGTGGGTCAGCACCGGCGCAGACGGCGGCCATAGTCAAAGTTTGGCGGCCGGGTAAATCCAGGGTATGACGCAGCTCCAACTGGTAGCGCTCGCCGTCGTAGTCACTGGGCAGTGCCTCGTTGGTTTCCGCCACCAAGCTGACATAACTGCCCCACCCCACACCGGGGACATTGATAAAGCTTTCACGATTATCAAAGCGAGTGGCAACGCCCACCAGGCTCTCGCGAATACCGCCGCGATCAAATATGACCGGCCCCTCGGCACTGATCCAGCGCTCGTATTCATGGCTAAGACCGAGGCTCCAGCGCCATTGATCCTCCAGCGTTGGCCATAAGTTGTAGCGCGCCAACACAAACTGGTCTTCACGCCGAGTCAGCTCGGCAATGCCAACATCGTCGACTTGATGCTGGCGCATCCAATTCAACGCCCAGCGGTTATCAAAGCCATAACTCAAGTTCCATTCAGCCTGCTTCTGACTGGTGTTGTAGCGCAGTTGAGCGCTGTAACTATGGCGTGCCAGCGCATCCTGGCCGCTGCTGACCAGCCCCAGGTAGCTTTCATCATTACCAAACTGCCAAATAGGCAGCCAGTAGCGTGGCCGCAAGGTGCTCCAAGGCGAATACTCCTGACTGGGGTAGGATTTAGCGTCGATCCAGGCGTAGTCGTATTGCCCCTGCCAATGGTCAAGACGGTAGGCCTCAAGCTCCTGCAATGGCGCCGAATGCAGCTGAAAACCTTGCGCGTGATACTGCTGCCACACCAGCTCACCGCGCCACGCAAGGGGCTCAAATGCACCGCTTACACCACGAGTCAGGCGCTGCAGCGGGAGTTCTTCGCCTGCCAGTGATAGCGCCCAAAGATCAAATACGCCTTGGTAGTCGGCACTGAACACCAGTCGCCCATCGGGCAAAAACGCTGGGCTGTTTTCGACCGCCAGCGATTGCGTCAGCGGCACCCACTGCTGCCCCTGATAGCGGGCCAAATCCCAGCCTTGGCCGCGTGACTTGTACGCCGCCACGACCACGCCGGCGGCGCTCACTGCCAGCTCCCCCAGCACATCTCCCGCTTGGCCTTGCCATAGCCGAGCTAACCGGCCTTGGCGATCAATGCTCACCAGTTCGCTCAGACCGGCAATGGTACGTGTGGCCAACCAGCGCTGCTGGCTGGCGTCCCAGGCCAGATCACGCAAGCGTTGCCCGTCCGTCAAGCGCTGCCAGCGCCCTTGCTGCAATACAAACAAATCATTCCAGCTGCGGCCACTGGCGTAAGAAATCAGCCGCAGAGCAGCCAGCTCGCCATGCTCGTTGTAAGCCAGTGCGCGTACACCTTTAGCGCTCGCCACAGGCTGAGGGGGCTGGTCGCCTTGACGTAGCACCAGCTGGCGGCGATCTTCACCGTTGTCCTCGACATACCACAAGCGCTGACCATCACTGGCCATTGGCTGGCGATTGCGGCTGGCAAACGACCAGCGCTTTGACGCCGTACTGTGCTGTTGCAGCGCCGCAATTTCAGCACCAAAGCGCTGTTCTAGCCAGGGCTGAAATTCTTGCCAAAGGCCATCGAGGGAGCGATGAAAACTGTTGCGAAACGCGCTGTCGAGCAGCACGTACTGCAACAGCTGAGCGGAATACCGATTCAGAAAGGACTGCACCCGCGCTTCGCCATGCTCCTCGATCAAAAACTCAATAAAATAAGCACCGTATAAATAGGCGCGGTTACTGGGCCATTCGCGCCGCGCCACGATCACGGAATTCATATCATCCAGCTCACCGGCCAACACTTCGCTGCGCATTTGCATGCGGTAATAGCTGCCTTGCAGACGGCCAAAGCCCTGCTCGGCGTTGGTCTCTAAATAGACCGCCAAACCTTCCAATAACATCGATGGGGTAAAAGCGTGGGGAAAAGCCGACAAAGGTGGAAGGGGCCACAACGCCACGCGGCCAAACACATTGCGTGCGTGCTCGACACTGCCGCTCTGCATTTCCATGTGCAGCACATGCACGTACTCGTGGCGAATCAGGCTTTGCAGCCAATCATCATTGTGCTCGAGCGACGATACCTGCTGGGGTGGCGAGGCAAACAAACGAATTTGTGCAAAGGGCAAGGGCGTGGCCCAGCCATTGGAAAAATCGAAGTCATCCACCAACACCATGTGCGTGCGCGCCTCGGGCGCTTGACCAAAAAACGGCAGCAGTTGCTGGTGCACCTGCTCGGCAATGGCCAACGAACGCTCTGCCATGGCCTGATGCGGTTCAAGGTAATGCACGTGAAAGTGCTCAGAGGTGCTGGTAAGCCAGCGATTGTCCGTTTCATTCCAGGCAACGGGCTGAGCACTCGCCAAAGTACTCGCTAACATGATCAACAGTAATAAAGCGCGCATTGTCCTTATCCGCTCAACAGCACAGCAGCGAATCATAAGGGCTGTCAGGCGGCTTGTCAGGCCTACAATGGGTATACGTCAAAACCAACAACGCGGAGACTGCCATGCCCTGGTCCGATCACTATCGACGCTCAGCGCGCTACAACCGCTGGATGAACGCGCAACTTCTCAATGCCAGCCTGACTTTGCCCAGCGAACAACAACAGCAGGATGTCGGCTTGGCGCACGGTTCTCTCTGCGGCTGCTGGAATCACCTGCTCGCCACCGATTTGCTGTGGCTTGGGCGTCTACAGCCGATTTACCCGATGCTGGAAGAGCTGAATGACCTGCCGCCAGTGAAAGATGATCGCCAACTGTACTATCCACAGCTAAAAGACCTGCAGCCAGTACGCGAGCGCATAGACGATGTGCTGCAACGCTGGTGCGATTTGCTGCGCCAAGACGATGCTCGCGCTGTGTTGGTGTACGGCGATGACGACGAGCTCAGCGTTGGCCTAGACCGAATACTGCAGCATTTATTCAACCATCACACGCACTATCGCGGGCAAATCAGCGCGGTATTGCAGCAGCTGGGCCAGCCTACCATTGAGCCAGATTTGCTGCACGCTCCTTTGGATTAATCGCTGGGATTAAGCACGCTCTGTGGTTGCAGCGAGCTTTGCCACAGACTCTGCATCAAAAGTGCGCTGCCGCCACCTGCATTCGCCCATCACTGTCGCCAACCAGCCTGCTAGCGGTTTTCGCTTGCCGGCGGCGCCGCCATGACTATGATGGCGACTGTTTCTTTGCCAGGTATTGCTATGTCCGTCGACGTTCTTTTTCAGGATGATCATTTAATTGCGATCAACAAGCCCAGTGGCTTGCTGGTGCACCGCAGTGAGATTGATCGCCACGAAACCCGTTTTGCCCTGCAACTGGTGCGCGACTATGTAGGCCAGCGTGTTTATCCAGTGCATCGCTTGGATAAACCCACGTCTGGCGTTTTGATGTTTGCTTTGACGCCTGACATCGCAAGCTTGGTGGTCGAGCAATGGCGCCAGCAACAAGTCAGCAAACGCTATTTGGCGATCGTGCGCGGTTACATGCCAGAGTGGACTGAGCTAGATAAGCCCCTGGTGCCACCGGTGGACAAATACGCCCGCCATGAGCGCATCAAACCGGCACAAGAAGCACGCACGGATTTTCGTTGCTTGGCCCAAGTAGAGCTGCCCATCGAAATTGATAAATACCCACAATCGCGCTATTCGCTGGTGGAAGCTTTGCCGCACACCGGCCGCAAACATCAGATTCGCCGTCATCTCAAGCATCTAAGCCATCCCATTATCGGCGACGCGCGCTATGGCAAAGGCAGGCACAGCCGCTATTTTCGTGATCATTTTGACGCCGGTCGGCTGCTGCTGCATGCCTGGCAGCTCAGTTTTCAACATCCGCTCAGCGCTGAAACCATCACCATTGAAGCGCCCCTGGATCACACTTGGCAGCAACTGATCGCACGCTTTGGCTGGCAAGCACAGCTGCCGACTCCCGGCCTACTCACACCCAACTTGCACACAGAATCGTGCCAAGACAGCGACACGCTTGTGGACAATTCCGTGGACGGATATTGCTAAATCACCGCCAGGGCGCATCGTGGCTGCGCCCGAGGCCTATTTATTCATTTAGGCCACTTTAAAAAATGCTTAAAAATCATTCAGTTGCAACGGCTATAAACATTGCCGTGCCAACCGCCAATCGTCAAACTATTAGATCTCTGCAATAGATCACTTGTGCATAAAGCCAATAAGCGCGATAAAAAGGCGTACTTTGACCAACCTAAATCTTGACCTGCGCTTGACCTTGCGGGCCCGCCTCAAAGATTGACAGTTTCCCACAGATTCTGTGGATAATTCTCTGGATAATCTGTCGGCATGTACCGCTAAGCCAGATAAACTCAGGCCCGAACACAGATTGTTTACTTTTTAACCACCCATAAAAGTTCATATTTTTCAATGGGTTAGATAAGTCAAGCAAGCACCTCTAGATATTTCTATACAATAGAGGGCCAACTCAGCAGATCAAAAGTCGATGTGCATAAAAATGCCATGGTCAAGCATTTTGTGCCGCAAAAAGAGACATTTATGCCCCATGGGCGGGCATCTAAATATTACGTTTACGTTAACTGATCCACAGTTTCTGTGGATAAAGCTGTTGGCGATTATTTGGTAACCGCCTACAAGCCCCGTCATGACGGGCTTAGTGTCAGAATGATGCTTTTTCGCTCTACTCACATCGGTGACTAATCTGCGGGCACAAAAAACGGGCCTATTGGCCCGTTAATCTACTCAATGCAGTGCAGCGCTTAGTTCAACACTCGCTCTGCCAAAGCGTCGGCCGGCATATAACCCGGGAACAAGCGACCATCGTCAACGATGATGGCCGGCGTACCTGTTACTCCCAAGCCCTGACCCAGTTCAAACTGAGCCGCCACTGGCGCGCCGCAGTCATTGCTGGCTGCCACCATGTTTTGCATTTGCTCACGCATGTCCTCGAACTTCTCTTGGGCGCGAGCATCACCGCCGCGCATACGCTGCGCCAGCATACCCAGCTCGCGTTGGGTATTTTTCATCACTGTCATGGCTTCTTTACGGTCATCCTGACACCAGACGTAATTGATCTTGCGATAAGAATCCGTCAGCGCTCCGGTTTGTGGGTTCTTCACCCCAGCACGTGGATACGCCAAGTAGCGCACACTGATGCCCAGCTCGTTCAAACGTGGAATTTCCTGGTGCAGCTTCTGACAATAACCGCAATCGATGTCAGTGAAGACATTGATCAGACCTTTTTGCTCGCCCTTGGCTGGAAACAACACGGTTTGGCTGTTGTCGATGGCAGCCAGCTGCTCAGCGCGGCGCGGATTCAAGCGGCTTTGGGTAACATTGACCGGGCCATCCGCTGCTAGCTGATACAATTCATCACGGTAAATGAAATAGCCCATATCCGGCGTCATGTGAACGACGGAGCCGTCGACCAGGATAACCTCCAGCATTTGCTTTGCCGCCACCGCGGTGACGTCTTTTACTTGCAAACGTGGACCAAAGGCATCCACCAAACGCTGCTCAACGGCAACGCGCTGCTGCTCCTGTGTATTGACTGTCTCTGCCGCAACGGAGGCAGTGCTTACGGTCAGCCCTAACATGGCTGCCAGAATTGTTTTCTTCATGAAGTACCTTTTACCTTTTTGAACCGGCGTCAGCTTAATCGTCATTATGCCGCACTGGCTACCGTTAGCGAGATGCTTGGAGGGGCAGTGACAGATTTAGTTCCCCAACCACCACTGTGGGCCTGACATATGAGTATGCCGGCCAAATATTGCAGGCATAAAAAAAGCGGATCAACTGATCCGCTCTTTTTTTGTCGAAAAGGTTTATACCTTTTCTTTGATACGTGCAGACTTACCGCTACGCTCACGCAGGTAGTACAGTTTCGCCTGACGCACATCACCACGACGCTTAACAGCAATGCTGTCAACCAGTGGGCTGTGAGTCTGGAAAGTACGCTCAACGCCAACACCGTGAGAAATCTTACGCACGGTAAATGCTGAGTTCAGGCCACGGTTACGCTTACCGATTACCACACCTTCGAACGCCTGCAGACGCTCACGAGTACCTTCTTTAACTTTTACTTGTACGACAACGGTGTCACCCGGGCCGAACGCTGGCACGTCGCTTTTCAGCTGTGCGTTTTCAATCTGCTGAATGATTGAGTTCTTGTTGCTCATTTGTATGCTCCTTAACAGTCTGAAGAGGCCTGCTCGCGCTCATTCAGATACTCTGTCAATAACGTTTGTTGCTCGTTGTTCAGTTCCAGTGCGTCGAGTAAATCGGGTCGCCGCTCCCAGGTACGCCCCAGCGATTGCTTTAACCGCCAGCGCCGAATTTTTTCGTGGTTGCCGCTGAGCAATACCTCCGGCACCACACGTCCCTGATACTGCTCAGGACGGGTGTAATGTGGGCAATCGAGCAGACCTTCCATGAAGGAGTCCTGCTCGGCCGACTGGTTATGGCCTAATACGCCAGGTACCAATCGAATCACGGCATCCATTAACGTCATGGCTGCCATTTCTCCGCCACTTAACACAAAATCGCCAATCGACCATTCTTCATCGACTTCGCGCTCAATTAAGCGCTCATCAATGCCTTCATAGCGGCCCGCCACCAGAATCAGGTTATCTTGCTGTGCCAATTGCAAAGCACCTTGCTGATCCAGTTTGCGCCCTTGAGGTGATAAATAAATCACCTTGGCAGGCTTGCCAGGCTGCTGCTCGGCCACCGCTCGCGCGGCTTGAATGGCTTCTTCCAGCGGCTGAATTTTCATCAGCATGCCGGGGCCACCGCCATAGGGTCGATCATCGACGGTTTGATAATTGTCGTAGGCATAGTCTCTGGGATTCCAGCAGTCTACGCTGACTTTGCCTTGCTTCACCGCTCGGCCACTGACACCGTGTTCGGTCAGAGCGCGAAACATCTCCGGAAACAGGCTAACAACACCAAACCACACCGTTAAAAATCCGGCTCCCAGTCCACCTGGATTTGACCTTCATCCAAGTCAACTGACAGAACAATGGCTCCGACGAAGGGCACCATGCGCTGGCGACTATCAATGCTGCCAGCACAGCTGCTGATAACCATGACCTGGTTACCGCCGCCGGAATCAAACAGTTCTTTTACCTGGCCCAGCAGCTGACCATCGGTGTGAAACACCTGTAAGCCCTGCAACTGAAACCAATAATGTTCATCTTCTTCGAGCTCAGGCAGTTCGGAGGTCGGAACTGCGATGTCGACTTGTGATAACGCTTCCGCGGCATCACGATCGTTCACGCCTTCCAGCGCCGCCACCAAGCCTTTGCCCTGAGGTTTGCCATCTCGAACTTTATAACTGCGCCACTGGCCGTCGATGTTCAACAACCAGCTGGGGTAATCGAAAATATTGATCATCGGCTTGGTGTACGAATACACCTTCACCCAACCTTTCACCCCAAATGCGGTGGTTACTTTTCCCAGAACAGTGACGTCCTGATCCGCCGCATGCTGTGTCGACATGGTTTACCTCTATACAGAAAGCGCTGGCTTACGCCTGAGCTTTCTTAGCGTCTTTAAGCAGCTTAGCGACGCGATCAGTTGGCTGAGCGCCTTTACCCATCCAGTATTCAATGCGCTCCAGATCTACACGCAAACGCTCTTCCTGGCCACGAGCAACTGGGTTGAAGAAACCCACACGCTCGATAAAGCGACCGTCGCGAGGGTTGCGAGAGTCAGCAACATTGATGCTGTAAAAAGGGCGTTTTTTAGAGCCACCACGGGCCAAACGAATAACTACCATAAAAAAGATCTACTCCGATCGTTTTATCAAGCGGGAACATCAGGCGCTGCTGATCAATCAACGGCGTCCGAACATCCCGGTGGCGGGTTTTAAAATCGCCCACCGTTCAACATCTTTCTCGCTTTCAAGCCGCTGAACACGGCATTGCCAGGAGAAAGGCCTAAAAAGGGTGGCGAATTGTATGCGCAAACGCCACACAAGTAAACGCCGAGCGCGGGCCTATTCAGGATTGGCCGTCAGCGCCTGCTGCATCACATGATAGAGCCAATGCTGCTCCAGCGTGCCGCCCAAAAGATGTGCCCAAGGGCCAGCGGCATACACGGCCACGTCTTCGCCACCGTGGGTTTCGCTTTCCAGCGGCACCAGTGCTGGCTGGCGAAAGTCGATGTCGGCCACCTGCGAAGGCTGTAACTTTGGCCGTTGCTGGGTATCCACCGCACCTGGACCATTGCGGTAAGACAGTGAGGTGTAGGGCTTGCCATCATCCAGTAGCCAGGGCTCGGCCATGGCTTCACCGTGCTCGTCATTGCTGTGCACCAAGCCCAAAATCGGATTGCCACGCGTAGGGTAGCCTTGCAGCGTCAAGGTGTGGCTGTGGTCAGCGGTCACCATCACCAGGGTGTCGTCAAAGTTAATCTGTGCCAGCAGCCATTCCATGGTTTGGTGCAGCTCATAAGTTTCACGCAAAGCCCGCTGGGCACTGCCGTCATGATGGGCATGATCGATGCGCCCGGCCTCAATCACTAGCACATAGCCGTCAGGCTGATCTTTTACGCCGGCGTATACCTGTTGCACCATATCTTGCAGGCTTGGCACAGAGGCTGGCCGTTGATCTATGTAGGGCAAATGCGAATCGGCAAACAGCCCTAACCAACGACCACGGGCCAGATTGGCTTGTTGCAACTGGGCGCGAGTTTGCAGCACACCCGATTGTGGCAAGGCTTGCCACTGGGCGATCAAGTCTTGGCCGTCCTGACGCCGTCCCCCTTGAGCCACTGGGACAAAATGCCGACGGCCGCCACCGACAATAATATCCGGCCCCTGACCGTGCTGCTGCGCTTGCAGCAACTGGCTGGCGATATCATGGCAGCCCTGCCGGCGCGCTGCTGCCGTCATGGCATCGTCGCTTTCCCAGTTGCGCTCCACACTGTGAGCATACAAAGCCGCCGGCGTGGCATGGGTAATGCGAGCGGTGGTCACAATGGCCGTGCGTTTATTGAGCCGACGCGCCAGATCAAACAGTGTCGGCAAGGCTTGATCGCTTGGGGTCGCCAGATCGTTAAGTGAGGAGCAGTTGCCTCGCTCAACCCCGGCTCCCACCGACAGCACCCCAGCATCGGTTTTATGGCCTGTCACCAGGGCCGTCATGGTGCCGGCAGAATCTGGGGTTTGGCGGTTAGTATTGTAAGTTTTCACCAGCGCACTGTAAGGCAATTGCTCAAAGCTGAGGCGAAACTCCTCACCCGCCAAGCCGTGCTGCTGACCGGCAAAAATCCGCGCCGCGGTCAAAGTGGTGATGCCCATGCCATCGCCCACCACCAAAATCAGATTGCGCGCCGGACCGCGTTGTTCTGGCCGTGTCCTAAGCGCTTGCTGACGCCCCAGCGCCGCCCACTCCTGACGGGTGGTTGGACTGGCGACTGAGCGGGTGGCCGGAGTTGTGGTTGTGGTTGTGCTGATGGCTAACTGGCTCGGGCTTGCCGTGGGGCTCATAGGCTCTTGATTGGCACAGCCTGACAGCCATAAACCGCCCAGCAATGCACTCAGCAACACACCCATAAACGGGCTTAAACGCCATGCTCGCATGATTAAAACTCCTGTGGCTGAGTCGGGGCCGCCAGCGCGCGCCGCAAAATGTGATAGACCGAATGTTGCTCCAACAGCCCGTGAAACCACTGGGCACCGGGCCCACGGGCGTGCAAAGCCACATCGTCACTGCCGTGAGTTTCAGAGCCGGTTGGCAACAGGGCGGTTTGGCAGTAATCGGCATGCAATGGATCGGCGATCAGCTCGCCGTTTTGCAACCAGGGCAAGCGCCCTGCCCGGCGCTGACCAGCGGCCAATGCAGGCGCATGCAGGTGATCTGGGTGGCGACGCTGGGAACCTAAGCCGTTGGCATAGCCCAACGTGGTATAGGGTTGCTGGTCGGAAGCCAGCCTCAGCTGCAACTGCCCGTCATCGTCGTGTTGTTGTACCAGCCCAAGAATGGGATTGCCGCGTTGTGGATAGCCAGCCATAGATAGGGTGTGACTGTGATCCGCGGTAACTACGAACAAGGTATCGCCATCGCTAAGTTGCTGCGCTAGAGCCACGCTGTCAGATAACTGGTTGGTTTCCACCAACGCCCGGTAAGCGTTGCCTAAATGATGCGCGTGATCGATGCGCGCACCCTCAACCACCAAAACAAAGCCACGCGGCTGGCCGCGGCTTAGATGCTGCACGCGCTGCAGCGCAAAGCGCGTCATTTCTGGCAGCGATGGCTGGTCGGCCGTTAACGCATCACTTTGCAGACGGTCATGGGCATAGGCCATATGACTGTCGGCGAACAGGCCCAGTAGCGGCGTATTGTCCTCTATTTGAGCTGTGAGTAGTTGCTGGCGCGCCGTCACCAGCTGGCCGTCGAACTGGGCCAGCAAAGCGTCACTAAAATTGCGCCGTCCTCCCCTAAGGCGACATCTAGGCCGGCAGGAAAGGCATGACGAATCAGCTGAGTGGCGATGTCTTCACAGCCGTGCTGGCGTGCTTCAAAAGGCAAGTCCTGCTCGCCCTCCCAGTTGCGCTCGGGGCTGTGGGCATAAGTGGCGGCGGGCGTGGCATGAGTGATACGAGCGTTAGTCACCACACCGGTGGCATACCCTTCGGCCTGGGCCCACTGCAATAAAGAACGCAGTGCATACTGCTCGCTGCCCTGGCACACAGCACGTGGCTGCTCAGGGCCGATATTAAGCATGCCCGCCCGGGTTTTAACGCCCGTCATCAAGGCGGTCATGGTGCCGGCAGAATCTGGGGTTTGCTGATTGCTGTTGTAGGTTTGAATCAGCGCACTGTGCTCAAAGCGCTCAAAAGCCAGAAAGTTTTTCTTCGCCCGGCTCACCGCGCTGCTGGCCCTGAAAAATACGCCCGGCAGTCAGGGTGGTAATGCTCATACCGTCGCCAAGGAAAAAAATTAAATTCCGCGCAGGCTGCTGAGCTGGCGAGTGCGCCATGCGCTGCTGCAGCCACTGCTGGCCTTGCTGATAATCGTCTGCAGCGCCAGCCTGAGCTGCCAACAGCGTCAATAGCGCCGCCGCTCGGCCACGCCACCTCTTGAGCGTAAACATAAAAAACCCTTGTTTAGCAGAGCATCCAGCTCCAAAGCAGAGCATCCGCTCCAAAAAAGTGGCGATCATTGTCGATAAATAGCGCCAAAAAGCCAGTTTGCTGTGAATCAATGCCTGAGCTGATTTAACCCGCACCAACCTTGCAGGGGCTATCTTTATGATATACGTTGTATATCACTTTCAATAAACCTCGCGTTCATCACCGTGGCTAAAGACAAAAGCGACAAACCGAAAAAAACGGAAAAAAAGAAAGCCGCCAAACACGATGCGCAACTGCTTGTTCGCATCCAACGTACTGAGCGCGATCAGTTTCTGGCGTTGTGCGACCAGCTCGACTCCAGTGCCGCCCGGGAAGTCCGCCGTTTTATTCGCGACTTTATCCGGCAACATCAGCCCGCTGATGATCAAAAACCAGGGTGATTGGTCCCCCGTGCTTACACGGCCACCTGCTGTACGCCCGCACCGACAAAACGGAAGGAGACAAGTATGTCTAAGAAAAAAAGCAGAGAAAAAAGTCGTAAGCCTGAAAAAAGAGATCAAAGCTCGCAAAGAGAAGATCGCTAAGCACGAAGGCAAGCTGAAAAAACTTAAGAAAAAGCTGAAAAAAGCGGCTTAAAACCACGGGCACCTCTGAATAATTCTGCACAGCTCTGCGCGAGTGCAGCAGGCTTTCAGAACAAGGCGGTGATGGCAGGAAATGGCCAGCCCTTTTCAACATTGCCAACGACGTTATGGAAGTCTGCAGTCCGCGCCCTGCGGGGATCGCCAGAGAACTCCAGCTCTGTGTCGCCAATTTTTGCTGTAGCTCGCTAAAGCGGCAAACCGGCTTCGTGACCTTGAGCCCTATGGCGGTCCAGAGCGGGCACCCAATTATTCAGAGATGCCCAAGGCTCCCTCGGGAGCCTTTATTTTTTACCCCTTACTTTTCCACCGCAAAAATCTGGCCACCAATTTGAATATCCAACCAGGGTGGCTCAACCGTGATGGCTTCGTCTTGCGGTGTAACATCTCGCACATCCTCTGGGCCATTTAAATACTGCAATCGCTGGCTGCGCCACTGCTCTTGCTCTAGGTAGTAGAGTTTCAGCTCTTGATAGTGTTGATGGTTTTCAATTAATACATATTCCTGCACGCCATCGTCATTGGCATCCACGCTTTTTAACCACCATTGATGTGCGCTATGGCGCAAGCCAGATCGCGAGAAATCCTGCTGCAATTGTCGCTGTAGCGTCTCTGGCGCTTGCTCAGCCCCCTTGATGGCGCTTACAACCAGCTGTCGCTCTGGTTCTGATGAACTTTCACCACGAATGCGTTGATGAATGGCCAGCGCCAGTGCTGGATCGCTGTCATCTATTTGGGTTTGCAATTGCTGCAAGGCGAGAAAACCCGGCCTGGCCAGATCATAGTAAAAATAATCAATATCCAAGTCAGCCGCCGCAATTTCCCCTTGCTGCCAACGCGCCAGCTGGTGATCGACCGTCCACTGGCGTAAATCCGCTAGCGGCGTGTTTACCAGCACCAAGGTCGCCATCAGCATTAGCGAAGCAACGATGTTAAGGCGACCAATATGCGCCACCCACTGCTGACGCCAACGCAACCAACACAGGCTGTACCCCACCGCTAATAACGCCAGCAGCGCCCAAATTATCAACCCCCAATAACGCGAAACGCTAAAGCCGTGCTGGGCGATGCGCTCTGTCAAACCGTACAGACTGATGGCACTGAATAGCGGCAAAGTCAGCAGGGCAGCCGTCACCAGCCATTGAATGTTGGAGCCGTAAGGGCGCGATAAATGGCTCAAATAGACACTATTGAGCAAAAACAACATCAAGGCCTGCAAGCACAACAGCAAGGTGCTGCCGCCGCTGTCCCATAAGGCATGCAAACCGGTAAACGGCAGCGCCATGGCAAAGACCACCGTGATCACCGCCACCAAAATAAGCAACAGGCGCATCAGCGAGGTGTGCAAGTTGCCCAGCGCTACAAAAACGGATTCCCGCTCGCGCAGCAACAAAATGGCCGCGGTGATCGCCAACGTCGACGCTGGGTACACAAACCAGACGGAGGTAAATAGCTCTTCAAAAAAGTCGATGCCAATGGCCGCAAACAAAGCCGCCCACAGCACCAAAAGCGCCATCACCGCCAAGGCAAAGAGGCCGGCACAGGCGACCAGCAAAGCGTAGTGCCACCCCAAGCTCATACGCTGCTGATTGCTTTCGAGGGTCGTCTTCCAGCCCGATGGCGCCAGCGTTAACACTAAAAATCCCAGCACGATAACCGCCAAGATCAGTTGTACGGTGGCACTGCCCTCCCTTACCTGGTCATCAGGCAAGAGTTGCGTGGCGGTGTATGCACTCATGACCGCCACCAATACCAAAAAGGCCAAGCACCAAGCGAACAGACGCCGCATCGGTAAAGCGCCAATGAGCAGCGCCAGTAACAAAGGGCCCGTAGCGACCAGGGCGTAAGCGCCGTATAAAAAAGGCAGCGCCCAATCATTGGACTCATGCAACACGTACAACAATATGCCTTGTATAACCGCCACCGACAGCAAGGCGTAGCGCTGTTTGGTGGACAAACGGGTGGATGAAAGAGACATAAAACTCCCTGTGCAAAATGTGACCCGGATACCAGCGTCACCAGCGTGGCTGGCCTATGCTCCGGTTACGAAATTATTCTGAGTTAGTGGTCGCCCATGAAGATTGCATCCGTTACCCAGCTGGCTTTGCTCAGCTTCATCTTGACCGCCTGTGGCGGGGATTCCAGCGGCGATGAAGGCAGTGAGCGCACAACGGGTGAAACGCCCACCGACGTTAATGATCAACCGAGCGACGGCGATTCTACGCCAGACGCCGACGATTCGAACAGCAGCGACAGTGGCTCTGACAATGACGACAGCGCTGGTAATACGGATGATTCTGACGACGGGGCAGGCTCGGGCATAGGTGGCAACACTGATGGCGATTCTAGCTCGGGCGACGGCGACACTGGTGGCAACCCAGACACGGATAACGCTGGTTCTGGCGATGGCTCAGATTCTGGCAACTCAGACTCCGGTAACTCTGATAACAACACCGGCTCTGACGACAATGCCGGTTCAGACGATTCAAATAGCAATACCGGCGGCTCAGACGACAATGCTGGCTCTGACGATAACTCAGGTGCTGATGACAATGCCGGCTCTGGCGATAACTCAGATGCAGACGACAGCAGCAGCGGTTCTGACGACTCTGCCAGCGACGACCCGACCCTGGCCTGCCTGCCAGAATGGGGGCAGGAAATGCTCGACAGCATCAATCAATATCGCAGCCAAGCCCGCCAGTGTGGCGATGACTTTATGCCCGCTGTCGAACCGCTCACTTGGCAGTGCCAGCTCACCACCAGCTCACAGGCACATGCCGACGATATGGCAATCAACAACTTCTTTTCGCATACCGGCAGTGATGGTCTAAGCATGCGCAACCGGATTGATGCCACCGGCTATCAATGGTCGCGCATCGGCGAGAACATTGCTGCAGGGTACGCCAATGTCAGCAGCGCCATGCAAGGCTGGATCAATAGCCCAGGCCATTGCAGTAATATTATGAATGCCGACTTTACCGAAGTCGGCGTGGCATTAACGCGCACCACCACCGCCGACTACCCCACTTATTGGGTGCAAAACTTCGGTCGTCCGCGCTAGTGCCTTGAATCAGAGGTTCTTCTATTTTCAGCAGGGCTAATCCATACAAACGATGCGATTACGCCCTGCATGCTTGCCCTGATACAAAGCCTCGTCGGCCCGCGCCAGCAGTTGATCCAGGGTTTCTTGCCCTTTACGCTCAGCCACCCCCAGAGTTGCACTGACGGGAAGCGTGGCGCCCCCCATCTCTACCACCGCAGCATCAATGCGTTGGCGAATGCGCTCTGCCACGACGGCAGCTTCTGCCGCCGACGTATCGGGTAGCAACAGCAAAAATTCTTCACCACCCCAGCGTGCAGCCAGGTCGCGGCTGCGCACCGATTGGCGCAGCAAGCGCGCGACGGTGATCAGCACCTGATCACCTGCCAAATGACCGTGCTCGTCGTTAATGCGTTTGAAGTTGTCTAAATCACACAAAATTGCGGTCAGTGGTTGCGTCTGACTGAGAAGATCCGTCGCATACAACGTTAAACTGCGGCGATTGTGTAACCCGGTGAGGGCATCGGTGGTCGCCAAACGTTGCAATTTGCGCTCATTGCGCACCACCAAGCGGTAATACAGACCGGCCAAAAACACCATAATCGCCAGCACTGCCACCAGGTTGAAATAATACAAGCTGTCTTGCACCGCAGGCGGCATCGCATAGGTGGCGCCGGCATCTCGCAGGGCGTAATCCAAAGCCACATAAACCGCCACAACCGCAATTACTGCGGGCATTTTGGCGATGGCGTTATGCAGCGGACTGACCATCACCACCGGCGGTATTAGCATGATGTAAAAGTGAAAACCGCTGTCCCAGCCGACGAAGGTGACGGCCAACACGGCGTGAGCGACGATCTCCCCCACCACCAACAACCAGGCGAAGAAGGTGTTGCGATCCGTGCGCATCAGCCAGAACACCAGCACGTACAGCAGCACACTGAACACGTTTACCAAACTCAGCCAAGGCACCTGATGCCAGTAAAACAGCAAGCCAAACGCAACGTGGGTGATGCCGGCCACCACGGCCACTTGCTTCATCAATTTACGAAATAAGCGATCACTGCCGTCATTGCCGTCTTGCACGAGCATGGAGGTTATCAACATGACTGTTAAAAATTGGCTGTGGGTGTTACCTGAGTATCAGCGACAATCGCCGTGCATACAACGTGATCGCCCACGCAACCGTCAGGCTGTGCCGACCTTAAGAGCCAATGGCCGATTTAAGCCGCTTCCACCAAGGCGTAGAGACAGCGGTGTTTGCCATTGGCTCCTGCTGCGCTTGGGCTTGTTGCAACTGCTGCAGAAGCAGGCGGGTAAAGTCGGGAGAAAACTCAAACGGCGCAAACTGTCGATGACCGTGTTGCTGCAGCAATGCTTGTACCGCCTCTGCGGTGGGTACAAACTTCATCGACCACCGGGCAAACAAACGCGTTGCGACCGTCTCTTGCAGTAAAATGCGCGCATCACGATGGCGCTCATCCAGCAAAATACGCTCGTAGGTGGCCTGTACGGCGCTGGCTTCGCCTTCAAGGCATTGAAAAAAATAACCATCACCAAAAAACAGCACACCGCCAATGGCTTGCTGTTGGTTATTGCGTCGCGACTGCGCCAGGATGGAGCCCACCGCGGGGTCGACGGCCCCGGTTGGAACATCAGAGTTGGAGCGGCTGGCGTAGACCAACCGTATTAAATCAGACATAAAAACTCCGGTTTGGAGCCCGCCCAGTCAGACCTCAGAGCCTGACAGAGGGGTCTGGCAACAGGGTCTGAAAGAGACGGGCGCACTAACAATGTCTGATCACTATACAAAAGCCACAGCAAAACTTATACAAATTGAATAGATTGCGTATGATACAGCCTTTTTCAGCAGTAGCCGTTTATTGGCAGCGAGCCCGGGCTGCATGCAGCTTTTTGTAGCTGGCCAATAAACGCTGATGCTTATCGATGCCTTCGAGCAGATTGTTGGTGGGCGTTAAGCCATGAAAGCGCACATCGCCATCAATACTGTCGAACACCGCTTGCATGCGCGATTCGCCGTACATGCGAATAAAGTTGTGCTGATAGTGCTCACGCTCTAGCTCGTCATCCAGCTCGACGGTAAGCGCCGCCTGCATCGCTTGATAAAACAATTTGCGCTCGACGGTATTGTCGTTGTACTGCAAATAGGCTTCGACACATTCTTGCGCCAAATCGAGCTGGCCCAATGCTAAATAAATGAGCAATTTCAGTTCTAATACGGTCAGCTCACCCCATACCGTGTTGTCGTCAAATTCAACGCCAATTAAGGTGATAATATCGGTGTAATCGTCCAGTTCGCTTTCTTCTAGGCGCTCCACCAAAGCCTGAAGTTGATCATTATCGAGCTGATGTAAATTTAAAATATCGTCGCGGAAGTACAGCGCCTTGTTGGTGTTATCCCAGATCAAGTCATCCACTGGGTACACTTCTGAATAATCGGGTACCAAAATTCGACAAGCCGGCACACCTAACTCATGGTAAGTGGCCATATACACTTCCTTGCCCATGTCCGCCAAAATAGCGAACAGCGCATTAGCCTCTTGCTCGTTGCTGGCCATACCACCGTTGGTGAAATCCCAATCAACAAAGTCGACGTCAGCTTGGCTGCTGAAAAAGCGCCACGACACCACGCCAGTAGAATCAATAAAATGCTCGACAAAATTATTGGGCTCGGTCACCGCTAGGCTTTCAAAAGTCGGCGCCGGAATATCGTTTAATCCTTCAAAACTGCGACCTTGCAATAATTCTGTCAGGCTGCGCTCCAGTGCGACTTCAAAGCTGGGATGGGCACCAAAGGATGCAAATACGCCACCCGTGCGCGGATTCATCAAGGTCACACACATCACCGGGAACTGACCGCCCAACGATGCGTCTTTTACCAGCACAGGAAAACCCTGCTGCTCCAGCCCTTGAATGCCTTCAATAATATGCGGATAACGCTCAAGCACAGACTCAGGCACATCCGGCAAGGCCAACTCTTGCTCCAGGATCTGGCGTTTAACGGCGCGTTCAAAAATCTCTGACAAGCATTGCACCTGAGCTTCTGCCAAGGTATTACCGGCACTCATACCGTTGCTTAAAAACAGGTTTTCAATCAGGTTGGACGGAATATAGACCGTTTCGCCATCGGACTGGCGCTGATACGGCAGCGCGCAAATGCCACGTTCAACATTACCTGAGTTAGTATCTATTAAATGAGACGCCTGCAACTCACCGTCTGGGTCATAAATTGCTAGGCAGTGTTCATCTAACAACCCCGAAGGCAGAGCGTCGTCTTCTGGAAGCTTAAACCAACGTTCATTGGGGTAATGCACAAACTCCGCATTGGCGATTTCTTCACCAAAATACTGATCGTTATAAAAGAAGTTGCAGCTAAGGCGCTCCATAAATTCGCCCAAAGCCGACGCCAGCGCACTTTCTTTGCTGGCACCTTTGCCATTGGTAAAGCACATTTGCGAATCGGCATCACGAATATGCAACGACCACACATTAGGCACAATATTGCGCCAGGAGCCGATCTCGATTTTCATGCCAAGGCCCGCCAGCAAGGAGGTCATTTGAGCAATGGTTTGCTCCAGCGGTTTGTCTTTGCCGGCAATAAAGGTTTGCTGCTGCGCATCGGGTGTCCCCATCAACAAGGCTTGCGCATCTTCATCCAGGTTATCGACCACTTCGATGACAAACTCAGGGCCGGTTTGCACCACTTTTTTAACCGTGCAACGTTCAATTGAGCGCAAAATGCCCTGACGGTCTTTATCGGAGATATCGTCGGGCAGTTCGACCTGGATTTTAAAAATCTGGTTGTAGCGGTCTTCCGGATCAACAATATTGTTTTGCGATAACCGAATATTTTCTGTGGGTATATCACGGGCAACGCAATACACCTTGACAAAATAAGCCGCGCACAAGGCTGACGATGCCAGAAAATAGTCAAACGGGCTGGGCGCCGTGCCGTCTCCCTTGTATCGAATCGGCTGGTCGGTAACGACGGTAAAGTCGTCAAACTTGGCTTCCAGTCGAAGATTGTCGAGAAAGTTGACCTTGATTTGCATGCTAACACCCGGATTTGCAGAACAGTTTGCTGACATAGTCAGCCCATTGGAGCGCTATTATCCAGTTTTTGCCGCGCGCGTCTCGCTTCAAGAAAAGACAAGCAATGACTATTGTGTGAGCAAGCGCTCAGAAAACGACCAGCTCCTAAGGTTTAAATAGCCGGCATACTCATATGCTAGATATAGCCAGCTGTTGCAGGAGCCAGACATGGACGCCTTTCGCTTATCCTCACCATTGCGCCACTCCTTACTTGCTTTGAGCATAGCCCTAGCCCTGACTGGCTGTGGCGGCGAGAGCAGCAACGAGGATGAGCGCGGTAGCGATGTAACCAGCCCAGCCGACGGTAGTAATAACGAAGGCGACGTGACGGGCAGTGATTCTTCCAGTTCTGACGATTCCAGTTCTGACGATTCCAACTCTGACGATTCCAGCTCTGACGATTCCAGCTCTGACGATTCCAGTTCTGACGATTCCAGTTCTGACGATTCAGGCTCAGATGATTCAGGCTCAGATGATTCAGGCTCAGATGATTCAGGCTCGGATGATTCAGGCTCAGATGACTCAAGCTCGGATGACTCTGGCTCAGATGACTCTGGCTCAGATGACTCTGGCTCAGATGACTCTGGCTCAGATGATTCAGGCTCAGATGATTCAGGCTCAGATGATTCAGGCTCGGATGATTCAGGCTCAGATGACTCTGGCTCAGATGACTCTGGCTCAGATGACTCTGGCTCGGATGAACTGGCCAATGGCGAGTTTCTAGGCGGATTAAGCATTCCAGCCGGTGCTCGCGTGGTCGAAAACGCCAGTTTTAACTTTGCAGACGACTTTGAAGGCGAAGAAGACGATGTCTTTTGGGGTGGCTCCAGTCGCGGTAGCGCTTATGCCTATCACGGTAAACCTGACGCCACGGACAGCAGCAATAAAATTCTGGCGCTGGAATATCAGTTGCAGTTCGATGGCCAACACGCTTGGAGCCAAAAAGACTTTCATGTTCCCAAAGCCACCGAACTGGCATTTTTGTATCGCCTCTACACCCCAGCGAATTACATCAATACGGAAGGTAACCGAAATCACAAGCTATTAGTGACTTGGTCAGGGCCATATGGCGTCATCAGCGAAGGCCTGCATATTTCCACCTCGATGTGGAACAGCGCCGACGGCAGCGGCAAAATTCCTTCCATGAATATTGGCGTTAACCCGATCAACACCAGTGGCGATGACCGCGGCCATGCCGTTCGTCGTGACGAGCATCAACAACTGGCAGCTAAATGGCAGGATGGCCAATGGCACACCATGTACATCTATATGAAAGCCGCCCCTGCAGAGGGCGAATATGGCGCCTTTGAAATCTGGCGTGACGGTGAAAAAATCCTCAGCACGGATGATGATCCCGCACATTTAAAAGGCAGCTGGTGGCTGGAAGCCGGCGGAGATCCTGCCAAATTGATTGAATACGCACGTGGTTATAACTATATCGACTCAGGCTACTTTATGGGTTGGTGGAACGACGCCCAATTGCGGGAAGATGTCGTCTTTCAAATGGATGACCTAACCGTCTGGGCCAACAGCGCAGAAAATTAGCCCTGTAAAAAGAAACAAAAAATAGGCTCACCATTACCGGTGAGCCTATATAACGAACGACAAAGAGCCAAATTTTTCTCAGACAATTGGCCGAGTGAAAGAACTTCTGAGTAAATTTCAACCCGGCCAATGCAGCCCACACTATCAAGCTGCCAGCTTTAGCCGCAACGCTGTCTAATTGTTTCTGCACTAAGTTCTTAAATAGCCATACCTATTTTGCTGTTCTTCTACGTCACTTTCTTGTCAGCGAGTGCTTTGATTTTTATCGAACTGCCCTTCTTTTGTAACATTTATTGATTCGATTTCGCATTTTAGGGCACCTCTGAATAATTCTGCACAGCCCTGCGCGAGTGCAGAAGGTGTTCAGAACAAGGCGGTGATGGCAGGAAATGGCCAGCCCTTTTCAACAACGCCAACGACGTTATGGACGCCTGCCGCCCGCGCCCTAAGGGGAGCGCCAGAGAACTCCAGCTCTGTGTCGCCGGTTTTTGCTGTAGCTGGCTAGAGCGACAAACCGGCTTCGTGATCTGAAGCCCTCTGGTGATCCAGAGCGGGCACCGAATTATTCAGAGGTGCCCTAGATTCTTGTCTATGCTGCTCCTTTAACCCCGATGCAGTGGAGGTAAATCGCCCGGGATCACTTAAAAACAAGAGGCATGGATGCTTCAGCGATCATCCGCAACCAAAGCCAGACGTCGCTGCCACCGTGACTCTTTGTGCCTGAAGGAGGCTAGCAATGAAAGCAGTCAAAAGATGGTTTACAGCACTGGTATGGCTAGGTTTGTCCACCGTTGCACTAGCAGAGTCTGTCACAGAGTTGCATATACAACTGCAGCGCTCTGACACTCAAGCAGCAAGGTCGGAGACATTAACCCCAGCCATGAATGCTCAGCTCGTCGAGGCCGTTACTAAACAGGCAAAGTATTTTGAAGACGATGACATCGTCTCTACCGACCAATTGATGATTCTCGGCAAAAATGCTCACGGCCAAGTCGTCTTTCGCCAGGTAGCCAACAATCCGCTACTGATGCATGCTGAGTCGTTTGATCCTGTCAGTGGCAAAATTGAAGTCGCCAAGACGATCGAGAAAGATTCCGCCACCCTACGAATAAACATTCCCAGCCAAACAAGCATTCATACGCTGGAGATTAATAGCATTCGCCCACAAGGCAGCGGGTATCAGTTCAACTTACTTAACCAGTTATCCCTCGAAAACCTGAAAGAGATGCAACAAATGCAGCTGCCATCGTCACGACTAGACAAAACCAGCGGTGTCTTCAGTGTGATTAAAAATGGCGACTCAGCCAACCGAGCGGATCTGATATTGCTATCAGAGGGCTATACCGCCAGCGATTTAGCTCAATTCGAAAGCGACGTGCAAGGCATAGTACAAGGCTACTTTGAAGAAGATATTTATAAAGAATATAAAAATCATTTTAACGTCTGGCGCGTCGAGGTCGTGAGCAATCAGCGCGGTGCTGGCAATGGTGCCCCCATCGACACTAAGTTTGGCGCGCACTTCAATTGCTACAACATTGAGCGTTTATTGTGTGTTGATGAAGACAAGGTGCTCAGTTACCTGCGCTCTGTTATGCCGGCGAATGCCATGGATAAAGTTCTTGTAGTGGTCAACACAGAAAAATACGGCGGCGCCGGTGGCCAAGTGGCTACCATGTCGCTAGCACCACAAACCATTGACTTGGCTTTACATGAGCTGGGCCACAGCTTCGCCAACTTGGCCGACGAATATGACTATGGCAACTGCAACATCTATGAGCCAGATTATGCCAACGTGACCTCGGATTCTTCTGGTGCCAAATGGCGCCACTGGATAAACATTGATGCCAATATTGGAGTGTATGAAGGGGCAATGTACTGCGCTTCAGGTATGTACCGCCCCACAGAAAATTCTATGATGCGAGAGCTCGGACAGCCGTTTTATGCCGTCAATGAAAGCGAAATCGTGCGCCGTTTATATGGCTACGTCGATACCATAGACAGTGTTCAACCCACCCAGTCCAGAATCAATATGGAACTCGGTGAGACAAGGGACTTTAATATCACGCAAGTCGATACACTGTCGGGCAGCGTGGTAACGCAATGGTATGTCAATGAGCAAAAAACAGCGGAAGGCACAGGTTTTACCTTTGATGGCAGCCAATACCCGCAAGGCAGCTACCGCCTAAAAGCCGTCACCGCCGATACCACCGCGCGTGTGATTAAAGACCCCAATCAATTGTTGCGCACTCAACATAGCTGGACCATCGCCCTTGGCGACTCAGGCTCAGACTGCGACAAGGCCCCCGCCACACCCGATGGCCTGACCACCACGGAAGTGGGCGACACCTTCTTTAGCGTCGGCTGGAACGCAGTAGCAACGGCTAACCGCTATCGCGCCGACATTTGGAACGAATCCACATCTCAGTGGGATACCTTAGCCGTAACCGCCCACACCACGGCTACCGCAACTGGGCTACCAGCAGGCAGCTCACAGTGGCTGCGCGTCTCTGCTAGCAATGCCTGCGGAGATTCCGAGCCATCGGACTACATCACCATTAAACTCAACGACAATAAAGATTGCACACAAGCACCAGGGGCGCCGGGCACGCCAGCGGCATCCAATATATCTAGCGGCCGCTTTACCTTGAGCTGGACGGCTGCCAGCGGTGCGACGTCTTACATGGTACAAAAATGGACAGGCTGGGAATGGCAAGATCATCAGCAAGCCAGCTCAACCTCCGTTAGCTTAAGCGCCACCCGCACCACGCACTATTATCGCGTCTATGGCATCAATGCATGCGGTAATGGCCAAGCCAGCAACTGGCTAAGGGTTGATATACCTTAAACCGTCAATTTAGGAACACCCGCTTGGTAGCGGGTGTTCCTATTCCATGATGCTCTGTGCCATAAAAATGCTTTTCCTAGACAGTCACTGCATACCTGTCTTCTACGTGCCCTAATCAGTGCATTTATCACAAACGCAGCAGGTGACTACGCCCATGAGAGCCGATACTGGCTGCCAACGTGTACTAAGCTGAATGGTCGATGAGTTGCATGCAGGGCTACACACAAATGCCGTGTTTAAAAAGTTGCTATTGCTTAGTGCTGCTATGCCTTGCGTTTACTTGCCGGGCTGCTGTGCCTGTTACGTTAACACTGTCCTACCAAACCAACCCATCGCCGCCGTATCAAATGGGGAGTGGCATCGAGATATCACAACCGCCGGGCGTTGCTGTCGACCTTATCAATGCGGTGACCAAGCAGCTCGGTATAGCCGTAAACTACGAGCGCTACCCTAACGCACGCGCGCTGCAGTTGTTAGCGAGCGGCGAAATTGATGGGGCTTTTATGTTTTCTTACAACCCTGAGCGAGAGGAAATAGGGCGATACCCGCAAGACGCACAGGGTCAAGTGGATGGCAGCAAACGACTTGCCAGACTCAGCTATTGGCTATATTCCCTACAAGACAGCGCCATCACATGGGATGGGCAACGACTAACAGGAGTTTCTGGCACACTGGCCGCGGAGCATGGTGACTCCATTATTCAAGACCTGGCGTCAATGGGCCATAGCGTTCAACAACCCAAGTCTGCCTATCACGCATTGCTAATGCTCAAACGCCGCGAAAACGTGATTGGTGCGGCACTGCAAGATATAAAAGCGCAGCCTTTGCTCAATAACGCTGAACTGAGCGGGATTAAACGCTCATCACTGCCACTCAGGTCAAAAGACTATTTTTTAATCTTCAGCCATCGCTTTTATGATAACCACCCCACTCTTGCCAAAGGCATTTGGCAAGTCATAGAGGCACAGCGTGAAAAGCTGACACAACGCTCACTGCAGCAATACTCCAGCCAGTAAACTGGAATCGTAAAGCCGCCCCAAAGACCCTAAAATTATTAAGGTTAAGACACTTATTTACCTGGTAAAGATGCCTAGAGCTACACACCAACAGGCCTTTAGCTAGATAACCGCCACTTGGCCTCGGTGCCAGTACTTGCGTGCTGTGCCAGGCATCAGCTGCCGGCAATGGCTGCACCTACAAGGCCAGGTCAACACCGGCCAAGCCCCTGCAGGACTGCTTTGCCACCGGTAATGCTGGCTCTGCTCAAGTTTGCGAGTATACTAGCCTCTTCAGGCCGATGTACGGCCTTTCAGAAACATCAAATAGGAACTTATATGGAATCATTCTACGGAATTGCTGTAAATGATGAGCTTATTCGCGTTACCAATAGCTTTGAAAAAGCACTAAAAACCAATAGCGTGCAACCGAACTCGCAAATATATCAAACGCAATCCA
This sequence comes from Bacterioplanes sp., assembly GCA_965233665.1. Lineage (GTDB taxonomy): Bacteria > Pseudomonadota > Gammaproteobacteria > Pseudomonadales > Oceanobacteraceae > Bacterioplanes. Next base: position 72,252 of record CBDDTG010000016.1, on the reverse strand, counting down.
AGAATTTAAAAGCAGCGGCGCGCTTCTTTTCCAGCCGCTACAACCTAAGAATTACCGAAGATTTTGACCTATAAGACCATGCTTCGAATATCGCTGTTTCTAATCGCATGATAGAAAGGCTATAGCACAAAGTACATAACGCCGTCGTATTAATCGCCGCTTGCTGCTCCTTTAAGCGTTTCCATATCATTTTTACAGCCTTCTGGGAGAACGACAGAAAGCCAGCAAGCGTCGAAGATGCATCACCAACGGCCCAGCCCCCCCCTGTGCAGCCTTCAAACAGCTCGGCTGGTCATCATTGCTACTATATCCAAGCTATCACACCACGTCAGGCCGTCTGTGCTGGCCATGGCAGTGTTCAAAATGGATGTGTTAGCAAGGGGGACTAACAAGAGCTGCTTAGATAGCAGCCAAGAAAGTCGCTTCTTAAAAAGAGGTTTAAAAGCAATGTGTTGTATGAGCCACAAGCATGGCCCCAGCAACCTTACTTTATGAATATAAAAACCTGGCTGCCGATTGATTTCTACCAGCAGCCAGAAGACAGACATTAAAACATCCAGGTACCGGGCTCTGGTACGGCTTCTTTATTGTTTAGGTATTTCATACCTTTCACGCAGCGAATGATCAGCCACACCATCCAGAACAGGAATATTAAATAGCCAACTAGTACCAGCGAAAGAATGGCACCCACCACCATAAATAAAAGCCCCATCCAGAAGGTGCGAATCTGGAAGCGATAATGGCTTTGCTCCCATTCAGGAGCATCGCCTTTGTAAACGTACGCCATAATGACGCCAACAATTCCCGTAATGCCAGCCACTAAACCAACCAGGTACAAGATGTAAACAATCTGAATTTTGTCTGAGTCTTTCGATGGCACATTGCCTTGCGGCTCTGGTGCCGGTTGTTCGGTTACGTTTTGTTCTACTACGTCGTTCATTCTGCTTCTCCATTCTCGCAGTCATGGTGCCGCCAATGCAGCCAGGGTTGCGGCCAGAGCCGCTGGCCTCAGTTTGCAATAACTTGGCAGCGGATGCGAGTATCGCCATTACGCGGCAAGCGCCTTCGTGATGCGCTCCGCAACTCACCACCAGCGAACGCTGGCAATCAGGTTTGGGCAAGTGGCTGGCGATGCTTGCCGCTCGGCCCACCAGGCCCTGACATTGCCCCCCTGCTTTCTGGTTTAATAGCCGAGTCACGAAACAGGCACTCGCAGCAGGCTACCTTGCCCGCTGCCGATGCCTTTTATGCATAAGTGCAAGGAATCCTTTATGTCTTTCACTGACTTTTCCAATGCGGGCGATTACAACGAAACCCGCTACCACGAGCTGCGCAAGCGCCGCCTGGTGATGGTCGATGGCAGTTTGGTCGCCAACGACAGCACCCACCTGGTAGGCCACAGCGCTCGTGTTTTCCAACAAGGGTATTGGGGCTTTGCTTCGTCTACCCAAGCTGCCGCCAGCAACGATCTGAGTAACATTGCTCTGGCCAATGCCAAAGCCATGCAAGTATTTGGCGGCAAACAACAACGCCTGCCGACCGCAGCCTACCAAGGCGAGCACCGTTTTAACGGCCAGCCGAGCTGGAGCAGCGAGCAAATTATCGAATGGCAACAAGCCGTTAATGAGCTGGTGCACAGCCGCTATAAAGACATTGCCTCCGTCACCGTGGCGTCGATGGATGAGCACCATGATAAATACGTGCAAAACAGCCAGGGCGCACGCGCCTACAACGAAATTGCCCGCGCCCAGTGCTACATCAGCCTGACGGTTAAAGACAAAGACGACAAACCCGTCGAATTGATGGAACTGCTCAGTGGCAAAGGCAGCTTTGGCGACCTAGACATGTCGCTGCAACGAGTTGAAGAACAGCTCGACCAGCTGTATCAGCATCTGATGGCCAAGCGTGAAGCTGTGCATGCCAAAGGCGGTTTGCAAACCATCGTTCTGGCTGCCGATCTGGCCGGTATGCTGGCGCACGAGGCCATGGGGCATCCATGTGAAGCAGACCTAGTCCTCGGCGGCGCTGTTACCGGTGATTTGCGTGGCCAGCGCATCGCCAGCGATTTGGTCACCATGATGGACTTAGCTCACAGCTTCCGTGGTGAAGAGCTGCTGGTGCCAGTGTATGCTGACGACGAAGGCACACCCGCCGAAGATGTCACGCTCATTAAAGACGGCATTCTCACCGACTTTATGCACAGCCGCGAAACCGCCGCTCAGTTTGATAACCGCGCCACCGGTAATGCTCGTGCCTACGCGCCGGATGACGAGCCGCTCATTCGCATGCGCAACACCGCCATTATGCCGGGCGCCAGCAAGCTGGAAGACATGCTGGCCGAGGTGGATGATGGCTATTACTTGCTGAAAACCGGCAACGGCCAGGCCGACACCACCACCGAGTTTATGTTTGGCATTAGCCTTGGTTACGAAATCAAAAATGGTAAGTTGGGCCGCGCCATCAAAGACACCACCATGTCTGGCTCGGCGATCAAAATGCTGCAAACCGTGGACGCCGTCTCCGACGATATGCACTGGGAATGCTCAGGCTATTGCGGCAAAAAACAACCCATGGTCGTTTCCATGGGCGGCCCTGCCCTGCGCGCCAAAGCACAACTGGGAGGTGAATAATGAAAGCCTTGGCAAAAGATACTCTGGCGCAACTGCTGCAAGCCGGCTTTGATGACGCCCGAGTAACCATTACCGAAAGTGACAGCCATGAGCTCAACGTGGCGCACAACCACGCCAGCCTGATGCGCAGCACCAGCAACCAAACCATGGCACTGCTGGGCATTAAAGATCAGCGCAAAGTCACGGCCAGCGTTTCTAACCTGACCGACGGTGCCATTAGCGACGTGATCGCCAACATGATTCGCGATGTTGCCACCGCGCCGCAAGATGAAGCCAATGCCGTTGCTCCTGAGCAAACAGGTGAGTTCAGCAAAGGCCCAACCACAGTCGACCGCGAAGCCATGGCCGCTGCCGTGCAAAACTTTTTGGCCTTGCGCAGCGAGCGCTACCCGACCTTCCAGATCGAAGAAGCGGCCATTAAGCACAGCTTGGACACCACCGTGCTGGTGACATCGAAAAACACCGAGCTGAAATCCAGCATCGGCAGTTACGATGTATCGCTGTTGGGGTCGAGTAAAGATGAACACGGCACCAGCTCATTTAATTACACCGGCGGCTCTATGGATGCCTTGCCAGAGCAATTAATTGAGCATTTTGAGCTGGAAAATCTGATCGAAAACAGCGTTCAAGAAACACAAAACCGCTTACTGGGTGAAAAGTTTGTCGGTGATGTCATTTTAACGCCCATGGCGGTCATGGATTTACTCGAATGGCTGCTGGACCAAGTCAGCGACTACTCGCTGATCAGTGGCACCTCGGTGTATCAAAACAGTGTTGGTGAACATATCGCCAGCTCGCTGCTCACCGTTCGCCAGCACCTGCAAGGCTCAGGCGTGAATCCGTTTAATGGTGAAGGCTTTGTCGCCGAGCCGATCACCTTGATAGAAAACGGGAAGTTAACCGCGCTGCTGCCCAGCTACTACGGCAGCCGCAAACTGGACTTGCCTCACACGCCCGTCAGCTCGGCTTGGGCCATTGAGGGCGGCGACATCAGCCGCACTGAAATGGTCGCCGGCGTGAAAAAAGGCGCCTTGGTGGGTCGCTTGTCGATGGGGAGCCCTGCCGCTAACGGCGATTTCTCCGGTGTGATTAAAAACAGCTTCCTGCTGGAAAATGGCGAGCGCAGCACTGCGCTGTCAGAAACCATGATCACTGGTAACGTAGCGCAAATGCTGCAAGACATTGTCGCCATCAGCCGCGATGTCACCGACTACGGCTCACACCAACTGCCTTGGTTAAAAGTGCAAGGGCTGAAGTTCTCTTAACGCCCTGCAAGCAATGGCGCCCGAGTTTTCGGGCGTCATTTCAGCTGTTCCATTCGCATTAAAAGCGGATGCTGACCACACAACTCCATCGTACCCATCCTAAAAAAACATTAACGAGAATCGAGATGACATCACTTCTTTTGCATTTATTTCTAGTGGGAGGCGGCTGGGATGCAGATGCCAGTCAAGCGGTCTATGGCCGTTTTATCGAGGCAGCCACACAAAATGAGCGACTGAGCATTGTTTCCATTCATGTGGCTGAGGCAGATGACAGCAAGGAAGACAAACATCAGCAAATAGAGCGCTCACAACAAGTGTTTTACGCTCTCGGCGTTAAGCCAGATCAACTCATCAGCATTACTCTCGAAGCGGGAGAAACATTAACTGCGCAGCTGTTAGCAAACTTTAAACCGACTGGGGTGTTTGTTTGGGGCGGCCTAACCCCGCTCTATCAGCAAGTACTCACGCAAGACACCAGTTGGGTGCAATACCTACATGAACATAGTGTCGTCTACGGTGGCTTCTCTGCCGGTGCCGTTATTAGCGCCGAGCAAGCACTGGTGGGGGGCTGGCAAATGCAAGCTGACGGGCGCACCGTCGCCATTATGGATGAAGATTTATCGGAGGGGTTGGATGCTATTGAAGTTCGACCAGGGCTGGGACTGCTGCCCGTATCCGTAGATGTTCACGCCAGCCAATGGGGTACGGTAACACGTTTATTGCATGCCGTAGAGCAGCAGCATGTGGCTGATAACAGTTGGGCCATTGACGAAAATACCACACTGGAAATTCAACCCGATGGCACCACCCACGTGTGGGGCATGGGTCAGGCATATCGCATTCAGCGCACCCAGAGCGGACAGGTTAATATCACTATTTATCGCCAAGGCGATGATATTAAATAGCCCTTGTTAAGCACCGCCCACATTTTTAATCGTTTAAAACCACAAGGTATGCAGCGCCGGCTAATGCAATGGCATGTGTCTTTAGGCTTGGATGTAAGATAAAGCACTACCAAGAGGGAGTCAGCTCCCACGCTAACGTCATAAACCACGGGCAACCCGCTGCATAGAAATAATACAGAGAATGACACTCCCATGATTGTTCCCAAGTACTGGGCGGAAGCACAGCAAACAACCCAAGTCGCCAACGGCCAGCGCACAATAAAGCGCTTTGGCTGGTCTGACGATAGCGAAGCGATGGCCCAACAACACGCCGAACAACGGCTCACAGAAGCACTGGCAACACTCAACGCCACTGGCAACGTGCGTAAAGTGGACCATAAAATAGCGTACAACGGTGCCGACGGCTTACCCATACGCGAGCAAGTGATTGCCAAGCAGGATGACATCGTCATATCACGCAATACCTACGGCGCATTGTGCCTCAATACACCATCCGTACTGTTTGCTGATATAGACTGCAACCCACATCGCGGCGGCTTAATTCCGACCTGGATATTGCTACTATCAGTTGGCTTGATACTCAGCTGGACTTTCCCCTCAAACACAATGGTCTCACTGGGAGCGACCGCTCTTACACTGGCGATGTGTCTGTTGCTATTTGGACTCGATAAACGCGCCAGAACGGCCAAGTTACAATCACAAAGTCAGCGACAGCTTGATCATATTCGTAGCGTTTCCCAACGCTACCCAGAGCTGCACCTGCGGGTTTACCGCACGCCGGCAGGGTATCGGGTACTGTGCATGAACGAACTGTTTGATCCGCGCAGCGATCGTGCCCAACAGCTACTAAAAGATTTACAGTCCGATCCGCTGTACATGCAACTGTGCATCAACCAGCGTTGCTTTCGCGCACGCATCAGCCCCAAACCCTGGCGCATAGGAATGAATCAAGCCCTGCCCAGCGGCGGCACCTGGCCAATAAAAGCAGAGCGCTTACCGCCACGAAACGCCTGGGTGCAACAGTATGAAAAAAAATCTTCATGTTACGCGTCTTGCCACTATGTTGAGCGTCTGGGTGCAGAGCAAACGTTGGCAGAAGCAGAGCAAGTGCAGCGACTGCACGATGAATATTGCCGCGCTCTAAAAACACAGCTACCTGCTGGCTAAGCGCGATTATAGGCACGAGCGGCGAGCCTAGCTCACCCTGCCTTACCACTATTTTTTGCCCGCTTGCTGCAACATGATTGCAGGGTATTAAGGTGAGTGTCTTATTTATTTTCTCGTTGCGTGAAAAATCCAGCAAAAGACTCGAAAAACAAGCTGAACACGGTACTATGTTGTCAACATGCTGAATAAGAAAAACAACCATGCTGACCTATACCTCTTATTTAAAAATTGACGAATTATTAGCACTACAAGCGCCGGAGTCTGAACCGGTTGAACACGATGAAATGCTGTTTATCGTGATACATCAGACCTATGAGCTTTGGTTCAAGCAATTACTGCATGAAATTGATTGGTTTAACCATCGCATCGAGCAAGGCGATACGGCACACGCTGCACATACCTTAAAGCGCTGCTTGAAAATTCTTAAAACCCTGGTCGGTCAGGTCGACATCCTGGAAACGATGACACCACTGGAGTTCGCCAGCTTTAGGTCATTTTTAGCAAGCTCTAGCGGTTTTCAGAGCTATCAGTTCCGCGCCTTAGAGTTTGCCCTTGGGTTTAAACGCCGGGCTCCAATCGATCATCAACCAGAAGGTAGCCATGGCTGGCAACTATTGAAAACGCGCCTGCAACAACCGAGTGTTTGGCAGCATGTATTAAAGTTGCTGGTGCAGCGAGGTTTCACCATTCCTGCGGATTTGCTAGCAGTGAGCGATCAGCCCACATCGACCAATGAGCAGGTACAAGCGGTATTGCTAGAGGTCTACCAAAATGTACCCGAACTGGCGATGGTGTTAGAGCTGTTGGTCGACCTTGATGAGGGCCTACAAGAATGGCGCTACCGGCATGTACAAATGGTACGGCGAACCATTGGAAATAAAATGGGCACCGGCGGCAGCGACGGTGTTGGCTATCTGCAAAACACCCTATTTCAACCGATATTTCCCGATTTATGGACGGTTCGCTCGCAGTTTTGATGCATTTGCTGACCTTGTATGAGCAAATTAACAACACAGAGACGGCTTTATGACTTTTGACTGGCATGCAGCGGTGACTAGGTTGCAACCGCATTATCAGCGCTTTGCAGTGAGTGATCGCATACTGCTTACCGGGCATTCTCATCAGGCCTGGCCCGATGTTGCGCTGCAAGGACAAATGCAAGCGTGGCAGGATGCTGCGCTGCACGTGGACGATAAATGGAACCTTGCATTTGCTCAGGCTGAGCTCGTTCGGCAAGGATTTGCGCAGCGCTTAGGAGATGTCAGCGGCGACTATGTATTAGGCCAAAATACACAGGAACTGCTAGTGCGCTGGTTATCAGCATTGCCCTTGTCAAAGCAGCCAGAATTAATCACCACCGATGGCGAGTTTCACTCATTACGTCGCTTACTCGCGCGCTTAAATGAAACCGACATTAACGTTATATGCGTGCCCACGGAGCCCGTCGCCACGCTAGCAGAGCGCCTATGGCAGGCTCGATCGTCAAAAACCGCTGCGATCCTGTGCTCTATGGTGTTATTTAAAACTGGCCAGCAAGTTCCACACTTAAATACGCTATCTCAGCAATGTGCCACGGCCCAGCTACCGCTGCTGCTGGACGCGTATCACTTAGTGAATGTTATTCCTTTTACCTTCGATGATGCGCTGCACCAGGATACCTTCGTTGTCGGTGGCGGTTATAAGTACTGCCAATTGGGCGAAGGCAATTGCTTTCTTCGAGTCTCCCATCAGTGCGATTGGCGACCACTGGTCACCGGGTGGTACGCCGAGTTTGCAACACTGAACCAACCGCCCCAAGGCATCGTTGCTTACGGCACCGGCCGGTGGGCGTTTGAAGGCTCGACCTACGACCCTACCAGCCACTACCGCGCCGCAAAAGTGTGGCAATTCTTTGATGAGCAAAAACTCGATGTAAGTTTTTTGCGAGCCATTAACCTTGGTCAATTAGACTACTTGCGTGAGCAACTGGCCCAATATAACTGGCCAGATTCCGTCAAACTGCCACACACCCCGCTAGAAAACCTGGGTGGTTTTTTAGTCATCAACACACCGGATGCCGCGCAATGGGTTGAACAACTGCGCACCGAAAACATTTGGACCGACAGTCGAGGTGACAGCCTACGGCTAGGCCCAGCGCCTTATGTAAGCGCACAGCAGTTATCGCAAGCCGTAGAGGCCTTACATCGCATGGCCAGTTAAGTATGTGAAAAATTGATATGGCGGCTCAATTTTTATCGCCCGTTGAAAAAAGCGAGCACTGACAAACAAGAAACCAGCTCATTATTGAAACGACAAGATCAACCCACTGCATATTGGGCTAGGCACCGAATTATTCAGAGGTGCCCCAGGAGTGGATATCTATCCACGCCTTATCAGCGTGCAGCCAGACCTACTTTAACCGTGAGCCATCAATATTCATTCATAGAATCGGCCAGCTTATTTATAGCGTCTTGATTAGTCCCGCCTCGCAGCATACTCCAAGAACAGATAACAGCACCGGTTTTGGCCAGTTTGAGGCACCGCCTTGCGTGATACTGGCCCTAAACCTAAGGAGCTGAGTATGAACTTTCAAATTGTTGCACTGGATAAAAAGCAGTTTCAGCCTTGGCTGCAATTGAATGATAGGGAACTACGTCAACACAACGCTCGCTGGATCGTTGCAGACGCTCAGCCAGGTTATCCTTGTCGAGTATCACTGCAGGATGCAGAGGTCGGTGAGCGCGTTTTACTGCTTCCTTATACGCACCTTGATGTTCCTGCCCCGTACCGCGCCTGTGGACCGATATTTATTCGTGAGAAGGCCTTACAGGCCAGTTTGCAAGTGAATCAAATACCTGACGTGCTACGCCATCGCATGCTGTCGTTGCGAGCCTATGACCAGCAAAGCATGATGAAATACGCTGAGGTGGTGCAGCCAGATGATTTACTCATGGCGCTCGAACAGCAGCTGCAGGACCCCGAGATTGAAACGGTCCATATCCACAATGCCAAGCCGGGCTGCTTTAGTTGCGCGGCCTATCGAGCATAATTTTCACCACGTCATCAAACCCCTGTGACCAAGCTCTTTTTTAAAGAACCCGGCTCAGGGGTTTTGTACGTCCAAAGATCAGTTCAGCAGCCCGCCTGCTGCTCCGGAGCGGCATCAGCAAATGCTGACAGAGCCATACAATGCTCATATACCGCCCGGATTTTAGGAAACGCTTCCATGGGTACATCAAAGCGATGGGCGTTATAAACTTGAGGTATCAGACAGACATCGGCATACGTCAGCTTATCTCCCATACAGTAAGGGCGGTCGCCTAGCTGCTTCTCCAGAGCTGAAAACCCAACGCTGACCCAATGGTGATACCACTGGGCTTTCTTCTCTTCCGATGCGCCCAGGTCATCCACTAGATATTTCAGCACCCTTAAATTATTTAACGGGTGAATATCTGCTGCGATCTGATTCATCAGGCTGCGAGTTTTGGCGCGCATAATCGCATCGCCAAGCAACAAAGCCGGCTCAGGATACTCTTCCTCAAGCCACTCCATAATCGCAAGGGACTGAATCAAGCACTCATCGTCATTAATCTGCAGCGCAGGAACCAGCCCTTGAGGCTGTCGACTGAGGTGAGTTTGCTGACGTTGCTCACCGAGTCGCAGATCAACCGGAATTTGCCCGTAGGCAATGCCTTTCAGGTTGAGCGCAATGCGCACCCGATAGGCTGCCGACGAGCGCCAGTAGTCATAGAGAATCATCATGACTGATGGCCTTGGTATTCAACGACGGTTTGATCAATGGCACCAAAAATGGACTGGCCATCGCTGTCCAGCATTTCAATACGCACCTGATCGCCAAAGTGCATAAAGTTGGTTTTTGCAGCACCGGTATTGATGGTTTCAATCATCCGCACTTCGGCAATACAGGAGTAACCAACGCCACCATCGCTAATGGCCGAGCCGTGCTCGGTATTTTGCTTATTAGAGACAGTGCCTGAGCCAATAATGGCACCGGCTGACAGCGGACGTGTACTCGCCGCATGAGAAATTAAACGAGCAAAATTGAAGGTCATATCTTGACCGGCATTGGCACGACCAAAGGGCTGACGGTTATAGTCAACATTAAGGGGCAAGTGTACCTTGCTGTTTTCCCAAGCTGGTCCTAATTCATCAGGGGTGACAGCAACCGGAGAAAAACTGCTAGACGGTTTCGACTGGAAAAAACCAAAGCCTTTGGCCAGCTCTGCGGGAATCAACCCCCGCAGAGAAACGTCATTCACCAGCATCAGTAGTTTAATGTGCTTTTCTGCTTGCTGTTCGGGCACACCCATTGGCACATCATCGGTAACGACAGCAATTTCGGCTTCAAAATCGATGCCCCACTTTTCTGCACCCAAAGGAATATCATCGCAAGGGCCAATAAAGCTGTCTGACCCACCTTGATACATAAGCGGATCCGTCCAGAAGCTGTCAGGCATTTCACTGTTGCGAGCTTTGCGCACCAGCTCGACGTGATTGACATAAGCACTGCCATCTGCCCACTGATAAGCCCGCGGCAACGGCGAGGCACAGTCCTGAGCGCGAAATTCAAATACGCCCGCTAACTCAGAGGATTTTTGATTTAGCTGCTGATATACGTCTTGCAGCTTGGGCTCTGTTTCTGCCCACAAGTCCAGTGCTTGCTGCAGGGTGCCTGCAATATGCGGCACCTCAACAGCAGACTTGAGATCACGGGAGACAACGATCAATCGACCGTCGCGCCCTTGTTTAAGACTGGCAAGTTTCATACAGCCCCCTTAAATAACACCACGGGCCTGCTGATCCCGCTCAATGGATTCAAACAGTGCCTGGAAGTTGCCTTCGCCAAAGCCAAGGTGCTCTTTGCGCTGGATTAACTCGATAAAAATGGGCCCAAACAGGTTTTTAGTAAAAATCTGCAGCAGATAACCTTCGTCATCGCCATCCACCAACACTTGATGCTTTTTAATGCGGGCAGGGTCTTCGGTCACATTCGGAACACGGTCAAACACCTGATCGTAATAATCATCATTGATATCCAGCGTCTGAATACTGGTCCCTTCCATCGCATCAAGCGAAGCCAGCAGGTCTCTGGAGGCAAACGCCAAATGTTGAACACCAGGTCCTTGGTACTCATTCAGGTATTCATCAATCTGGTTATTTTTGTCGTCTTTGCCTTCGTTAATCGGAATGCAGAAGCTGCCATCAGGCGACTTCAGTGCATTGGAGATCAACGCAGTTTTTTTACCGCGAATGTCAAAGTAGCGAACGTCGGTAAAGCCAAAAACATCTCGGTAGAAGTTGGCCCATTTGTCCATGGTGCCTTTGTAAACGTTATTGGTCAGGTGATCGACGTTCATAAAGCCCTTTTCAGCCACCTTAACCGGCTGCTCTAGGTCTTCAAAATCCGTCTCGTAGATGGAGCCCTTGTCACCAAATAGGTCAATAAAATAGATCAGACTGTCGCCAATACCATAGATGGCCGGATAGGGTAGATCTTTGGCCGCATCGTCCGCCGGTTTTGCACCGCGCTTGACTGCCTGTTCATAGGCATAGTTGGCATCATCAACACGCCAGCCCATCGAGCAGATCGCTGGACCATGGCGCTCAGCAAAGCTTTTAGAAAAGCCCTTGCGCTCGTTATTCATCAGAAAGTGAATATCGTTTTGATTGAAGTACAGGATATCCTTATTTTTGAACGTCTTTAGCTTGGAAAAGCCAAAGTCCAAAAACACTTTTTCCATAAAATCACTGTCGGGTGTAGCGAATTCGGTAAATTCAATGCCACGCAACCCCAGTGGGTTGCTTTGCGAATCTTCTGCCTGATGCTCTGGTGTAAACTGAGTATTCATGGTGCTACCTCGCTTGATGTCTTTGTTATTTTTAGCTGTGTTATTTATTTAGGTTGTTCAGATTCGAGCCACGACTGGTGATAGTCGCCAGCCATTGTGTTTTTAACGTGTTCGGTCAGCTGTAACGGTGCAAAGGTATCCACCATTACGGCATACTCTTGAGTTTCCTTGGCGCCGATGGACGCTTCTGTTTTGCCAGGCTGGGGGCCGTGTGGCACACCGCCTTGGTGTAAAGTGATGTAGCCAGCATCGATACCGGTGCGACTCATAAAGTCGCCATCGACGTAATACAGCACCTCATCACTATCAACATTGGAGTGGTAATAAGGCGCCGGTATGGCCTCAGGGTGGAAGTCGTACAGACGGGGCACAAAATTACACAGCACAAATCCCCGGCCGCCAAATACCTGATGAATGCTAGGCGGAAGATGAATTTTGCCAACGATGGGCTGAAAATCTTTAATATTAAATGCCCAAGGGTAGAGATAGCCGTCCCATCCCACCAAGTCGAACGGATGCCATTGCAGCTGATGCGCCTGGTATTGATCCCGGTATTTGCTGATCACCTGGAAATTGCCCTGCTCCACGATTGGGTCCATCAATTGTGGTGCTCGAATATCACGCTCGCAGTAAGGCGCGGTTTCAAGCAACTGGCCGTATTCATTGCGATAATGTTTGGGAATCTCCACCATGGAGTTCGCTTCAACAATAAACAAACGAACATTGTCGTAATTATTAAAATGAAGCTGGTATATGGTGCCGCGTGGAATGACCAAATAGTCCCACTGCCGTACTTCCAAGCGACCGTATTCCGACAGCAACTCACCTTCGCCCTCGTGAACAAAAATAATTTCATCGGCGTAGGCGTTGCGATAAAACTGATCGGTAGACTCTGTCACCCGAGCCGTGTGAATCGACAGGTCTTGATTGAAAAAAAGACGATTGCGGGCGTTATAAAAATTGCCCTGGCGGTCCGCTTTGCGGCTATCCAATTTATAATTTTGCACCAAGCTGTCTTGCCACAAGGCACCGTGCTCTATATGCAAGCGCTCAACCGCAGGGCTTTTGGTTGGCATGTTGTGGTGATACTTGGTGCTGTACAGACTGGCAAAGCCATGAGTCGATACCAGCTCTTCGCGGTATAACTCCTCCTCCTGCCCCGCCTGAACACCTGGGTGGTGGGCACCTTTGTAAAACGTAACGTGGTGCTTGGCAGGCAAATCACCTTGTTTGACATAAAACGGCATGCGTACAGCCTCGTCCGTAAACTGATCGATGCCTTCATTGTGTGTCGTTCACGAACTAAAAAAAGAATAATATTTGCATCATCTCCATCTATTCGTTAGATATAGTTCGATACTCATGGAGATTGACAGGTACGCCGATGAAAGTGGATATGGAAGCGCTGAGGGTCTTGGACACCATCATTCAGGAAGGCAGCTTCGCCAAAGCCGCCAACAAGCTGCATAAAGCCCAGTCAGCGGTGAGCTACCAGATCCGCAAGCTGGAACAGCAACTGAACATCGAGATCTTTGACCGCAGCCGCTACCGTGCCACCCTCACGCCCAAAGGCCAGGCACTTTGGGCCGAGGCCCAACGCATGCTGCAGCTGGCCGAACGCATAGAGAATCTTGCCGAGCGCTACACCGAAGGCTGGGAGCCGCGATTGGAGCTGGTCATCGACGGCGCATTGCCCATGGTGCCCATTATGGGCGCGCTCAAGTCGTTGGCGGACCGTGACATTCCGACACGCATTCAAGTCAAGGTGGAGGCTTTGGGAGGCGTGCAGATGCGCTTTGAGAAGGACAAGGCAGACATCATGCTGGCCAAGGACTATACCCCGCACCCTTCGCTCACGGCGGTGCCGCTAACGCCTGTTAGCCTGGTGCTGGTCGCAGCCAGCCATCACCCTCTGGCGGGTGTACAGAACATAGCGCTGGATCAGCTGCACGACCATGTCGAGTTGACCATCAATGACACCAGTGAGCACGCGTCATCTCGATCAGATTCCATGCAGTTTGGTGGCGACCGTGTGTTTTATATGCACAGCTTTTCAGCCAAGAAAACCGCCATTGAAATGGGCCTTGGATTTGGCTGGATGCCGGTATTCCAGGTGTCAAAAGAGTTGGCCGAAGGCAGCCTGATCGAGCTTGATTATCGCGCCGGTTCACGGGTGTCCTTTACCCCCATGTTGGTTTATCGCAATGAGCCACCGCTGGGCAAAGCCGGTGGCATTATTGCAGACCTTGTGGGCAAGGCATTTCAGCAGTTTGAAGGCTGAAGAGTGCTTGCAGCGGTTTTCGAAAACGCTTTCAAGCACTCAACTGGCTAACACAGGTCAGGCTTTAGGAGGAAACTCCGGCTCAAACATGCCCAGCTGTTCGGCTTTTTTCATCTCTGAGAACAGGTCCATGTGCGCAACTTTGAACAAGTCATCGATGCTTTCCAGCACATAATAAATGGGCTGCATAATATCGATGCGATAAGGCGTTCTTAACACATCCAAAACATTGAACGGGCGCAGGTCCGGTGTGTCACTGCAGGCGTACTGGGTTTCGCCGATGGATGACAAAATGCCGCCACCATAAACGCGCATGCCTGCAGACGTTTTTAGCAGCCCAAACTCCACGGTAAACCAGTACAGTCGTTCCAAGAAGGTTCTTTGCACGTCATTGGCTTCCAGACCGAGCTTACCGTAGGCCTCGGTAAACGCCGCGAAACTGGGGTTGGTGAGCATGGTGCAGTGACCAAACACTTCGTGAAAAATATCCGGCTCTTCTAGATAGTTCAGCTCTTCCCGTGTGCGGATAAAGGTCGCGCAGGGAAAGCGCTTATTGGCGAGCAAATGACAGAACGTAGTAAAGGGAATCAGTGCGGGCACCGCCGCTGCACTCCAGCCCGAGGCATAAGCAAGTGGCTCTGACACCTCTGCCAACTGAGGAATACGATCTTGCGGTAATTCAAGCAACTCCATGCCATGGACAAATTCCTGACAAGCAACGCCCTGAACGGCGATTTGCTGGCGTTCAATCAGGTCTTTCCAGACCACGTCTTCATCCGCGGTATAGTGGATCAGGCCATTCGCATCCGGCGTTTTGGCCGTGTATTTGGAGCCGGGAACGGCTTCGATAACGATATTGTGTGCAGTACTGCCCATAGTTAACACCCTCAACGCTCAGGATGGGTAAACCTTATGCGTCCTTGACTATATTATGCGCCTGTAATCTGACCTATCATCCGACCAATCAGCCGACCAATCAGCCGATCAGAGCTACAGGCATTTCTTGTAAAGTCGGTGACGTTCGCTTGTGGCGATCATCGACAGTTATGAGGTCGGAAGGTTATTTCCGGCCGGGCCATATTTTTGTGAAAACGTACATCACATGATTACGATTTAAACGCTTACTGTGGAGGTTGTCTACCTTGCGGCACCTTTGGACATACCAAAACATCTCTCAGAAATAGCGGCGAGAGGTGATGGCAGTTTGGTCAGTTAAGAGAGGGGTTTTTCTCTGAGAATACTGGCGGCTTGTCGACCAATTCATACAGCAACAACAAGCCACCTGGTTATGAACGATTGTTTTTAATGTTTACAATTTCAGCTAATCAGCTTTCTGTGTGATGCACAAAATAATTGAAATTCTGCATAGACATATAAAACTGAAATACATAATTCGAGACACCCGCAACTGGAGCCTTCTATTGATCAATAGGAAAAGTGTCTTTTCGAACTTAGCCAATTCTTGCCATCCTGATAAATCGAGACAAGGTCAAACCCACGGAATTAGTTAGCAAATCCTCTAGCATGTGCAGCTTTAATACCCCACCCCCAAATATTAAAAATGAAGACGACATTCAAGGCTATAGATTTAATGGCTAAATTTGTGGCAATCGACGTTCGCCGACCACCACAAGCTCAATCAAGCTAGGGCTGAACTGCCTTCTCTAATCGAATTGTGCCAAAGCTCCTTCTATCCACAGCAGGATCTCGGCTTAGATAATTTTCAGAAGCAATATCACCCCAGCAAATAACATCGCCATCAAATGCTTCATCACCGATAGCACAATTGAAGTATTCCGAAGATGCCACTGCCACTGCTCTGCCCGGCAATGAAATCGTTACAGCCTCATTTATCCAGCCTGAAGATGCATTTCCATACAGTAGCTGGCCAGTTTCATTGCCGCCAAAGCATTTTACCTGACCACCCGATGTCAATGCGCAGCCGCCATTATATCCAGCAGCCAGTGACTCAACATTATCAACAGCATCAACTTTTTTTGGCGCCCTGATACGTTCAACTTCGTTATCGCTGGATTCTCCATAATAGCCCCAACAATAAACCTCTTTATCTTGACTCACACCACAAAAATAGCCAAAGCCTGCAACAATGTCTGAAAAACGAACATTATCTGGCATCACCACAGGCTCCGGAGTGACGACATAGTCATTATCACTGGCTGTCCCTAAACTAGCATCATGATTGTATCCAAAGCAGTATGGGATTCCGCTCTCCGGCAATAGACAAGTACTGCCCGACGCCATGGCCACTGAGCTATTTTTGTCTAAATCTCCCCATGCAAACTCGCTTGGGAATACAACATAGGCTGAATCACTGGCGACATTCAGGCTGTTGTTGGCATTTTTCCCCCAACAATACATGCTTGCACCCACTTGTTGTGCACAAACGGCATCCTGACTTATTGCTAGCCTGTCGATTTGTGCCAGTTCGAACATTTGATATGGCTGCATAGGAATATCACGTTCGTTGGCGTCATTACCCCACCCATTTCGTCCGATTCCCATGCACCAAACCAAGTTCGCTTCATCAACGACGCAGGTACGTCCATAGTCACCAACGGCTTGCTTTACCGGTGGCAAATCAGCCACTTTCGTTGGGCGAAGCGAACCCTTTTCCAAGTTTTCTGCAATACCTGTTTCACCGACAGCATCCTCGCCCCAGCAATAGAGTGCATCGTCTTTTGTTATGCCGCACATATGGGAACCACCACCCATTAGTTCTCTAAAAATAGAGCTATTCTCGGTTGGCGTATTGTCAGCAGGCGGAATAGGATCAGGTTCGACAGTGACTGGATCGGGATCAACAGCTACCGGATCAGATGACGAGCCAGAGTCTGACCCACCACAGCCCGATAAGATGGAGGCAGTGACCGAAAATGCTAACAGCGCTAATCTCATTTGGCAGGTTTCCTTATTCATATTTATAAAAATCAACTCCATTTCCGCCGATATTTTACACTAAAGCACCCACTGGTGTTACTAGCCTTATAGAACCCTTTTGTTCAGCCAGCGAGGAATGAGCCTATCAAGTCAGATATCAGGAGCTACGATAAGAAACGATATCCGCCAAAAAATCACAGTAACCAAGAAAGTCTTTTCGCAAGCTAAGCGCAGAAGGTTCTGCATGAATAAAACGCGCGATCCAGACTACATTACTCACACTGCACTACTCAGACAGCCAGATCATTGTGCCCTAAGCGAGTTGAAGTCGGCATATTTTCACTTAGCCTTACTGTTCTGCAGCAATCATATTTAAGCTACATTTTAGTTATAAATCGCAACAAACACGCAAAAATAAAAAAGGCCGCTATAGCGGCCGTTTTTTACACCAACAGACACACTCCGTTAGTTTTCCTCACACCATACTCGGGCGTTACGGAACATACGCATCCAAGCGCCGTCTTCGTCCCAATGATCCGGTGCCCAGCTATTTTGAATGGTGCGGAATACCCGCTCTGGGTGCGGCATCATAATAGTAACGCGGCCGTCATTCGCTGTTAGGCCGGTAATGCCCTGCGGCGAGCCATTTGGGTTGGCTGGGTATTGCTCGGTCACCTCACCATAATTATTGACGTAACGCAGAGCGATTTGACCGGCCAACTCATCAATATCTGACTCGTTAGCAAATTCAGCACGTCCCTCACCATGAGCGATGGCAATCGGTATATGTGAACCAGCCATGCCTGCCAGGAAGACAGAGTCGGATTCTTGCACTTCCACCATGGCCACACGGGCTTCAAATTGCTCGCTCATATTGCGCACAAAATGCGGCCAGTGCTCGGCACCTGGAATCAACTCATGCAAGTTCGACAGCATCTGACAGCCATTGCACACGCCGAGTGCAAAGGTATCGCCGCGTTCAAAAAAGGCTTTAAATTGCTCACGCGCCTGTTCATTAAACAGAATTGATTTGGCCCAGCCTTCGCCCGCGCCTAATACGTCACCATAAGAGAAGCCGCCACAGGCCACTAAGCCACGGAACTGATCTAAGGTAACGTTACCGGAGAGAATATCGCTCATATGAACGTCGATGGCGGTAAAGCCAGCGCGATCAAAAGCAGCGGCCATTTCGATTTGGCCATTCACACCCTGCTCACGCAGAATCGCCACTTTAGGAGCTTCAGAAGCAGAAGAATTAGAGGCTAATAATTCTTTCACCGGGTCTTCGTTAATATCGAAAGACAGTTCCGCCGTTAAGCCTGGATCATCGGCATCTAGCAGCGCGTCAAATTCTTGCTTGGCACAATCAGCGTTATCACGCAGGGCCTGCATTTCATAGCTGGTTTGCGACCATAAACGCTGCCAGTTAACGCGCGATTCACTAAGGAATTCTTCGTCCTGGAAGCTAAAGGTAATTTGGTCGTCATCGTTAATGCTACCAATCACCTGAGTGCAATCACCGAGACCTGCGGCTTCAAATTGCGCTAACACTTCTTCTAGATCGTCGCGGCGTACTTGAATGACACCGCCCAGCTCTTCGGCAAATAACGCCGCTGCCAGCTCGTCTTCGCTGTCGGCCAGCAGGTCCATCTTAATATCCAGCCCTAGGTGACCGGCAAAGGCCATTTCCGTTAGGGTGGCGAACAAACCACCGTCGGAGCGATCGTGATAGGCCAGCAGCTTGCCATCCAGGTTGAGCCCCTGCATAACGGCAAAAAAGGCTTTTAAATCTTCAGCGTCGTCTAAGTCGGCCGGCACACTGCCCACTTGGCCATATACCTGAGCCAAACATGAAGCGCCCAAACGATTTTGGCCACGGCCCAAATCAATTAATAACAGGTCGGTTTCGCCCTTATCAGCGCGCAATTGCGGCGTTAACACTTTGCGTGCATCGGTGACGGGCGCAAAACTGGTAATAATCAGCGACATTGGCGCCGTTACCGCTTTTTCGATCTCACCTTTTTCACCATCTTCTTGCCAGCGGGTTTTCATCGACATCGAGTCTTTACCCACGGGAATGGTCACCTGCAATTCAGGACACAGCTCCATGCCCACAGCCTTGACCGTGTCGTACAGTTTTTGATCTTCACCGTCGTGGCCAGCGGCGCACATCCAGTTAGCCGACATTTTAATGTCCGCTAATTTGGCAATCGGCGCTGCCGCCAAGTTGGTAATGGCTTCGGCCACCGCCAAACGACCCGACGCCGGCGAATCCAGCAGTGCTACCGGGGTACGTTCACCCATCGCCATGGCTTCACCGGCGTAGGTGTCATAAGAGGAGGTCGTCACCGCCACATCGGCCACCGGCACCTGCCAAGGGCCAACAAATTGATCACGCGCCACAGTACCGGTAATAGAACGGTCGCCAATGGTAATCAGGAAGCTTTTCGACGCCACCGTCGGCAACGTCAGTACACGCTTAGCCGCTTCGGCCAAATCAATACTGCTGCTATTAAAGGCTTCAGCTTTGACCTCACGTGAAGTGGCATCACGGTGCATACGTGGCGGTTTACCCAGCAATACCTGCAGCGGCATATCAACGGGCTTGTTATCGAAGTGGCTGTCGCTAACGGTTAAATGTTCTTCTTCCGTGGCAATGCCGACCACTGCATAGGGGCAACGCTCGCGTGCGCAGATGGCATCGAAGCGCTCCATATCAGCTTCGGCCACGGCCATCACATAACGCTCCTGGGATTCGTTACACCAAATCGCCAGCGGGCTCATGCCAGGCTCGTCGTTAGGCACGTTGCGCAGCTCAAACTGACCACCACGACCGCCGTCCGAGACCAGCTCAGGAAAAGCGTTGGACAAACCACCGGCACCGACGTCGTGAATAAAGGCAATGGGGTTGTCATCGCCCAACTGCCAGCAGCGGTCG
This sequence comes from Bacterioplanes sp., assembly GCA_965233665.1. Taxonomy (GTDB): domain Bacteria; phylum Pseudomonadota; class Gammaproteobacteria; order Pseudomonadales; family Oceanobacteraceae; genus Bacterioplanes. Next base: position 52,319 of record CBDDTG010000016.1, on the reverse strand, counting down.
ATCACTTCCTGACAGCGGCGCTCCATTTCTGGGTTTTCGCGCTGTACCGAAGCAAAATCCAAATCGGCATTAGACTGGCCCGACGACATACTGGATGCCGCACCACCACCGAGGCCAATTTGCATGGCTGGACCACCCAACGCAATTAGGCGGGCGCCAACGGGAATCTCACCTTTTTGCACATGCTCGCCGCGAATATTGCCGTAGCCGCCGGCAATCATAATCGGCTTATGGTAACCACGAACTTCGCCATCGTGTTGCAGTTCAAAGGTACGGAAATAGCCGTTCAAATTCGGACGGCCAAATTCGTTATTAAAAGCAGCACCACCAATCGGGCCTTCCAGCATAATATCGAGGGCTGAGACAATGCGCTCTGGTTTGCCGTACTGGCTTTCCCACGGCTGTTCAAAACCTGGAATTTTAAGGTCAGAGACGGTAAAGCCGGTCAAACCAGCTTTCGGTTTAGAACCGCGGCCGGTGGCACCTTCGTCACGAATTTCACCACCGCTACCAGTAGCGGCACCCGAGTGTGGGGCAATGGCGGTCGGGTGGTTGTGGGTTTCGACCTTCATTAAAATATGCATATCTTCTTGGTGATACGCATAGCCTCTATTATCTGGATTCGGGAAAAAGCGTCCGGCTTTATGGCCGCTGATCACAGAGGCATTATCTTTATAAGCCGATAAAATATTGTCGCTGTAACACTCGTAGGTGTTTTTAATCATCTGGAACAGCGATTTATCTTGCTGTTCGCCATCGATGGTCCAGCTGGCGTTAAAGATTTTATGGCGACAGTGCTCTGAGTTTGCCTGGGCAAACATCATAAGCTCAACATCGGTAGGGTTACGATTGAGCTTGATAAAGCTCTCGACTAAATAGTCGATTTCATCATCGGCCAGTGCCAGGCCCAAATGTTGATCGGCGGCCACCAAGGCATCACGACCACCGGCCAAAATGTCGATGCTTTCCAGCGGCGCAGGCTCAGCGTGAGAAAACAGCGCTTCAGCTTGGCTCGCTTCGGCCAACACCACTTCCACCATGCGATCATGCAGGGCACTGGCAATGGCGTCGCGGTTGCCTGGCGTCACACCCTCTACGTAATAAAGGATGCCGCGCTCTAAACGCAGGACTTTTTCCAAACCACAGTTGTGAGCAATGTCGGTGGCTTTGGATGACCAAGGCGAAATGGTGCCAAAGCGCGGCACCACCCAAAAGGCTTCACCCTGGCCTTGTTGCACCTCGGCTTTAGGGCCATAGCGCAAAATACGCTCCAGTACCTGCAGCTCATTATCTGCCAGCGCAGCAGAGAGATCGGCAAAATGAACAAACTCAGCATAAACCGAGGTAACAGCGGCATCGGCCTGCTGCAACTTGCTCAGAATCTTGTTTTGACGAAAGTCAGAAAGCGCCGGCGCGCCACGCAGTGTCAGCATGGTATGAACTCCAGAGGGTTGGGAGCGGTGGTTCGGAAAGACGCGAATCATACTGGATTGCCCCCGTTTTCTCCAGCCACTCTCCATCCATTCTGCAGCCACCCAGGCGGCTGCAAGCACCGCCATTGCTGGGCTGACAGGCAGCCCAAGCTAACCAGTCGGTCAGGATTCAACCGCCGGCGAAGCCCTTCCAATTTATGCGCTTACCCTTATCGACTCCTCATCAACCTTTATATAAACAACAGCGCCAATGCCCGACCAAAACCGCCTTAACTGTCAAGAATGACGGATCAGTCACACCTGTCGAGCCCGGCTTTGTTGCTGCCACAGCAACATAAAATTTGATGCAGGAAAAAACATTCTAATTCAATGACTTACCTCACACTGCTAAGAAGTAATAGGCAACCACTGGTCAGATTCACAGCGGTCATGATTGTTTTTTAGGCAAACGCCACGCTAGAATGGTCGCCCGTTGACTGCAATGCACCAAAATAGTGCACAATTTTAGGGTTTTCATGGTTCGCGGCTTATTTGGTCTAACAACTAAAACATTGGTGGCAATGCTGTGCTTGCTGGCGCTGACCGGCAGCATTCGTCCAACCCAGTTAGAAACCGTTCAAGCAAGCGGTGAACTGGTGATGGTCACCCGCAACAGCCCCACTACTTATTACCAAGACCGCAGTGGCGATGTTGGCTACGAATACGAGCTGGCCAAAGCCTTTGCCGATTCCCTTGGGGTTGAGCTGCGCGTGGTGGTCGCTGATAACTTAAATGATGTATTCAGCCTGCTAGATCGCAATCAAGCGACCTTTGCTGCTGCTGGCCTAACCATTACCGCTGAACGCCAGCGCTGGGTGCGTTTTGCCGAACCTTATATGTACGTAACCGAACAGGTGGTGTATCGCCGTGGCCGTGGCAAGCCTGAGTCCATCAGTGCATTGGGTGAAGGCGACCTTGTGGTCAGCGCAGGCTCCAGCCATGCACAGCGTTTACGGCAGATTCAGCGCGAGCAAGAACCCGCCCTGACCTGGCGTGAAACCGACGACCTGGGCGTTACCGATTTGCTGCACCTGGTCGAAGCTGGTCAGCTGGACTACACCGTCATCGACTCCAACGAATTTGATTTGTTGCAAGCGTATTTCCCCAATTTGGCGGTGGCGTTTGAGCTGGTGTCGCCGCAGCCGATTGCTTGGGCCTTCCCTCACAGCCGTGACGACAGCCTTCATAAAGCGGCCAATGATTTTTTCACCCAGCACACAACCCAGATTCGCCTCGCCTGGTTGGCTGAGCGCTACTACGGCCACTTGGAGTCACTCGATTACGTCGGCGCCATTCACTTTTTGAATCAGGCTGATCGCAAGCTGCACAAGTATCAAGAGCACTTCAAAAAAGCCGCCGACCAGCACGAATTTGACTGGCGTTTGCTGGCCGCTGTCGGCTACCAAGAAAGCCACTGGCGCGCCAACGCTCGCAGCCACACAGGCGTGCGCGGCCTGATGATGCTCACCCGCACCACCGCCAAAGAGCTGGGCGTGCGCAACCGCCTCGATCCACTGCAAAGCATTAATGGTGGCAGTCGCTATTTGGCGCAATTGCGCAAGCGCTTAAAAAGCGTCAACGAACCAGACCGCACTTGGATGGCGCTGGCCGCTTATAACGTCGGCTATGGGCATTTAAGCGATGCGCGCAAAATTGCCCGCGAAATGGGTGGCAACCCCAACAGCTGGATGGACGTTAAAGAAGCCTTGCCACTGCTGACGCAAAAGCGCTACTACCGCCATACCCGCCACGGCTATGCGCGCGGCCACGAGCCCGTGGAATATGTGCAAAATATTCGTCGCTATTACGACGTACTGGTGTGGAACGACCAGCAGCCGCAAACCGTCACCACTGACGAGCAAATGCTGTCTTTGCTCACCACCACCGTGCCGCCACTGCTATAACGGCACTAGCGTAGCTTTGCTAAAAACGCTTGTACCAGCTGCGCACTGAGCTGCGGCACTTCTAGCATCGGCGCATGGCCGACGTTGGGCAAAATATAACTCTCGGTATTTTTCAGGTGCTGGCGAAATACCTCTACGCTGCTGACATCCAATACCCTGTCTTGCTCACCCCAAATAATCAGCACGGGTGTAGTGATTTGCGCAAGCCACTGCAAGTTTTCTTTACTCACTTGCAGCTGCTCCGTCTCGGCCATGATGTCGGCAAAAATCTTACGATTAATCGCACTGCGCGCCATCGCTCGCTGCGCCAGCACATCCGTGGCTGGCCACGGCAAAAACGGCGGTTGCTCCAATGCAAACGCCTGTAAATCTTCAAAGTCTTGTTTGGAGTTCACCACCAAAGGGTTATCACCCGTCGCTTCCAAGCGCTGCTGAAACTCGCTTTGCTGCGGTGGAAACACCCCCGCCGCATCCATCAAGATCAAACTGTTAACCGCCTGCGGCTGCTGCTGCGCCAACAGCAAGGCCACGCCACCACCCATGGAGTTACCCAACACATTCACCGAGGACAGCTCTAACTGCTGCATAAACTGCCACAACCACTGGCTTTGCTGAGAAAAGCCATAAGTCAACTCTGGCAAATAACTGCTATCGCCGTGGCCAGGAAAATCCGGCGCAATAATGCGGTAATCAGGTAAGTGCCGCGCAAACCGCAGCCAATTGTCTTTATCCACGGCAAAACCGTGCAATAGCAGCAATACCGGGCGCGAGTCATTTGAGTGGCCAGAATCCAAATAGGCCCAGCGATGCGGCCCAGCTTCCACATAATGCAGATTTAAATCCGACAGCGAGCGCTCCGCTTGCAGCCCCCAATCGAACAATTGCTCTTTCACCGGCGCACAGCCAGCGATGAGCACCAAAGTAAAAGCCAATAGCGTTTTTAAAGCCTGCGTGGTCATGCTAGGAGATGTCATTATTGTTATTTCCCCAAAGTGTGGGGGCTTACTTTACTGGGGGTGGGGAGTGATGGCAAAGGTGGCGGGTAGCTAAGCGCATGGAGTTTGGACGCGAGAGCGAGTTCACAGCAGAAAATAGATGTCGCGCCAATGGTGTTACGAAGTTCAGTTGCATACGGCTATGCTGAATTTTTCTCATACAACTGCTTTTCCGCCAAGCCCTATGCCCTCCTTGAGGGATCTTATCCCTCACGCCGGGCGGGCGAACTCCCTGCTTTGCGCTGCGCAGGCCGTTCTCCTTCGTTGCCAATGCTGTGGTCGCCGCAACGCCAACAGCCTGCATCCCGGCAGGATGTTGGCTGGTGCTGCCGTCCGGGCAGCCCCTGCGGGCACAGCCATTGCCAACTCAGGCGGCCTGCTAAGGCGCGTAAAACCTGGGCGAGAAAGCGAGTTTAAAACTTCGAGTGGATATTGCTCCAGAGCAGATGATACGGGTAAAATATGGTGCGACCTAATGTAAAGGAATACTGATAGACAACCAGTATATTTTGCAAGAACGCAGAAACCTGGCACTCTCTCCTGACTAGCTTGCCTGTATTTTCATAGGGTGGTAGCTTAAACTCCAGAAAAATCAAGAGCCTAGTTCTTGAGCACCAGAGCTTTGAGGTGTGGATAGTAGGCACGCACGTTTTCCCAGGAAGAATTGTGAAAGAAAGCAAGTTAATCAGCTTTAAATCAATAGCTTACGATACATTCCTCAAATAGTTCTAGTTGGAAAAAAAGGCATGCACACTATTAAGCTGTTAAGTTTCCTATGAATAATCAAGTGCTGAGCAGACTGAAAGAACTTCAAAAAGTGCGTGGTGACACAAACGCGTTCGCAAGCCATGATGAGTTCCTTCCATGGTCAGATAGCGTAGCGCCCCTGCTCGAGTTTGATGAGGCGCTGTACAAGAAATTTGTATTTTGGTCTGATCATGTTAAATCAGCATATCGTATGGGGCGTGAACATTATGACGCACTTGGAGAATCTATTGGCGTGGTAAACCAAGCAATTACCAAGCTCGAGCTTCAACCTGAGCAAAAACCAACAGAGAAAGAAGCCAATGCAAATGAAATTCCATATCCTCAAAAATTTACATTAAAGTGGCTTTACCAACATGCCCCTGTAGGTTTGTGGGGTTGGTTCCTTGGTCTTTTATTTGCTGCTTTCGCTTTAGGTATAGGATTTTCCGAAACTCAGCTATATCAATTGCTAAAGAACAAGGCTTCAGATTCAGTGGTGGCGTCAGAACTTAACAAATCAAAGCAGCAAGGCCCTTCGGACGGGACGCACTAACGTGCACCCCTGTTTGAAGCGTTAAATGTCCAATCGGATTATGAACAATAAACCTAGTTATAGCGAAAAAGATGTAAAGGAATGGTTTGAGTCATCGAGAATTCCATTTGAAGATTTCTGGGTGGAAATATTCAATGGTTGTGAGAGTGTTAGCTATAAGCTAGACGGCGGCAGAGAGTTTGATATGCTCGTAGAAATCACCGAACTGAACAAAGCCCTGTGTGATTATCTTAAAAAATACGGCAAGGTAGTAAACAATGATATCTAGCCAATCAAAACATTTAACAAGGCCAGACACAATCACCCCTTCGGGGCTGAACCTCCGCACTACGTACTCCGGCCCGTACTGGCGGCGTTATAAGCTTAAATCAGTATGGATAATCAATGAGCAATGAAAGAAAAGCTGGGCCTCTAATTACGGCCCAAACAGGCTGGGAAGAAGCGCTTCTTATTGGCACAGAAAAAGAGCTACTAGACTTTGCGGAAAACATTATTCAGGCTGTGAAATCAGCCAAAGATGATGAGTTCTTTGGCGAGCAAACCAAAGTTTCTAAATTCTATGGTGTTACAGGTCAGTACAGCGAAGTTCTATTTGACTGGCTCGTCGTTACAAAAGACAGTGAGCAAACAATTAATCTTTCGCACAAAGTCCAGGGCTTATAACAAGTTTAGCAACCACCGCCACTTCGTGGCTGGACAGCCTAAAGCGCGCTTCGCGCACGGCTGCCGGTTATAAAGGCGTTATAGGGAATACAAAAGAGTTTTCAATGAAAGTTTACGGATATACGCAAGAACAAGTTGAACAGGGTGTAGATACACCTTCCGTGCTATCAGAAGTTACGTGTGTTTCAAACCCGGAGGAGTTGAGAAAGTTCGCTTCCTATCTGTCTGACATTGCAGCAAAGTTAGAAGAAGCCCCTGAAGGTTTTGAACATGAGCATTTAGACGATAACAATGAGTCTTTATCAGAAACTAACTTTGTCGTTTTTAACGAAGACGCCTTATAACAAACAAAGGCAGAATTTCACTTCGGGAACACTCTAAGCTGCCGTCGGATTCTAGGTCCCACACCTAGGTTTTCCGCGCCTTAGCAGGCCGCCTGAGTTGGCTATGGCTGTGCCCGCAGGGGCTGCCCGGACGGCAGCACCAGCCGACATCCTGCCGGGATGCAGGCTGTTGGCGTTGCGGCGACCACAGCATTGATAACGAAGGAATCACGGCCTGCGCAGCGCAAAGCAGGGAGCTCGCCCGCCCGGCGTGAGGGATAAGATCCCTCAAGGAGGGCATAGGACTTGGCGTTTAAACAGCGCTCATGCGCGAGTCCGACTCGCCATGCTCACGTGCACTTTGTAAGCTGTGCTTGTCGATTAGGCTTCCGCTCGCTTTTTGCCTGGCAGAAACTGGCTCGATGTATACTTTCAACCGCTCGCCTGCCCGGCGTGAGGGATAACCTCAAGGAGGGCATAAGGCTTGGCGTAAAAATCCTACCCAGTCGGCTCAAAACTACTTCTCGGCTATTTTTTCGATGACATCTTTTTTAAGTTTCGACGCTGTTTTTTCACCACCCCTACCGCATCATCACTATGAATAACACCGCTGGCAGCCAGGCCGAGCAAACGCCGAAATTTCGGGCATTCCATATGACTCGGCGCCGAGCACACAGCGGCATGCCTAAGGCCATCGCGCATTTTTTTGAGTTTTTGAATGGAGCGCTCCAGCTCATCGGCTTTATTTTCCAGCAAGGTGCGATCAATGTCTGGGCCGTCGTTATCGCCCAGCATGGGGGCGATTTCATCCAGCGAAAGCCCGGCAGCACGCCCCAGCGCGATCAACGCCAGTCGCTCTAATATGTCGGCAGCAAATACTCGGCGTATTCCCTGCCGCCCGACTGAGTGAATCAGCCCTTTTTCCTCGTAATAACGCAAGGTCGATGCCGGCACACCCGAGCGCTTGGCTACTTCAGAAATATCCATCACCTCTCCTTGACTTAAAGTCGACTTGAAGTAATAGGCTATCTGCTGTTGCACACTAAAACAAGCAAAGGAGAAGGGTATGAACGATCTGCTCAACGTCGCGTTAATTGGCATGGGCGCCACGCTCATCATGGATATTTGGGGGCTGCTGCGCCAACGGCTACTCGGCATCGCCCCGGCAAACTACGGCATGGTCGGCCGCTGGATCGGCCATATGATGCATGGGCAGTTCCAGCATGAAGCCATTGCCGCAGCGCCTCGCGTCAATGGCGAGCACGTCATTGGCTGGGCCACACACTATTTGATTGGCGTCGTCTTCGCTGCCCTGTTAATCGCAGTAGCTGGCCGCTCATGGATGCTGGCACCCAGTATTGCGCCCGCAATCGCCGTCGGCGTTGCCACCGTTGTCGCCCCGTTTTTTTTGATGCAGCCGGGCATGGGCGCCGGCATTGCAGCCTCAAAAACCAAAAACCCGACTTCTGCCCGAGTGCAAAGCCTGATCACCCACAGTGTGTTCGGGCTGGGCTTATACCTTTCTGGGCTGGTGCTATCTGGCTTGTGATAAAAGCTCGCTCGTTTCAACTAAAGAAGCCATCCAATTGTAAGGAGAAAGATATGCGTATACCTGCACGCTTTGCCCCCATTTTATTCAGTGCTTTGCTGTCGGCCATTATGGTCAGTATTGTATCGGCGTTTGTATCAAGGCACCTCTGAATAATTCTGTACAGCTCTGCGCGAGTGCATCAGGCTTTCAGAACAAGGCGGCGATGGTAGGAAATGGCCAGCCCTTTTCAACATTGCCAACGACGTTATGGAGGCCTGCCGCCCGCGCCCGAAGGGGAACGCCAGAGAACTCCAGCTCTGTGTCGCCGATTTTTGCTTTAGCCTTGCTAGAGCAGCAAACCGGCTTCGTAATCTGAAGTCCTCTGGCGATCCAGAGCAGGCACCGAATTATTCAGAGGTGCCTTAATACTATCACAGGGCTTTCACCCTGATTTTGCCGCTCAGTGGGCCAAAAGCTGCATTACTACCTGGCCCATTGCTTTTCCAACGGTGGCCGTTGTCGCACCATGGGTACGGCGCTTGGTTGGTCGAATAACAGCGTAAACCAATATAGAAAATGGCCTGCCGCGGCCATTTGTGGCAGGCTAGTTCGTCTTAAGGTCTGCAACTAAGGCCACTAAGTATTGGCTAGCCGACAGATCACCTCAATTAAAAGGTAATGGTTATGACTAAGCACTCTGGTTCTTGCTTATGCGGGACAGTAGCGTTTGAAATCACGGGCGATTTTGAAAGCTTTTATTTATGCCATTGCAGTCGCTGCCGCAAAGATACTGGCAGTGCACATGCATCCAATCTTTTTTCCACGTCAGCAACACTTAACTGGCTTACAGGGGCGGAGGAAGTAAAAACCTTTAACCTGCCAGAAACACGGCATTCAAGAAGCTTTTGCATGATCTGTGGCTCCGCACTCCCAAGCGTGCAAATGAGTGGCAAATTACTCGTCGTTCCGGCAGGCAGCCTAGATACCGACATAGAAATCAAACCATCATTCCACATATCCATGGCAGACAAAGCACAATGGGACGACGAGCTTGAAAAAATCCCAATGCTAGCGGGACTCCCCAGTTAAAATCAGCCGGCAACGCTTACCGCTGTTTTAATCGCTTTTTCGCTTCTCTGCGTAGCTGAAAAAATTCGCTCATGATGGTCGAGCACTCGTCGGCCAACACTCCGTCCAGCACCTCAATCTGATGATTGTAAAAAGGCTGTTGCAGCAACTGCAGGGCACTCTCTACCGCGCCGGCTTTGGGCTCACGAGTACCATACACCAGGCGGTTTATGCGGCTGTGAACCAAAAGACCGGTGCACATGGTGCAGGGTTCGACGGTGACGTAGAGGGTGGCACCGGGCAGGCGATAATTGCCAATATTACTGGCGGCATCGCGCAAGGCTTGCATTTCAGCGTGAGCACTTGGGTCCATGGTGGTAATGGGTTGGTTATAGCCACGACCGATAATGGCGCCATCTTGCACCACCACGGCGCCCACCGGCACTTCGCCATCGTCAAATGCCAAGCGCGCTTGTTGCAAAGCGGCACGCATAAATCGTTCGTCGCTATTATCGTCGCACCCTGGTGCGCTGGTTTGATCCTGCATCATCATTGCCCCGCAAACTCAGAGAACAGTTTACCATGCAAGCACCCGTTGTAACTCACGCTCTTGGCACACCGCCACACGCAACAAGAGGGTTTGCGCCATTATCGAGTTAATGGCGATAACCATGCCGGCCACGATAGGCAATACGACTTTAGAAATGCCCGACGCTACGGCTTCGGGCTACCCGCCCAGAGAGCCCTTATTTGGCACCGTGGTGGCAGTTGCGTGGCAATCTGATGACAGCCTTGGCGCTGTTATTGGCCACTACGACACTTGCCTGCTGGTCGACTTATGCCATCATAGCCACCTTTTGCAACAGTGAGATGATCCATGTGGCGCTTAACCATTGACCCACGCTTTGCTGAAACCGACGCATTGGGGCACATCAACAATACCGTATTGCCCGTTTGGTTTGAGCAAGCACGCACGCCAATTTTTCGGTTTTTTACGCCGGATTTAAACCCTAAAAACTGGCATTTGATCATCGCTAAAATTGATGTCGAGTTTGTTGGCGAGCTATTTTATGGCAGCGAAGTTGAAATTCGCACCTGGATAGAAAAAGTGGGTAATACCTCTTTTGTGATTTATCACGAAGCTTGGCAGGGCGATACATTAGGCGCACGAGGCCATGCAGTGATGGTGCATTTTGACCATGACCAAAAAGCCTCCAAGGCCCTACCCACCGATATTCGTGCTCAGTTAGAACAGCATTTAAAGCCAGCGTAACGCTGCAATGCCGGGGCTTAGCCCCCGGCTTTTTTGACGGTAAAGCCACGTTTCGTCAGCTCGGCCAGCAGCAAGTCGCGTTGATCGCCCTGAATTTCGATCACGCCGTCTTTTAATGCACCGCCCACACCGCACTTCTTTTTTAACTCTTTGGCCAGCGTCTTTAGCTCGGCACCGGCGAGCGGCACACCCGTCACCAGTGTCATCACCTTGCCACCCCGACCTTTGCTTTCACGACTGATGCGCACAATACCATCGCCTTGTGGGGCTTCATCTGTACTACAGCAACACTGATCCACCGGCTGCTGGCAGCCAGGGCAGGCGCGACCAAATTCTGTGGAGTACACCAAGCCACCAGAAGAAGATTTTTTCGCCATGTTTTAGATCCTATCTGTGATTCGCGGCAACGCTACTGGATTACGCCAGTTTGCGCAAATATGTATATTGGCCGCGCTGCACCGCCGCACATGACCAAGCTACAGCTATTCAACATCAAGCCTGACCATCAGGCCCGTTATGACTGCTGAAACTCTAGCTGGCAGCAGTCGCTTATGTAAGCAGAGGGAGCGTTCAACCATTCTCCTAGGGCACCTCTGAATAATTCTGCACAGCTCTGCGCGAGTGCAGCAGGCGTTCAGAACGAGACGGCGATAGCAGGAAATAGCCAGCCCTTTTCAACACCGCCAACGACGTTATGGAAGCCTGCCGCCCGCGCCCTACTGGGAACGCCAGAGAACTCCTGCTCTGTGTCGTCGATTTTTGCTGTAGCCTTGCTAGAGCGGCAAACCGGCTTCATGATCTGAAATCCTCTGGCGATCCAGAGCAGGCTCCGAATTATTCAGAAACGCCCTGGATAAAGTTATTGTCTGCAAGATATTCAACCGCCTCTTCATAGGTTAAAGTCTCCGACTTCACCTCCTTAGTGAAGACAAACAGCTCACGCCAGTCATTAGACTTATTCACATCCACCGTCAGCCCATAAAGTCCTCGCTGATATGCAACAGACAGCAGCACTTGGCTTAGCACCTGCCCAAGATTGGCTGCACGCTGATAAAACTCAACTGCTCGGCCATCATCTTGATCAACATAGATGCCATGGTGATATACATAGCCCAGCATAAAATAGGCGTACTTGTTATTGCTTTCTGCAGACTTTGAGAGCAATTCAAACACACGCTTTTCATCTACAGAGCCAGATCGCTTCAGCAAATATATACTTGCCAAAGACGTCATCGCCTCAGAATTATTCTGCTCCGCTGATCTTCCATACCATTCGATGGCACGATCTAAATCTTGTTTACGTCCCTCTCCCATGCGATAGCAATTACCCAGATTAAACTGTGCTAACGGGTTGCCCGACTTCGCTGACTGCTCGAAGTAATCACAAGCCTTCGACCGATCGGTTGGAACTCCATTACCAAACCAATACTGAGTGCCTTTGTTATAAATAACATCATTGTCAGCCATACTCAGACAAGAGGCAGCTAATAACATGTAAAAGGTCAAAAATCTCATTCTTCCAGCAACCATTAAAAGCTCACACAAAAAAGCAATAATTATATCACCCCAAACTTAAGCGCTTACCAGCGTGTACAATAGCCCCGTCATATTGAGTTGGTCGAAGTTAAAGATCAGCTCAAAAGGTGGATACATGTTGACACTTGAAGTGATGCCGAACCGTCAGTATGGCAGCAAGATTCACCCAGCTTTAGGCAGCCTTAAAGTCACACTGGTGCCTTTACCCGGCGTGCTTTCTATTTGAATTTCACCACCGTGGTTGCTTAAAACATTATAAGCAACGGTCAGGCCCATACCTGTGCCCTGGCCGACTTCTTTGCGGGTGAAGAATGGGTTGACGGCACAGCTGATGTCTTCGCTGGTCATGCCGACACCGGAGTCGTGTACCACGACGGAGATAAATTTATCGTCGCTTTCATAAGCGACTTCTAAGGTGCCACCACCGGGCATGGCCTCATAGGCATTCACCAAGACTTTGCCTATGGCCATTCGCAACTGATCGGGGAAGCAAGGCACAGAAGGGGCACCGTCACTTTGGTGAATGACCCGCACTTGCTGTTTATTTTCGACATGAATATCGGCCAGTGCGGAGTCCACTAAGCGCGGCAGCACTTCGCTGCTCTTTTCACTGTTTTCATTCACAGCGAAGGTTTTCAGCTCACTGACAATATTGCGCACCCGGTCCAAACTGCCTTTGGAGGTTCTGATTAAATCCGGGGCGTCTTCCCGCACGAAGTCTAAATCAATCGATTCGCGCAGCTCTTCTAGTACGGTTCGTACTGCTTTATTGGCAATGTCACCTTCGGCTTTTTGGTACTGATCCGCCAGGCCAACCAACTCAGTTAAATATTCACTTAAGGTGGCAATGTTGCTGTACACCACAGCAACAGGGTTATTTATTTCATGTGCCATGCCGGCCGCCAAATGCCCTAACGAGGCCATGCGTTGGGCTTGCAGCAGTAAGTCTTGCGTGCGCTGAAGCTCGTCCAAGCTGCTGCGTAGTTGGCTATTGGAGTCATGCAAAGCTTGGGTGCGAGCACGGACTTTTTCTTCGAGTTGCTCATTAAGCTGGCGAACACGGGTTTCTGCTTGCTGACGTTGATGAATTTCTTCATCCATGGCCGCCAGTAAGTGATTCATCTTGCCGACTAGGTCGTCTAGCTCACTGTGTTGTAGCGGCTCTTCGACCGCCAATGGCACAGTCACGGGCGACTGCGGGTCGACATCGATGATGCGTGCAGCCAGGCGCCGTATTGGCCCTGTTAATCGCTGGCGAAACACCAAAATCAGCACCGCGGCCAGCACCACGTTGCGCAGAAAATCCAGAATCAGCGCCAGCGATGCCCGTGCTTCAAAGCCTTGATGAATGAGTCGCTCATCAACCCAAACCGTGAGATAGCCGAGAATTTCGCGACGCTGAGAAAACACTTGTGGCGCGCGCAGTTCAATAATGTAGGACTGAATATGGAGTTGGTCAGTGCCCACTTCTTCTGCGCTTAAACCGGCTCGCACCTGAAACTGGGTGCCAGCTTCCACCACCGAGGCCGCCACAATGCCCTGGTTCAACAATAATGCGGACAACAGGGTTTGCAGCGCGCCAGAGTCGTAATTGTAAAGCCCCAACGATGCCGGGCCACTCTGGCGTTTTAATACCGCATTGGTGGATGCTTCAAAGCGCTCGCGCTCAGATAAATAGTCGTAGCTGATTTGAATGGCGCTGAAGATCAGACCGAAAGAAACGCTAAACAAAATGACGTAGAGGGTCAGGCGTCTTTCAATCGAGCGCACATGAGATTTCAAAAGCGTTTCTCCGACCAAGTGGAGCCATTAGTATAGCGAGCCTGCTGCCATTGCTGCCTGGCAATCAATAGCAACGCTGGGCCGTTCATCAAGATGCCATAAAACAGTGCCACCAGCGCCAACTGTGGCTGCCCTAAAATACTGGCCGCAATCACCATTGCCGTGCCGGCGTTTTGAATGCCCACTTCCACCATCAAGGTTTGCCGCGTGCGACGCGGCCAGGGCTGAGTCAGCAAGCGGGTCAACAACATGGCCGAGGCACATAACCCCAAACACGCCAACGCCGTCGCCGACCACAACTGTGGCAACCGCTCCAAATTGACCGCCGTCATCCACACCACCAGCGCCATAAATAACGCAAACGCTAAGCGATTCAACGCTTCTCGCCAACGCTGCACCCAGTTTGGTTGCCAATATGCCAGCAGCATTCCTAACAGCAAGGGCACGGCGGTAATCAGCAGCAAAGGCAACGCAGTTTTTAGCCAAGGTAGCTGCAGCACCAACGGTTCGGCCTGAAGTAGCGATAGCTGTAGGTTGATCGACAAAGGAATCAGCAGAGGTGCAAGCACGCTCACCACAGCGGTCAGTGTTACCGACAGTGCGCCATCACCGCCGCTCAGGTGGCTGATGATGTTGGAGGTCGCCCCACCTGGGCAGGCAGCGAGAATCACCAAGCCCGTCGCCAACATGGGGGGCAGCTGCAGCCATAAAATCCAACCCACGGCCAACATGGGCAGCAGCAGCCATTGCAGAGCCAGACCCATGGCCACTTCGCCGGGGCGCTGCAACACCTGGCGAAAATGTGCCGGCGTCAGCGATAAGCCCATCACCAGCATCATGCCGGCCAGAGCCACGGGTAACATCCATTGACTGATCATGGCTTGCATGACAATTCCTTATAACGGTAAAGCCGAGCGATCCAACACGCGACGCAGCACAAAGCTGGAATGTACACCCGTGACGCCGTCGATGCGCGTTAATGTGCCCAGCAGCAGCTCTTGATAAGCGTCCATATCCTCCACCAGCACTTTCAGCACGTAATCTGCCGACTGGCCAGTAATTAGATAGCACTCAAGCACACTGCTGCATTGCGTCACCGTGTGTTCAAACTGCTTAAAACGCTCAGGGGTATGACGATCCATGCTGATGTGCACCAACGCCATTAAATCCAGGCCAAGTAACCGTGCGTTAAGGTGAGCACGGTAGCCTTCAATCAAGCCACATTCTTCCAGTGCCTTCACTCGCCTGGAGCAGGGCGATGGCGACAAGCCGATGCGCTCCGCCAGTTGCAAATTGGTCAGACTGCCGTCTTGCTGCAGCAAACTCAGGATGCGCTGATCGGTGCGGTCTAGTTTGGGTAACTCCACCCCTTTACTCATAACGGCTTTCCCATACCTAGGTGAGGCTAAAGCAATGACAATGGGCTGATGTTAACAGCCATTTGTTAAGAATCCAGCGGCAAGGGTGATTTGTATCAACATAGTGAAAATAAAAGACATCATTCACCCATCAAGCGGCAAATCTCTATTCATTTCGCAAACTAATAGCCAGAGCTTTTAGCTACAGTATGCACACTGGCTCACAAGGCCAAACCTGCCCGCCACTGCCGGGAAATGCCTTTACCAGAGGCTGCAGTCACACGACTTACCCAGTCGACAACCGTACTGAATTCGCCACTACCAAGGACACCCAGATGAACACCCAGGTTAGCTTCAGCCACCGTGGTCAGCCATTTAACCACCGCCGTTACCAACGCTTTGCCGCCATCAACAAGCAAGATCGTCGCTGGCCCAACCAGCAGATCGAGCAAGCACCGCTGTGGTGCTCCGTTGATCTGCGTGACGGCAACCAGGCGCTGATCGAGCCGATGAACGTCGAACAAAAACAGCACATGTGGCAGCTGCTGCTGGATCTGGGATTCAAACACATTGAGGTCGGCTTTCCGGCGGCTTCTCAGCCTGATTTTGATTTCGTGCGCTGGCTGATCGAAGCCAATCAAATCCCTGAAGACGTCACCATTCAGGTGTTGGTGCAGGCGCGTGACGAGTTAATTGAACGCACCTTTGAGGCGCTCGAAGGTGCCCGCCGCGCCATTGTACACGTCTATAACTCAACCTCGCCGGTGCAGCGTCAGCGCGTATTTGGCTTAGACCAACAAGGCATCATCGACATTGCCCGCCAAGGGGCGGCCAAAGTTAAAAACGAGGCGCAGCGCTACCCCGCCACCGAGTGGACGTTCCAATACTCACCCGAGAGCTTCTCCACCACAGAAGTCGAGTTTGCCGTTGAAGTGTGCAACGCCGTCATCGATGTTTGGCAGCCGAGTGCGGAGCACAAAGCCATCATCAACTTGCCGGCCACCGTTGAAGCCTGCACTCCCAATGCCTTTGCCGATTTGGTCGAGTGGTTCTGCGACCATGTGCAGCAACGCGACAGTTTGGTCATCAGCATTCATACCCACAATGATCGCGGCTGTGCCGTTGCCGCCGCCGAAATGGCGCTACTGGCTGGCGCCGACCGCATTGAAGGCACCTTGCTGGGTAACGGCGAGCGCACGGGCAATATGGACATAGTCACCATGGCCATGAACCTCTACAGCCAGGGCATCGACCCTCAGCTTGATTTAAGCCGTCCCGATGACATCATCGCCACGGTGGAAAGTTGCACCCGCATCAAGACCCATCCGCGTCACCCATGGGTAGGAGAGTTGGTGTACACCGCCTTTTCTGGCAGCCACCAAGACGCCATTCGCAAATGCCTGGCGCAACAAGACGACGACGAACCTTGGGACGTGGCCTATTTGCCCATCGATCCAAAGGACCTGGGCCGCTCCTATCAATCCGTGATTCGTGTGAATAGCCAATCGGGCAAAGGCGGCGCCGCGTATTTATTAGAGCAACAGTTGGGCATTGAGCTGCCGCGCTGGCTACAAGTCGAGTTGGCCACGCCAGTGCAGCAGTTGGCCGAGCGTCATCAAGGCGAGCTGGAAGTCGAACAGGTCTTGGCCTTGTTCCGCCAGCACTTTATGCCGCGCGATGGCCGCTTTCACTTAGCCGGCTATCAAGTCGACCGCCAGGGCAATCAGCATCACCTGCAAGCGTCGGTCAGCGACGATAACGATATGTTACTGGTGCATGGCCAAGGCAGCGGTGCCATCAGCGCCTTTGCCGATGCCATTCACAAAGCAACAGGCATCGACATTCAAGTACTGCAGTTCGACGAGCAAGCCACCGAGCACGGCTCCGATGCCGCCGCCATTGCCATGGTCCAGGTCAGTGTGCGAGGTCAAAGAGCCTGCGGTGTCGCCCGCGATCGCGATACCTTGGCAGCTTCACTGCAAGCGATTCTGCGAGCGGTTAACCTGGCCGTCGCAGCACCGGCATTAAGCCGGGCCGGATAACAAGCCATTCCCCTTACCTGCTACCGGCTCAGAGCATGCTCTGATGCCGGTTTTTTTCATCGGTTATCAAACAGGAAATCGTGCGAATAAAATGTCATGAAGCACAAACATAGGCACACTTCGCCGCTAACGCCCGAGGTTTCTGGCGAGCTGTTTAGTGGGTACTCATTGACAGTTTCAGCCGCTGGTAAAGGCGCTTTTTATGCCTCCTCAGACTGCTAACTTAAAGCGGTCTTTCATCCGTGGGAGCGGCGGCCATGACCTTAATTCGTCTGAAGTTTCACAGTCCAGATCAGCAGGGAAAAGCTCAGCCTCGCCAGATACGCGTCGTGCTTAGGCGTACTCCGACGGCTGACGCCATCTTGCAAGCCTTGCCTTTTACGGCCACGGTGCAAACCTGGGGCAAAGAAGTCATGTTTGACTGCCCCATTCGCGCCTATCGCGAAGACAACGCCGTCAATGTGGTCAAACCCGGCGACATGGCCTTCTGGGCCGACGGTAGCTGCATCGCCATTGGCTATGGCCCCACGCCCATTTCACGCCACGGTGAAATACGCCTCGCCAGCCAGTGCAATATTTGGGGAGATGCCTTGGATGATGTTTCTCTGCTGTCGAGCATTGCCGCCGGCACCGCCGTGCATGTCGACCACGATCAAGAAGAGCGCAGCTGAAGCACTCGGGCGTGAATGCCATGGCGGGCAAAGCACTGAAACCAGGCTCGCTGATTGCCTTGCAAGCTATCACCCGGGCCTTTGACTTCCAGCCATTGATAGCCTTCTTGATCGTCAAACCAGATTAAATCTGGCATGCCACTGCGATGGCGGCGCACATCACGCCAAATAAAATCAAACATGGCTTGCCAATGCGCTGGCGGTATTGTCGCTAGCGCCTGCGGCAATGCCTCGGGCCATAACCATTCCAGCGCCGGCCAATGCACCAGCGGATTGGCGATGCCGTTTTTTTGCTGCCAGCGCTGCTCTAACAATGCCAGCCAAGCATCTGTACCTCGCTGCCACTGCTGCTGGCAAGCGTCATACTCGCCTTGGCGGCGACTCAGAAAATCGGTTTCGTATAAATCCGCTGGGCGATGCTGAAAGGGATGAAAAAATGCACCGCTCACGCTCGCAAATATCACCGGCCAAAACGTTAAGCCAAATACGCTGGTGAGCAAATAATTTTCAACGTAATACCCACTGCCGCCATGCTCACGCTGCCAAGCATGCAGCGCCGCTTGCTCAACGCCCTGCTGCTGCCACACACTTTGCTCATCGCTATCGGCCAGCAATAACACCTGCTCGGGCGGCGCGACATTGGGCACGTCTAGCTGCGGGCATTTCATCCGCGGTATAAATTGCTGACAAAACTGGCGCTCCTCCTCCGACCAAGGGTTGGCCAGCATTTCGGCTGCCAGCTGCAGGCGTTGCGGTGCTTGCTGGCGCTGCAAAATCCGTAGCTGGCGCTCCCGTGCCGGATGGCGCTGGCACAAACCATAATGCTGCACTGCCAACTCATACTCACCTAAGCGCTCTAACTGCCGCGCCATCATTAACCGCAAGCGCTCAATACGCCGTGCCATGGTGGCATCGGTGGCGTCGGGCAACGCCTGTAGCTGCTCTATTAGCTGCGTCGCAGACAGGCTTTTAATCTCCGGCAATTGTTGACGCCAGCGCTCAAACTGCAGGTGAGCTTCAATGTGCTGGCGCTCATTAAATAGCCGCTGCTCTGCTTGCAGCGAATACGCTTCATAGCGATAAATGCCCAAGTCGCTGAGCACAAACTCGGTCAGGCTTTGCTGCAATTGGCCGAAGAACAATAGCTGTAGCAGCTCCATAAAAGCTTGGCTGGTGACTTCTAACAGCGGCTCAAACACCAGTTGCGGGAAGCGCTCTGGCAGCAACAACGCGGCGGCTTGTTGCAAATCTGCTCGGCTTAAGCTGCGCCACCCCGAAATATTTAATCGCTGTCCCAGCTCTGCTTTGGTGAAAAGAGCGACGGTGTTTGGTATTTGCTCAGCGTCCAGTTCGCTGCTGTGCCAATAGCGAATAAAGCTGGCGTCTGCCAGCTGCTGGGCAGCCTGGGGCAACTCAGGGATTTCGTCGTAATGGAGCTTTTCTAAGCGAAACCAGGTGCCTTTGCGTGACAGCAGTCGCACGTACAGGCATTGCGCTGGCAGAGAAAGCTGTTGATAGACCATCAGCCATTGCTGCTCTTGTTCAGAGAGCAAATCGGCATACAAGCGCTGGGCTTGGTCGATCAACTGTTGGAAGTTGCTGTGGTAATAGGTCGGGGGGAGATCAGGGAGGGTAATCATAGAGAGCTACGACCAAATAAACATCAGCCCAGAGCTGTAGGCTCTGGGCTAATACGGCCTAAAAAGGCCGTTTACGAAAGTCTGCAGACCTCCGAAATGACCGGCATAAAGCGCCGGCGGCCGCTATTAATGAACGTGGCCGTGCTCTTTTTCTTCATCGCTGGCATCGCGAATGGCTTCAACTTTTACGCTAAACGCCAGAGACTTGCCCGCCAGAGGGTGGTTGGCATCGACGGTGACTGTCGCGTCGTCAACTTCAGTCACGATCAGGTTAACCGGGCCTTGCTCGGTTTGTGCAGTAAAGGCCATGCCTGGTTCTACTTTTTCAACGCCTTGGAATGCATCCATAGGTACCTGCTGGATGCGGTCGTCGCTGCGCTCGCCGTAAGCATCGGCTGCTTCAACGGTCACTTCGAATTCATCACCGATGACTTTGCCTTCCAGTGCGTTTTCCAGGCCTGGAATGATGTTTTGTGCGCCGTGTAAATAAGTCATCGGCTCGCCGCCTTCGGAAGAGTCGATGGTTTCGCCGCTATCGACGTCAACAACTTTGTAGTGAATGGTGACGACTTTGTGCTGAGCAATGGTCATATCGTTTGGTCCGTTGTTCGTGATCCCATCATGGGATGTGTGGATTTACACGCAAAGACGACATGAAGATACAGCGGCCTGACTCTACGAAGCGCCCAGTATAACAATGGAAAAACGGGCATTTAAACCGCTCTGTCGTTCGTGGCTGACGCTCAATGACGAAAAAGTACCATTACCGCGTCCGTTTTCTGACAATCGCCTAATAATAATGACTGTTAAAGCGCCCGGCTTGCAGCCAGTCTTGGTAACCTTGATTGACTGCGCGCAAACCGCCGGGGTAGCGCTGAAACGCCGTAGCCGCAGGCAGTGGCCGACAGGGTTGGCGAGCAAAGCCGGTCAGAGTTTGCTTTAGCCACTGGCGACCCGCGTCGTGACTGAGCAAAAAGTGCAGCATGGCAGCGCTTTGCTGATAGTTGCCTTGCTGCTCACTGCCGTTAAAAACGTCGTGGCGAACGTCCAACAAGGCATCAAACCGCGGCGCCCCGGTTTGTTTGAGCTGCCCAATCGCCTGCAGCGGTGGGGCCACTTGAGCGGAGCTGAGCTGCCATTGCAGTCGCTCCAGATATTGCGCCATGCCTTCTGCCAACCAGGTCGGCGTCGAGCCCAGCATGCCCGTCATCATGGCGTGGGTCATTTCATGGCGGGCGATGCGCAAGGTGTTCTCCATGCCATCTGGGCCATTTTGCCGCGCTAAAAACGCGCGATTTTCGCGCCCGTCGTAATAGGCCGCCCACTCGCCGTGATGGCCCTGTTGATCACGATGCTGATCAAACGCTTCCTGACTGGCAAACACCGTTAAGTTCAAATCAATCTGGCGCCAGTAGTCCGGCTCTAGATAACGCGTTAACACCCGGTGCAATAATTCTGCTTGCTTGCGCAGTTCGTGGGTCAGGGTCGGTTCACCTTGCCAGCCGCGATAATCAAAGGTCACGCGCACACCGGCCGTTTGCTGGCCATAGCGCTTGGTTAAATCTTCTGCTTGCTGCTGCGGTTTATCGCCAAAATGTACCTTGCCGTTGGCATCCGTCCAGCGATAGACGGCGCCAGTTTCCACCTCGTCCATGGCGCGCGTCGGTGGCTTTACACACACATCGCCGCCATGGGTGAGCGAACGTACGCGCCGTTGCACATCCACCACGCGCTCGTGCATCGTCATCACTGGCTCGCCAGTTGGGCTGGTTGGTGCAGAAAATTCGGCCGGCCACAATACCTGCGGCAGCAAAGCCGACACCTCAGGATTCAAACGCAATGGCCACTGTTGCAAATACTGCTGGCGCTGCTCAATGCTGCTGCCGCGCCAAAACATCTCCAACGCCACCAACACCACGGCGGCCAATAACACGCCATTGATCAGTTGCAGCAGCAGTTTTTTCATCGCTCGATTTCCAGTTGCGCCATGGCGGCGGTTTTCTTGAACATGCGATCTTGTTGCTCACCCTCAAAGCGAATGCGCATGTAGTTGTCATCTTCCGCCACCAAGATGCCAGCGCCCAGGCTTTGGTGCTTTACGCGCGTGCCCTTTGGCTCAGGTCGGGCTTTGCGGGCAATGACCGTATCTTGCGGTGGCGGGGTGGTATCAATGGCCAGTTCGGGGATCACACCAACGGCGTCAAAATAGCGCGGCCACCAGTCCAGCGCCGGCCCTTCGTGCACCACTAGCTTGGCAGTACCACGCTGTTCAATGGCGCGCGCTAACGCTCGGCTGTGCTGAAAACGCATTTCGGCCTGAAAGCGACTGGGGCGTTTGTCTTGCTCACGTTCATTGCCTGCGGCAGGAGCCAGCAAGTGCAGTTGATGGCGTGCTCGGGTCATGGCGACGTATAACAGCCGGCGCTCACTTTCCAGACTGGCAGGCGTGGTAAATTCGCCGTCGGGCTGATAGGGAAAGTAATGCTCGTTGAGGCCGGGAATAAACACCACATCCCACTCTAGGCCTTTGCTCTTGTGCGCCGAAGTTAATTGAATGCCTTCGCCATCGCGCTGATTCAAACGCTGCTGGCGCAGCTGCTGTAAATAGTCCCAAGCTTGGTTGGCGGCAATATCGGCATCACGCAAAAAACGCACAAACGCACGAATGGTATGGGTGCGGTCTTCAATTTGCTGGGCTGAAAACGCACTGTCGGCCATGCCCTGATACAGGTCGGTGGCGTGAATGTAGTCTTCCACCAGCCGGTGGGCTTTGACATTGACATGCTCGGCGCTGCTTAACACCTCCGCCCTGCGTGTCAGCTGCTGCGCTTGCCACTTGTTTAACTCACCGGGCAGTGCCTGTTGCAATGCTTCCCCTAACGACTGATCGACGCTGGCCAACTGCTGCGCCAGTGCTTCCAGCGCTGGGCGCCGCACCTTGGGGTATGGCGTCGTCAGCCACTGCAGCCAGGCTTGCTGGCGCTGTTCTACACTGCGCTCGGCAAAGCGACCGCTGGCCAGCTCAAATAACTGCCAGAAAATTTGCAACTCCCAGCGATCCAGTACCGATTGTGAATGCTGTAACTGATAGGGAATGCCGGCTTGCAGCAATGCCAGTTCAATCTGTGCGCACAAAGCCCATACCCGGTGAATCACCGCCATGCTCTCGAGTGGCCGTTGTTTGGCCTCTTCTTCAATGAGTTTCAACAGCAACGCCGGTTCAGAACGTGCCAGATGTAAACGTGCCTGGGTATTTGGGGTGCTGGCATGTGCCAAGCACAAGACATCTTCACGCTGCTGATTCTGGCGAATCAGGTGATTGGCCATCAAGGCCAGTTGGTGGCCATAGCGAAACGTATGAGGTAGCTGATAGGTGGTCACCTCGGCCCCTGTGTCACTGCCAAGACGTTGCTCAAACTCAGTGACAATAAACTCTGGCCGCGAACCGCGAAACTCGTAAATGGTTTGGTCTGGATCGCCGATGACCATGACAGAGCCGCGATCACCGTGCAACAGCTCCAGCAAGCACTGTTGAATGGCGTTGATGTCCTGATATTCATCCACCAAAATCCACTGCATATGGCCAGCAAACTGCGCCGCCAGAGCCGGATTGGCGTGCAAGCAACGCACCGGGTCATACAGCATATCGGCGAACGAAATACGCCGCTGCTGGCGGCGCCATTGCTCAAATTCATCAAACAGTTCAACAAATAAGCGACATTGAGACGGCAGCTGCAACTGCTCAAACGCCACCGCCGGTGCCTCTAACCCGGCTTTAACTCGGTCGATAAAGGCCATCGCCGGCTCAACCCATTTTTTGCGCTGCGACAAAATATCCTGGCGGGTATCTTCATCCGCCAATTGCTGCAATAAACGCCATACCACCGCTTCGGTTTCACCATTGCTAAGTGGCTTGCCCTGGAAAGCAGGCAACGCCCCTTGTTGGATCAAACGCTGGTAAATACGCAGTCCCAAGGCGTGAAAGGTACGCACCTCTGGCACCGCTTGGCCTGGCAATAAGGTGCTGAGCTTGTGCGCAAATTCCTGCTGCGCGGCTTTGTTGTACATCAACACCAACAAGCGCCGCGGCGATGCGCCCTCGCGCAAGCGGGCAGCAATAAAGTGCGTGAGGGTGGTGGTCTTACCCGACCCCGCCACCGCCATGACTTTGGCGTGACCGTGACGGTGGTCGACAACGGCTTGTTGCTGGGGCGTAAGCGAGTTGGTCACAGCGCATCTCGTTAAACTGGGCCCGCTATGGTAATGCCGCGCGGGCCACAGTCCAAATCAAGCGGCGTAAAAACTGCCACCGGTTTCTGCCAGCTCACGCACTAAGTGCGGTACGCGAAAGCGATCACCACAGCCTTGCACCAGCGCATCGGCACGGGCAATAAAGGTGTCAAAGCCTTCGATGGTTTCGACAAACGACAAAATGCCTCCGGTGTGTGGGGCAAAACCCCAGCCATAAATCGAGCCGATGTCGACTTCGTGAGGCTGACTGATCACACCTTCGGATACACAGTGAAGCGCCTCGACCGCCTGGGCATAGAGTAAGCGCTGCATCACCTGTTCGACTTCGGGTTGCATCGGTGCAGGGACGAAAGCCTCACTCAAGCCTGGCCACAGGGCTTTGTCTTCGCCGGCCGGGTAGTCATAAAAACCACGGCCTGCTTTTTTGCCAATGCGATCGGCGTGATGAACCATAAAGTCCACCACCTCATCGCCCGGATGCGGCGTATAAGCATCGCCTAAATCCGCTTGAGTTTGGCGGGCAATGCGATCCATCAACTCCATCGACACTTCATCACTGAGTGCCAAAGGCCCTACCGGCATGCCCGCCATTTTGCCTGCGTTTTCAATTAAAGCGGGCGCCACGCCTTCGTTTAACAGTGCCATGCCTTCCAGCACGTAGGTTTTAAAAACTCTGGAGGTGTAAAAACCACGGCTATCGTTGACCACAATCGGGGTTTTACGCAGTTGCTGCACAAAATCCAACGCCCAGGCCACACTTTGCTGGGAGGTTTTTTCACCAACGATGATTTCTACCAATGGCATTTTATCGACCGGTGAAAAGAAATGCAGACCAATAAATTGCTCCGGCCGCTGACTCGCTTGAGCCAAGCTGGTGATGGGCAAAGTTGAGGTATTCGATGCCATCAGCGCATCGCTGCCAAGCACAGCTTCAGCCTTAGCGGTGACGTCGGCTTTAATGTGTCTGTCTTCAAACACAGCTTCAATGACCAGGTCACAGCCGGCTAAGTCATTAAAGTCGGTGGTGGGTAAAATACGTGCGAGCTGCGCGTCTACTTTTTCTTGGCTGCTTTTGCCGCGCGCCAAACGTTTTTTCAGCAGTTTTTCGCTGTAGGCTTTGCCTTGCTCGGCCTGACTTTGCTCCGTATCTAGCAGAACCACGCCTAGGCCACTTAAGGATGCACTGTAAGCAATGCCGGCCCCCATCATGCCAGCTCCTAAAATACCGATTTTGGTAAACTGACGCTTTTCAATATTCATTGGGCGATGCTTGAGTTTATTGACCTGCTGCAAGCCCGTAAAAAACGTACGGATCAGTGCGTTCGCTTGATCGGACAACAGCAGCCGTACAAAGCCACGCGTTTCAATCGCCAGCCCTTGATCAAACGGCACCTGACAGCCTTCATAAACGGCCTCCAATATGGCCTGCGGTGCCGCATAGTTGCCGTAGGTTTTTTTCCGCAACATGGCCTCAGCGCCCATAAAGGTTTGCGCGACCTTGGCCGACTGCACTTCGCCTCCAGGCATGCGAAATTTACTGCGTTTGTTGTTATGGCCGACGTCCCAAGGCTGCAACGCTTGTGGGTTATCCAATAACCATTGACGCGCAGCGGGCAATAATTGCTCAGGCTCGACTACCTCATCAATGATTCCAACGGCTTGGGCCTGAGCCGGCCCTACCTGAGTGGCTTGCATGAGCCAGGGCAATGCTTTTTCGATGCCTAACATGCGCGCTAAACGCTGGGTGCCGCCGGCGCCCGGCAATAAGCCCAAATTCACTTCCGGAAAACCAAAGCGTGCTTTGGGCTGGTTGGCGGCAATGCGATGATGACAGGCCAAAGCCAGCTCTAAGCCACCGCCCAGCGCTGTGCCATTCAGGGCGGCGACAAAGGGTTTGCCTGCCGTTTCCATCTTGCGCATAACGCCATGAATGCGCTGAATAAAAGCCGATAATTGCCCAGCATCTTGCTGCCAATCGCCGCTTTTCATGGTGAGAATTTCTTTTAAATTGGCGCCGACCACAAAATCCGTTTTGCCAGAAGTCAAAATGACGCCTTTGACGCTATCATCACTAATGATTTCGTCGACGATCTGGGCCAACGACTCCACCGCCTGTTGCGACATAGAGTTCACTGGCGCTTCGCTATCGTTCCAAATCAGGGTGGCTATGCCATCACGGTCGACCTGATAACTCATCATTGCTGCTGTCATCGCTCTTCCCCTAAACCCGTTCAATAATGGTGGCAGTACCCATGCCACCGCCGACGCATAACGTAATCAATGCAGTTTGCTGATCGCGCCGCTCAAGCTCATCTAACACCGTGCCCAAAATCATGGCGCCGGTAGCCCCCAGTGGATGCCCCATGGCAATGGCACCACCGTTAACATTGATATTGCTGTGATCAATATTCATATCATGCATAAACTTCAGCACCACGGAGGCAAAGGCTTCGTTAAGCTCCCATAAATCAATATCAGTGGCGCACATACCGGCGTTTTTTAATGCCTTGTGTGCACTCGGTGCAGGCCCGGTGAGCATGATGGTGGGCTCTGAACCGATGGAGGCGGCGCTGCGAATACGCGCGCGCGGTGTTAACCCCAGTGCTTTACCGGCTTCTGCACTGCCTATTAATACCGCCGCTGCACCATCCACAATGCCGGATGAATTACCGGCATGATGTACGTGCTGTATTTTTTCAACCTGCGGATACACTTGTTGGGCAACTGCGTCGAAGCCCAGCTCACCGGGCGCGGCAAAAGACGGTTTTAACTGCGCTAAATCTGCCAGGGTAACGCCCGGTCGCATGTGCTCATCTTGTGCTAATAAAACCTGCCCCAAACTGTCATGCACCGGCATCACCGAGCGCGCAAAATAACCTTGTTGCCAGGCGTGCTGGGCGCGACGCTGAGACTCAACGGCATAGCCGTCGACATCCGCGCGGCTAAAACCATTTAACGTGGCGATTAAATCGGCAGAAATACCCTGCGGCACAAAGGATAACTGATGGGTCACACTGGGGTCGGTGTAATAGGCACCGCCACCCGAGCCCATAGGCACACGCGACATGCTTTCAACGCCACCACCAATGGTTAGCCAGGCCTCACCGGCTTTGACTTTGGCGGCGGCTACATTAACAGCCTCAAGGCCTGAGGCACAAAAACGGCTGACCACAGTGCCCGCCGCTTGCTGGTGATAGCCCGCCATCAGCACCGCCGTGCGGGCAATATCCGCGCCTTGTTCCATCACCGGCTCAACACAGCCCAATACCACATCATCTAATTGGGAGGTATCCAGCTCGTGACGCTGTTGCAGTTGTTGTAATAACCCAGCCATTAGTTTCACCGGTGTTATTGCATGCAAACTGCCATCGGCTTTGCCGCGACCGCGCGGTGTGCGAATGGCATCAAAAATATAGGCGTCCGTCATAATGCTTCCTTTAAAGGCTGCGCGAAATAATTTCTTTCATAATTTCTGAGGTGCCGGCATAAATACGCTGCACGCGAGCATCGGCATAGGCACGTGCCACTGGGTATTCCCACATATAGCCATAGCCACCGTGGAGCTGTACGCATTCATCGATGATGCGACATTGCGCCTCCGTGGCCCACAGTTTCACTGACGCCGCTGCTTCAACGGATAGCTGCCCCTGGCAATGCAACTCCAAACAGCGGTCAACGTAGGTTTGCGTCACTTCCAGCTCGGTTAGAATTTCGGCCAGTTTAAAGCGCGTATTTTGCAGCGCGGCGATGGGCTTACCGAATGCCTTGCGCTCCTTAACGTAATCAAGGGTGGCGTCATAGCAAGCACGTGCCGCAGCAACGGCTACAATAGCCACGCTCAAGCGCTCTTGTGGCAACTCTTGCATTAAATAAATAAAGCCTGCGTTTTCCTGACCCAACAAATTGGTTTGCGGCACGCGTACGTTGTCGAAAAATAACTCCGACGTATCTTGAGCTTTCATGCCGACTTTATCGAGGTTTTGCCCGCGCTGAAAACCAGCGCGATCGCCCTCCACTAAAAACAGGCTAACGCCCTTGGCACCGGCACTGGTATCGGTTTTCGCCACCACAATGACCAGGTCAGCTAACTGCCCGTTGGTAATAAAGGTCTTTGAGCCGTTGATAATGTAATCATCGCCGTCTTTTATGGCGGTGGTGCGCACACCAGCTAAATCTGAGCCTGCGCCCGGCTCTGTCATGGCAATGGCGGTAATGACGTCGCCGGCAGCCATTTTCGGTAGCCAATGCTGTTTTTGCTGTTCACTGCCGTAGTGCAAAATATACGGCGCAACAATATCTGAGTGCAGAGAAAAGCCTGGCCCGGAGGCAAATACATAGCTTTGCTCCTCAATGGCGATGGCGGAGTAGCGAAAATCAACATTGCTGCCGCCGTACTCTTCTGGCAAATGCGTGCATAAAATGCCCGCATCACCGGCTTTTTTCCAAGCCTCACGCGAGATATGGCCCTGCTTTTCCCACTCATCATGGTAAGGGGCTACTTCGCGCTGCATAAATTTGCGCACCGCATCGCGAAACATGTCGTGTTCTTGGTTGTACACACTGCGTGGAATCATATTGTTATCCTTATTTATTTCCTTGGGCACCTCTGAATAATTCTGCACAGCTCTGCGCGAGTGCAGCAGGCTTTCAGAACAAGGCGGTGGAAATGGCCAGCCCTTTTCAACATCACCAACAACGTTATGGAAGCCTGCTGCCCGCGCCCTGTTGGGAGCGCCAGAGAACTCCAGCTCTGTGTTGCCGATTTTTGCTGTAGCTCTTGCTAGAGCTGCAAACCGGCTTCGTGATCTAGAGCCCTCTGACGATCCAGAGCGGGCACCGAATTATTCAGAGGTGCCCTTGCTGTTTTTTCTAGCCTGAAACACGTACAACGCCCTGCTGTTGCCACTGATCAATGTCGGCGTCGGTTATGCCGATTTCCTGCAAGATTGCCCGGCTGTGCTCGCCTTGCAGTGGGCCGCCGCCACTGGCACAAAAACGCTCACCGGAAAATGCAAATGCCGAGGCCGGCACTTGCCAGCGTTGTCCAGCCTGATTATTCAGCTGATGGATCATTTCCCGCGCCAAAAGCTGTGGATGCTCAAACGCTTCAGCACTCGTAAGAATGGGCGTGGCACAGCAATCAGCATCCACTAACTGCTCGCGCCAGTAAGACTGTGGTTGGCTGGCAAATAGCGCGGCCACTTGCTGGCGCAACTCTTCAGCCGCGGCGCCAACGTCCTGATAGCGCTCGACCCATTGCGGCCGCTTGACCGCCTCACAAAAACGCTGCCAGAACTTCAGCTCCAACGCGGCCAATGCCATATAGCGCCCATCTGCAGTGGCATATACGTCGTAGCAAGGTCGCTGACCGGTGAGCATGTCTTCGCCGCGCGCTGCTGTGCGCCCAGCAAGATTCACCACAGATAACGGTATAACATGATTAGCAAAAGCGCAGTCGGTCATGGCGATGTCTAAATAGCACCCCTCGGGCGACTCTCCACGCAGCTGCTGCTGTAGCCGCCCTACTAAGGCCGCCAAAATGGCCATGGCGGCACTCAGGGCACCGCCAGCAATGTCGGCTATTTGAAAGTTACTCAATGCTGGTGCCTGGCCTGCTTGCCCACTTTGCTCTAATACACCGCTGATGGCGCAGTAGTTCATATCGTGGCCGGCCAGCTGTGCCCAAGGGCCGGTTTGGCCATACCCCGTCAGCGAACACATCACTAGGCCAGGCCGCTGCGCTTTAAGGCTGTCAAAATCCAACCCCAGCCGTTGCATCACACCCGGGCGAAAACTCTCCAGCACGACATCGGCGCTGTGCAGCAACCGCAAAAACAACGCCCGGCCCTGCTCCTGGCTTAAATCCAAGCTAATGGACTCTTTATTGGCATTGAGTACATCAAATACCGGATTAATCTGCCCCGCTGGCATGCCTAAATGGCGCACGTAATCGCCAGCCTGGGTATCTTCCACCTTAATAATGCGCGCGCCCATATCGCGCAAATGCATGCTGCACAGAGGGCCGGGCAGTAAACGTGAGCAATCAAGAACTGTCATACCTGACAACGGCAGCATGTCCCACTCCATTTTTGAATTTTTATTCAGGGCCACGCTACTGCGCTTCCCCTGGAGCAACAAGGTGGGAAATGCGCAATCTGGCTAGCCAATCTGCTCATTTCGCTATCTGATTTAACAATCTAATCCTTCAACTCATTCTTTAGCATGAGCCTTAAATAAAACCATGCGCTGCTGTCACGGCTTTACTTGTCTCGAATTGCCCTATAATAACGGCGATCGCATGGAGCATCGCAGACTAGGCCTGTCGTCGTTATTTGTATCTGGCCCTGAGCATCGTCTGCCCTGAACTGCCGCGCAGGTGAGTTTGAGTCGCGCCGGCAGAGTGTTTATTCCGCTATTTTTCGCGTTTGACGCCACAGGAGAAAATTATGAACTTAACCAATAAAGTCGTTGCTATTACCGGCGGCGGCCAGGGGCTTGGCCGGGCCATGGCCGTATACCTGGCTAAAAAAGGTGCCAAAATCGCTGTGATCGATCTTGATCAAGCGCAAATGGATGAGACCTGCCGGCAAGTGGATGAGGCCGGTGCAGAAGCCGCCAGCTTTGTTTGCAATGTGGCTGAAGAGGCACAGGTCGAAGAGACCTTCAGCGCCATTGTGCAACAAATGGGCGGGTTACACGGTTTGGTTAACAATGCCGGTATTTTGCGTGATGGCCTGATGGTCAAAGCCAAGGACGGTGATATCAGCAAGATGTCTTTGGCGCACTGGCAGGCGGTGATCGACGTTAACCTAACGGGCGTATTTCTGTGTGGTCGCGAAGCCGCTGTGCGCATGATCGAAGGCGGTGAAGGTGGCAGTATTATTAATATTTCTTCCATTTCCCGTGCTGGCAACATGGGACAAAGCAACTATTCGGCGGCCAAAGCCGGGGTCGCCAGCTTGGCGGTGGTTTGGGCCAAGGAGCTGGCACGCTACGGCATTCGTGCCAACGCTATTGCGCCTGGCTTTATCGCCACAGAAATGACCGCTGGCATGAAGCCCGAAGCACTAGAAAAAATGACCGCTGGTATTCCCGCCAAGCGCATGGGACAGCCTGAGGAAATTGCCCACACGGTGGCTTACCTGCTGGAGAACGATTACGTTTCAGGTCGAGTCGTTGAAGTCGACGGCGGCTTGCGTCTGTAAGATTCTTAACCTTCACACCGTATACTTGGCTTGCAATTGCTGCATCGCCGCCAGGCCGCCATGCTGTTGGCTGTCTGGCGGCGTCACCCGCCCATCGACCATTTTAACCGTCGATGGCTGTGCGGTAATTCTCATCATTTGATCCACCAGCCATTGATTGGCCACCTCTTCGCTGGCGCCATTGTTGAGCATTTGCTCGCGCTGCTGGTGCAACTGCTGAATTTTGCGAAAGGTGTGCACCATTTCGGTTTTAACAAAACCTTGCTGCAACTCCGAATCCTTCTCAAACAGCGCTTCTATGCGATATTTATCCGGATGGTCACCTTTCACCAAGACTTTGCCTTCACCGTTAATGGTGAGGTCGATTTTGCCGGACCAATCAATGCCAGCTTTGGTCATGGCACGACGAAAATCTTGCTGAAATAGATCAACGTCCGCCTGGGTGGGCAGGGTCAGTTCAGGCAACACCAAGGCCGCAGACTGCTCGATATCGGCGGCAACGTTTGGCCGCTGCAGGCTAATGGTGTCCACCGACGCTGAAGCTTTGCTCGCCGTCGGCTGAGTTTGCTCAATTGGCGTTGGGTTTAGGCTCTGCCATGCGGTGCTGGCACTCAAGCGATCTATCATAGCGTCTTCCTCTGACCGATATTTCTGATACTGTCATCCCCTTACGCAGCTTTTGTACCAATCAGCAAAGTTCATAATAAAGTTCATGCACACGGTTTCTCCTCAACAGCGCCTTTACACCGCCCTTGCTGCTATTCCTGCAGGCTCGGTTGTCACTTATGGGCAACTGGCTGAACTGTGTGGCTGGCCGCGACGAGCGCGCTGGGTCGGTCAACAACTCAAACAACTGCCCGCAGATACCACCTTGCCGTGGCATCGAGTGATTAATGCGGCAGGGCGCATCAGTTCGCCCAAGGCTGATGAGCAACGTCGACGCTTGCAGGTCGATGGCGTAGAAGTGGCGGACAATGGCCGTATCGATTTGAAGCGCTATCAATGGCGCTAACGCCATTGAGGCCTTGGCGTCTATTCACCCGATGCTTGGCGGTCAAATGCTGGCTCTATCCTGCCCTCGGCACACGTCTAAGCCTTCATTGACTCACTGAGTTGCACATCAGCTAAGCCTTCTGCTTAGACGCCCCATAAATTTGACAGACAATCACCTGTTGAACCGCTATAACATCCGTCACAGTAACCGCATCTAAAATAACAACAGGAATGCCCTTTATGGCCACTGACTATTTCGACGTGATCATTATTGGTGCCGGGCTGTCGGGCATCGGCGCCGCGTGCCATTTAAAGAAAGACTGCCCTCAAAAAACCTTCGCGATTCTCGAAGGGCGTCAGGCCATTGGGGGCACCTGGGATTTATTTCGCTACCCAGGCATTCGCTCAGATTCCGATATGTTTACCCTAGGCTACGAGTTCAAACCTTGGACACAGCGCAAAGGCATAGCCGACGGTGACGATATTCGCCACTACATTCGTGAAGCGGCCGCGGAGCACCAGATAGAGCCTCACATTCGTTTCAGCCAAACAGTCAAAGCCGCACGTTATGACAGCCAAAAAACACGCTGGACGTTAGATGTGGAGCAAAAGGACGGCACGGTTAAACAGTACCAATGCCATTTTTTAATGAGTTGTACCGGCTACTACAGCTATGAGGAAGGATTTACACCTGAGTTTGCTGGCAAAGAGGAGTTTTCTGGTGATGTTATTCACCCGCAGCAATGGCCTGAAAACTACGACTATAAAAACAAGAAAGTGGTCGTTATTGGTAGCGGCGCAACAGCGGTTACCTTAGTCCCAGCGATGACCGATAAAGCGGCACACGTGACCATGCTGCAACGCTCACCGTCTTATGTCATCACAGTTCCGCAGCAAGATGTGATGGTTACCGCACTGCGCAAACTGCTGCCAGAGAAGTGGGCCTACCGAATCATTCGCGGCCGCAATGTATCGATCACCCTAGGGATTTATCGCTTTTGCAAAGGCTTTCCACAAGCAGCGCGAAAGTTCCTGCAATGGACGGTCAAAAAGCAATTGCCTCGCGACTTTGATCTAAGCCATTTCAAGCCGAAGTATAACCCCTGGGATGAGCGTTTATGTGCCGTACCTGACGGCGACCTGTTTAAAGCCATTCAACAGGGCAAAGCTTCGGTTGTGACCGACCACATCGAGCGATTTAACGAAAAAGGCATCTTATTAAAATCTGGCAAGCAACTGGAAGCGGACACCATCATTACCGCGACGGGCTTGAAGGTGCAAATGCTGGGCAATATGGACGTCAGCATTGATGGCCAGCCATTTGTGCCCAATCAAAGCATGAGCTATCGCGGTGTGATGTTTGAGAACCTGCCCAACATGGCCATGGTGTTTGGATATACCAATGCCTCTTGGACGTTAAAAGCCGATTTAATTTCTCGCTTTGTCTGTCGATTATTGAACCACATGGAAACCACCGGAAAACAACAAGTGGTGCCTAAAAATGATAATTCAAACATTGAAAAACGCCCGTTTATCGACATGCAATCCGGCTATATTAGTCGCATTCGGGAGCAACTTCCGAAGCAAGGCTCCATTCGCCCCTGGAAGTTATATCAAAACTATTTTCTGGATATGTCGCTGCTGCGTTTGGCCAGCTTAGACGACCCAGCGTTGGAATACAGCAGCCCTGAAAGCGCTCCTCACCACGCCGTTGAGCAGCATCCTTCGCAATCTATGCCGTGAATTCTGCCAGCCACCATGCTAGCCTGCCTGCATAGTCAGCAACCCGTGCCACCACTATGCAGGCAGAGCTTCAAGACATCGTTTATTTTTATCAACGCTTTCCTCCTTTTGATGATTTACCTGAGGAAGCGTTAGCCGAGCTGGCCCAAGCCACCGAAATATCCTATTACCGCAGCGGCCAAGATATTTTGCGCTACGGCGACCCCATCCAAGATTTATACATCATTCGCAGCGGTGCGGTGGAAACCTACCGCCGCAATGGCGAGCTTTATAATCGCTTAGCGGAAGGCGATGTGTTCGGGCAAATGGGTTTGATGATGAATCGACGCGTGCGCTTCCCTGCACGCACCATGGAAGACAGCCTGCTGTATTGCATTCCCGCTGATTTATACGCCAACTTTTGTGACCGCTTTGAAGACTTCGCCGATTTTTTTGAGGCAGAAGGCAGCTCTTTACTGCGCCATACATTGTCGAGCCAAGCTGACAATAACGACTTAACCACGGTCAAAATCAATGAACTGATTCAGCGTGATGCCATCACCCTAGAGCGCCAAGCCAGCGTTACCCAAGCCGCCAAGTTGATGACAGACCAGCAGATTTCTTCCATCTTGGTGACCGACCCAGACCAGCCCATTAGCAGTGACCCAAACGATGACGATGGTCAGGTGGTGGGCATTTTAACCGACCGTGATTTGCGCATGCGCGTATTAGCCGAAGAGCGTCCCGGGTCAACGCCAGTGGGGGATGTGATGTCCACCGATATGGTCTTGATTGACGATAACGCCTACGTGTTTGAAGCCATGCTGACGATGCTCAGGCATAATCTGCACCACCTGCCCGTCGTGCATCGTCGTCGCCCTATTGGCGTCATCGCCATGTCAGACATCGTGCAGCATGAGTCGCAAAGCAGTTTGTTGTTGGTGCGCAGTATTTTTGCCCAACAAAGCCTGGAAGAGCTAACTCAGCTCGCCAAACAACTGCCCGCCGTATTTGTGCGCATGGTAAAAGAAGACGCCAACTCTCATATGATTGGTTCGGCCATGGCCGTCATTGGTCGCTCGTTCAAGCAGAAATTATTGGAAATGGCAGAAGCGGAATTTGGGCCGCCTCCCCTGCCGTATTGCTTTTTAGCCCTAGGTTCTATGGCGCGCGACGAGCAATTGATCGTTACCGATCAAGACAATGCCATTATTCTCGACGACCGCTACAACCCTGAAGAACATGGCGAGTACTTTGAAAAACTGTCGCATTTTGTGTGCGATGGTCTAGATGCATGCGGCTATCGCTACTGTGATGGCGACATCATGGCCACCAACCCAGAGTGGCGCTTAACACTCAGCCAGTGGAAAGAACGCTTTGGCGGCTGGATAGAAGATCCTTCGCCACAAGCACTGCTGCACAGCTCAATCTTTTTTGACCTGGATGGCGTGTGGGGCCGAACCAAATGGGCGCGTGATTTACAAAGTTTTATCGCGCAGCAGTCACGTAATAATTCTCGCTTTTTAAACTACCTGGCTCGCAATGCACTCAGCAGAACACCGCCATTAGGATTTTTTAAAGGCTTTGTGATGGAGCAAGACGGCCAACACCGCCCTTCCATCAACTTAAAACGTCGTGGTACGGCCCCGCTGTCGGACGTCATTCGGGTGCACGCATTGGCCGTTGGCTCACGCTCACAAAATTCGTTTGAACGCCTAGAAGATGTGATCCGAGCTAAGATTTTGCCGCCGGAAAAAGGCCAAGATTTAAGCGACGCGCTGGAATACATCGCCATGGTGCGCATTCGTTACCAGGCCGCCGATATTGAGCGCGGGCAAGAGCCGGACAACAACATTGAGCCCGAGCTGTTGTCGACCTTCGAGCGACGCAACTTAAAAGAGGCCTTCCAGGTGCTTGATCGCGCTCAAGCATTTTTGAAATTCCGCTACCACGCCAGCACCAAAGGCAACATTCGATGACTGATTGGCCGGAGCATTTTCAACAGTTAGAAACAGCCGCCCATGATGTTCGCTTGCAGCGCTATTACGGC
Source organism: Bacterioplanes sp. (assembly GCA_965233665.1). GTDB lineage: Bacteria > Pseudomonadota > Gammaproteobacteria > Pseudomonadales > Oceanobacteraceae > Bacterioplanes. The sequence continues at coordinate 16,540 of CBDDTG010000016.1, read as the reverse complement.
GCTGGCATGGTCAGCGCCGACACCCCCATCAGTGAAACGCCGCTGGTAGCGCTGGATTTTGAGACCACCGGCTTGGACGCCAGCCAGGATGCCATTGTCAGCATCGGGCTAGTGCCCTTCAGCCGCCAGCGAGTGTTTTTGCGCGAGGCTCATGAATGGCTGGTCAAGCCCGACCAGCCCATGGAAGAAGAATCCGTCATGATTCACGGCATTACCCATAGCAAAGTACGTGCAGCGCCTGACCTTGAAGTGATTCTTGAGCCGGTACTGCAAGCCTTGGCAGGCAAAGTCGTGGTGGTGCATCACCGTGTCATCGAGCGCAGTTTCTTTAGTCAATCGCTACTGGCGCGCATTCATGAAGGCATTCAATTTCCCGTCATCGACACCATGGAGCTGGAGTACCGTGCACTGCGTCAGCGTCAAGGGCTGCTGGGTCGGCTATTGCGGCGTCCTTTAGGGTCACTGCGGCTGGGCGATTGCCGCCAACGCTATTCTTTGCCCTACTACCCACCTCACCGAGCGCTCAGCGATGCCATTGCCACCGCCGAGCTGTTGCTGGCACAGCTAAGCTATCAATACCGTGAGGACGTTCCTGTGGGTGAATTGTGGTTGTAATGGCTTGAGTAAGCCACGGCGTGGGCTATGGTCAGAAAAACAGGAGGCGCCGCCATGTATCTGACCCGCTTAATCTACGCCAGCAGTCAAACCGAGCAGTTTAAACAAACCGATATTGAAGCCATGATGGCCGCAGCACAATCCAACAACCCGAAACTCGGGCTGAGCGGCGTATTGTGCTTTAACCGCAAGTTTTTCTTGCAGTGTTTAGAGGGGCCGCGTGAGCAGGTCAATCTGATGTACAACAAGATCATCGCCGACCCGCGCCACCGTCACATCACGCTGGTGGCCTATGGTGAGGTTGATGAGCGTTTTTTTGGTCAGTGGGCGATGAAATACGTGCCCGATAACCAACAAATACAAGCGCTGGCATTTCGGTTTTCCGACAGTGACGACTTCAACCCCTACCGTATGACTGCGGCCAGCGCGCTCGCGTTTCTACGCACTTTGGCAGAAGAATCAGAGACCTAGCTCCTGACTCAGGATTGACCAGGTGGCAATTTTCCGTTAATTTCCGCGCATTTATCGCAACCGCAATAGCTGCTGGCAATGGTGAGCACTCTGTCCCACCCGCTGATTCCAACATCCTGGAAAGCCAGTGCCACAGCGCTGTAACGGTTTGCGACAAGATTCGCGTTTGATTCAGGTAGGCCGTAACAGGCACCGAGTCGACCCGCGTCAGATCTGCCTTCAGCCGGCTACACTGCAGATGCCGTCAGCGAAATATACATTAGTAGAACAATGTCGCCAATTCGTTGTCAGCAGTTGCGTGGCTATGTATAAAGCAGCGTCTTTCGCAATTACCACAATGCCCGCCAAAAGCAGGCAGTGATACTACGTAATAAAACGCACCAGATTTTGATTTAACAAAGGCGAAATCGCGATGACTACACAATCAGTCGATGTGCTCCTCGTCGGTGGCGGGGTAATGAGTGCGACTCTAGGTACCCTGCTCACCCGGCTGGATCCGACCCTCAAGCTGGCCATGGTCGAGCGCTTGGATCATGTTGCGCACGAAAGTACCGATGGCTGGAACAACGCCGGCACCGGCCATGCGGGTTACTGCGAGCTGAACTACACACCACAAAATGACGACGGCAGCGTCACCATCGACCGTGCCTTAGCTATTAACGCCAACTTTGAAATTTCGTTGCAGTTGTGGAGCCACCTAGTTGAGAACGGCGGCTTGCCAGAGCCCAAGAATTTCATCAACACCACACCTCACTTGAGCTTCGTTTGGGGCGAAGACAACGTTAAGTTTCTGCGTGAGCGCCACCGCCTGCTGTCGGCCCACCACTTGTTCGCCGACATGGAATACAGCGAAGATCCTGAGCAGCTAGCACAATGGATGCCACTGGTGATGGATGGCCGCGATCCAACCGAGCCGGTTGCCGCCACGCGCGTCAGCTATGGTGCTGACGTCGACTTTGGTTCACTGACCCGCAACATGGTCGCGCAGCTGCAAAAAACGGACAACTTCGAGTTGCTCCTCAGCCACCAGGTGGAAGAATTCGACAAGCAAGCGGATGGCAGCTGGAACGTTGAGCTCGAGGATCGCGTCAGTGGCAACAGCAAAGTCGTTAACGCACGCTTTGTATTCCTTGGCGCTGGCGGTGGGGCCCTGCCGCTGCTACAAGCCTCTGGTGTTGAAGAAGCCAGCGGCTACGGCGGCTTCCCGGTATCCGGCCAGTGGTTGGTGTGCAAAGACCAAGACATTGTGAAGCGTCACCACGCTAAGGTATACGGCAAAGCCGCCATCGGTGCTCCGCCGATGTCGGTGCCACACTTAGACACCCGCATCATCAACGGTGAGCCCGCCCTGCTGTTTGGCCCATTTGCTGGCTTTACCACTAAGTTTCTGAAGAAAGGCTCCAAGCTGGATCTGCTCAAGTCGGTTTCGATCAGCAACATGATTCCGATGATGTCGGTGGGCATGAACAACATGGACCTGACCAAATACCTGATCAGCGAAGTCATGCAATCCCACGATGAGCGCTGTGCCTCGCTGCGCAACTACTTCCCAGGCTGCAACGATGATGATTGGACTTTGGCCGATGCCGGTCAGCGTGTGCAAATCATTAAGCGCGACACTCAAGGACGCGGCAAACTGGAGTTTGGTACCGAGCTGGTGGCCGCCAAAGACGGCAGCATAGCCGCATTGCTAGGGGCATCACCGGGTGCTTCGGTGGCTGTTAAAGCCATGCTGGAAGTGCTGGAGCGCTGCTTCCCAGAAAAACTGCAAAACGGCTGGGGCGAGCGCCTGCGGGAAATGATCCCATCGTATGGCCAATCTCTGGTCGACGACGCTGAGCTATTAAACGGCATTCGCCAGCGCACGCTGCAAACGCTGCAGCTGAAGTAAGCTGCCTTACGCCCCCTATTAAAAAGGCCAGCATGATGCTGGCCTTTTTTATGCGCTAGCTAAACGGCGCTTGACTCACCACCTCACGTAGCCCCAACACTCGTGTCATCTTCGGCAGTGGTGTCGCTCTCGCCTTCAGTATTACCCTCTGCGGCAGAGCCTTCTTCATTCGCAGAATTGTCATCCGTTACATCGCCAGCAGAGTCACCGGCCTCACTGCCAGCCCCACTATCAGCCTCTCCATCGACGGTTTCATTATCGCTGCCCGTATCGCCATCTGGAACTTCCTCACCTGGCCAGACATCACTGCCATCCACCGCCAACGACGTATGCTCGAGCCCCAAGCAATAGCTTTGAGCATCCGCCACATAAAACTGTCGTTCCAGTGGTGGCAAGGTCAGAGCATCGACTCGCGGCTGAATCATGTCGCTGGCTTTGATGCCGTACATCGCTAGAAATGGCCGCACATCCCGCGCCAACGCCTGCGACATCGCCACGACCAGCCAATCATTGGCGCCCATGTCCTGCGCTAATGACCAAGGGATGGAAGTAAAACCCAAAGCCTCACGCTGCGCTAACCAGCTGCTATTGCTAGCCATGGCCTCGCTAAACCGGCGCTCCAACAAGTGCAGGCGCGGCAATAGCATCCAACCATCTTGTAAGGCACCTTGCATTTGCGCCGCCATCATCAACTGCAAATACACTGCAGCACCATGCGTCCAGCGGCGGTAATCGTGCTGCTGAATAGAAGCCATGGCATCGTCGCTTTGCTGCGCGACGACTATGGCATCAAACCACTGCCTAAACGGCAGCGCATGGCACTGAGGTGTTTTGTCCGTCTCGACATAGTGGCGATATTTGCTGAAGTAGGAGTACAAATTCGTCGCGCTGTACTCACCCCAACCGTCAAAGCGAAATAATGGCCGGGTCAGATTGCGACCGAGCTGATGCAAATCACCATGACCGGTAGGCGACGGACGCCCGTCAGTATCATAAGGGTTGCCAGGGCAGCCCCAGCCACAGCTGGCCTGGTCGGCGTTCATGTGTTGAACATGCTGGCGCGGCGTTAAATCCAAATCGTACTGCAGAGCAAAGTTGCTGATTTCCAACACCTCATCAATGCCTTCTCCCTGAAAACCAGCCAGCATATGCGGCAGTTGATCCAGGTAGCGCTGAGTGTCTGTCGCCAAGGCTTGCGGCGTTACCGCCCAATCCTCAACGGAGGCTTGCAACTTGTCGCGCTTGGCGTGGATCTCAAAATAAGGTGTGGCTAACTCGGCCCAATCGTAATCGTCCGCGGCTAGGTCACCAAAAAAGGCTGTACTGTCATCGGTGCCGTTCCAGTATGGATGCAAGCCGACATTCTCAACCAATACCCGCACCGGACTGTTATTGTCGCTAAAGCCCAACTGCAGCGGGCCGCCATACGGCGACGTCAGTTGCACCGTTTCTCCCGCCGGCAAGCGCACGGCAACCGATCGCAGATATTTGGGCCGATTGTATTCGTTACGCCCCTGCCACCAGCGGGTAGCACTGTCACGCACACTGTTGATGAACACAGTGACATCAGCGGCACTGCCGTCATAGCGACGTACAGTCACCGTTTGCCCTGGCAGTACATACACACCGGTCGAACGGAAAGGCGGCCGGCTGCGGGTTTCAATCGATTGATTCACCGGCGTGATATGAGAGAAATCCGTCCGGCTAAAGTTACCTAAATCCGGCGCGGCAGGCGCGCTAGAGCGGGAATAGTAAACGCTAACATCGGCAAACATGGCGCGTAAAAATTCTGGCGTGGGTGTGTTGAGCCGATCCATGGGGTAACGCACCTGCTGGCGCGCGGCGTCACCGGCCAATACCAACCAAGGCAGCCAGCCAGACACTTGACCGTCAAACAGAGCGGTATTGTCAGCATCCAGCTCGCGCAGCTGCTGCTGCAGTGCCTGAGCTCCCTGCCAAAACTGAGCATAAAAACCGGCTACGTTGCGACAATCGCCGTCTTCACACAGGCTAAAGTCGAACTGGCTATCGCCATCGAGCAGCGTCTTCACCGTACGCTGCATGTCCGCTTCTGGGGCTGGCAACTTGCCAATGTAAGGCGCCATATTCAGATCATCCAGCACATAGCCAGCGCCGTTGTTGCCCAAATAATCCACCTGCAGCGCCTCTAGCACCGCACGGCCAATGTCATTGGGCGCGCCCCGCTGCCAATACAAAACACCGATGCCCTGCTGTTGCACCGCATCCAGCGCCAGCATGAGGCCTTCGCGCTGTTCTGGCTGGCCTTGTTGCCCCAGGATCAACACATCCACCTCAGTGGTCAAACAGCCCAGCAGGTTGACCCCATCGCAGGCACCTAATGCACTGAATTCACTTTCTGGGAAGTAAGTTAACAGCCACTCACGCATGGCCTGCTCTTCCGTTTGCGGCAAATGTGCTAAGGCAATGGTTAACGGGCTGGCATCGGCCACATCGCGTTGGGCCAGCCAGGCGAGGCTAGAGCGCTGCCATTTGTTTACTGCGGCATTGATGTTGTCATCACTGGCGATCATAGGGTTAACGCCCATGACCAACTGACGCTGGCCATCATCACCGCTGATGGCAGCAAATACGGCCTGCTCACTTTCGCCCTCAGCACCTGCGTCAGTCAAAAGCGCCGGCGCACTGCGGCCAAAGCGTGTTTGCAGCCGCACGGCATCGGCCGGAAGTTGCCAGCTCAAACCCGTAGTTAATAATTGCTGCTGGGCACTGTCGTACCTGTGCTGATCCAACGCCAGTTGATTGAGGGCCACCTGCAATAAGGTGTCCAGGCCTAGGCCTTCGGCCACCATGCCTTGTTGCAGCGATTGCTGCAGTAAGACCTCTTGGGCTTGGCTCACATCGTTAAATAACGGGTCTGGCTGTGCATTGCCCGTGTTGTTATCGGTGTTGTTATCGGTGTTGCCATCCGGGTCTTCACCACCGTTAGCATCGTCATCCGTATTGCCATCGTCGGTGTTGTCGTCACCGCCCTGATTGCCAGGTGTCTTATCAGGGTCGTCAGGGTCGTTGCTGTTATCATCAGCAGGAGGCGTTTCGTTGCCAGTCTCGCCATCAATCTGAGTTGGCACTTCTTCCTTGTTGTCTCTGTTGTCACCGGAACTGTCGCCTGAGCTGCCGCCACAGCCTGTCAACAGGGCTAAAAACAGAGTTGCTATCATCCACTTCATACTGGCTCGCTTATTATTGCCGAACACGTTCGCCTGACTATAGCCGCAGCTGCTGAGTGTACGCTCACGGCTGACGAACTGCCCGTTGTTGCCGGGTTTTGTCTAAATACTGACACAATTGTCGCGTCCCTTGCAGAAACCTGGGCGTAGGACGGTGAAACAAATCCGGATGTATGTGATACAAACTGCCCGATTGTACCGCGGCCAGCGCCGGAAAGCGCTGCCAGTCGTCCAGCCATTCAGGCCTTGCAGCGCCCATGCCAGACGCAACGATGGCTTCTGGGTTGGCTGCCAACACCGCCTCCAGGCTGATTTGCGGTGCACGAATGCTTAGTTCAGCAAAGACATTGCGACCACCACACAGCTCAATGGCACGAGAAATAAAGGTATCGCCATTCTGTGTCATTAATGGCTCATGCCAGACTTGATAAAAAACTCGCACACTGGCGCGTTGTTGATACAGCTGGCGCAGCTCAGCCACTTGTCGACGCACTTCAGCAGCTTGCACTCGACCTTGCTCCGCGTTGCCCGCCAATGCCCCCAGTGTTTCCAAGTTGCGGGCAATGCCCTCGTAACTGTTTGGATCCGAGACAAACAAGGTCAACCCTAGCTCGCGCAAGCGCTGCAACTCGCGATTGGCATTGCCCTCGGGCCAGGCCAGGATAACATCGGGCTGCAGCGCGACAATGCGCTCAATATTAAGGCCGGAATACCCGCCAACACGCGGCACTTTAAGCGCAGCCGCTGGATAGTCTGAATAATCAACCGTGCCGACCAAGCGATCCCCGGCGCCGACGGCAAATAACAGCTCGCTGCCGTGGGGCATCAAACTAACGATGCGTTTTACCGGCTTTTCAAACTGGAACTTTTGACCGCTGTCATCGGTCAGCGTTAAGCCGAGCGCAGGCAACGCCAACCACATCAGCGCCAGCATGGCGCTCAACCGGCGCTTAGTTAACCTACTCCACTGCATGCTTGATCGTCCTATCACGGTTGATTTTGACTCCCAAAGCCCGGTCTAAGCACTGCCAGCCCCGATCTGTGCCCGGCCACCCTAAACGCACACGCTGTTGCTCAGCAAAATAACGGCTCCAGATACGTTGCTCCGCTAGGTGCTGCTGCAAGGTGGAGTCGGCTTGTAAGGTAACAAACAAAGGCTGGCTGGCAAGATAAGGATAACCCTTATCATCTAACAGACGTTGCATACGCTGCTGCGCGGTGAGCAAGCGCTGGCGTTGTTGCTGCTGCCAAGCATCATCGAGCAAGGCTTGCTGCAGAATAGCGAGGCCTGGACCGTTCACCGCCCAGGGGCCAAGCCAGTCGCACAGCAGGTCGATGTGCCGAGCACTGGCAAAGCACACTCCCAGACGCCAACCCGCCAGACCAAAGAACTTACCCAGCGAGCGCAACACAAAGACGCCGTCGCAAGCAGGCTGATGCAGCAGACTGTGCTGCGGCCAAACATCCATAAAGGCTTCGTCGACCACCAGCCAGCCGCCTTCCAGCTGTTGCTGCCATTGCCACAGCAGTGTTGGTGACCACAACTGGCCACTGGGATTATCCGGATTCACCAACACCAACGCCGCCGGTGGCGCTTGCACTGCCAATGCTTGGACAAGGACATCTGGGGTGAAAAAGCACACTTCAAAGCCTGCCAGCGACCAGCGCCAGGCATGCTCGCCGTAACTGCCGGCCAACAGCCATACCTGATTAGACTTGCCCCGATATTGCTGACGGTGCAGCCAAGGCAGCCACTGAATCACCGCCTGACTGCCCGCCACGGCCTCCGCCCGCCAGCCCTTGGCCGGCTGATAATACGCCTGAATGGCGTCATACACGGTACCGGTGGTTTGCGGCAAATGATGGCCCGCTTTTGCAGGCGGCCAATCGTGAGGATAAGCCCAAGGGCTGATCGCCGCTGACAAATCCAACCATTGCTCTGCCGTGCCGCCGTATTGATGCAGCGCACGCTGTAAATCACCGCCATGCTGTGGCCGACTCACCATAGTGCCACCACCATCCAAAGCGCACACCAGAGCACCAGAACATCGCGCACCAATCGACGCCCACGCGCCAAATCAAGACGACTGGCCCTTGGCCCGTCGCCCATATCGGGTTTGGGCAGCCATTGTTGCTGATACCAGCCGCCACGACTCAGGCGCACTCCGAGCACACCAGCACCGACACACATCACCACCCCTCCGTTTGGGCTGGCACAGGCGCTGGCCTGCTGTCGCCAACAACGCCAGCCCACGGCACCGCAACGGCGCAATAGGATAAAACTCAGTGCCGTCAGCCGTGCAGGCAACCAGGCCAGCACATCATCGAGACGCGCGGCGGCCCAGCCAAACTGGCGATAACGCTCATTGCGATACCCCCACATGGCATCCAGAGTGTTACTCCAACGATGCAGCAGCGCTGCCGCAGGCCCGGCGATGGCAAACCAGAACAAGCTGGCAAACAGAGCATCGACGCTGTTTTCCAGCAAACTCTCCAGCGCCGCTTGGGCAATTTCATCTGCATCGAGCGTCGAGGTGTCGCGACTGACGATCCAACTTAAGTAGCACCGCGCCTGCTCGATGTTCTGTTCATCTAACGCCTGCTCTATCCAGCCGATGTGTTGCAACAGGCTGGCGTACCCCAAGCAGTGGTAGAGCAGCACGATGGCCAGCAGCCCATTCACGATACCCGCCAGCCAGCTACCGTCTGAGATGACAGGCCAGGCCGCTGCCAGCAATAGCGCCGGGCTTAACATCAACAGCAGCGCCAACATGCCAGCCAGGCGCAGATGGCGGCCCAGCAAGGTGCGCAAGACGCGCTCAACTTGCTGCGCCAGCAGGCCAAAGCCGACCAATGGGTGCCAACGGCGAGGCTCAGCCAATAAGCGATCCAAGCCAAGGGCCAGCAGCATCATCACGCGCCCCCTTGGCCGAAAACCACAGCATTCGTTACTTTCCTGTCATAGAATGGCGCGCAGTGTACCTGATTGCGGCAGTTATGAGCCAAGTAGCCTCTTTTCCCAAAAGACAAACCCTGATGATTCAGGGCACCACCTCAGATGCTGGCAAAAGCATACTGGTGTGCGCCTTTGGCCGCTGGCTAGCCCGTCAGGGCATAGCGGTGGCGCCGTTTAAGCCACAAAATATGGCCCTTAACAGCGCCGTTACTGCCTGTGGTGGTGAGATAGGCCGAGCGCAAGCGCTGCAAGCTCAGGCCTGTGGCATCGACGCCAGTGTGCACATGAACCCAGTGCTGCTGAAACCCACCGCCGACACCGGTGCGCAGGTGATTATTCAAGGCCAGGTGCACTCGCAGCTCAATGCTCGCCAATACCACGACTACAAGACCACGGCCATGGCTGCGGTGCTGGATTCGTATCAACACCTGCAGCAACGCTATGACTGGATTGTGGTCGAAGGCGCTGGCAGCCCAGCCGAAATCAACCTACGTGATCGCGACATTGCCAACATGGGCTTCGCCGAAGCTGTGGATTGCCCAGTGATCATCGTGGCCGATATCGATCGCGGCGGCGTGTTCGCTCATTTAATTGGTACCCTGGCCTGCTTGAGCGCAAGCGAACAAGCCAGAGTCATCGGCTTTGTTATCAACCGTTTTCGCGGCGATCTGTCGTTGCTGCAACCCGGTTTGGATTGGCTAGAACAACAAACGGGCAAGCCCGTGTTGGCGGTACTGCCCTATTTGCATGGTCTGTATTTAGACGCCGAAGATGCCATCGCCCACGATCAGGTTTTGGACCCTCAGGCACAGAGGTTAAAAGTCGTTGCCCCGGCACTGCCGCGTATCAGCAATCACACCGATTTGGATGCACTGCGCTGCCATCCGCAAGTAGATTTGCAGCTGATCGGGCCAGGACAAACACCACCGCCTGCCGACTTGGTGATTCTTCCCGGCTCCAAAAACAGCCGCGCCGATTTGCACTGGCTGCAACTACAGGGCTGGCCGCACTATTTGCATCGTCATTTGCGTTACGGCGGTAAAGTGCTGGGCATATGTGGCGGCCTGCAAATGCTGGGCAGTTACATTGACGACCCACACGGCATGGAAGGTGAAGCGGGAAGCAGCCAAGCCCTGGGGCTAATGCCCTATCGCACCTGCATGGCAGCAGTTAAACAGCTGCGCCAACAACAAGGCTGGCTCACGCTGCAACAGCAAACCGTCGCCGCCAGCGGTTACGAGATTCATCAAGGGGGTTTTGTCAGCCCCCCATCATCGACGGCTGTATTGGCATGATCATAACGGCGACGCTGGCGGCTGGCTCAGCGACGATCAACAAATACTCGCCACCTACTGGCACGGCCTCCTCGACTCGGCTGAGACATTGACCACCATGCTTAATTGGGCTGGCCTGAAGGATGCAGTCGCCGTCAGTTTCCACGAGCAACGTGAACAGCAATTACAGCGTCTGGCGAACACCCTGGAGCAACAGCTGGATCAAGCTCAGCTGGCACAACAACTGCAATCATGGTCGTCGGCCGAAATGGCCATCAACAAGTCAATCAGCAACAAGTCCTAAGCGCACCGGCATTGCATTTTCATGACAGCGGCATTAACCTCCGCGCCGCTCGTCAAGCACTGAGCACAGACTGAACCCGTTGGTCATACCCGCAGTGCTTCGACTCTCCGTTTAATTCAGCAGGAAACCGCCATGGTCGATCCGGATCAGGTCTTTCAGAGTTACGGCCGCAGCTGTAATAACCCTCAGTTTTACGAAGACTTTTACAACAACTTCATGAGCCAGTCTGATGAAGTGCGCAAAATGTTCGCCAACACAGACATGGCAGCTCAGCGCGGTTTGCTGCGTGGCGGCATCATGTGGCTGGTAATGCACGCCCGTGGTATGTCGGATGCCAAAATTCGCGCTTTAGGCGAAAGCCACAGCCGTGCAAAGCTGGATATTCATCCGTCCTACTACAGCCTGTGGCTTGATGCACTCATCGATACCTTGCGCAGTCACGACCCTGAGTTCAGCCCACAGCTTGAGAACACCTGGCGTGCGACGCTGTCACCCAGCATCGAAATGATCAAGAGCATGTACTGATTGGTTTAGCCAACCACGATTGCGATCAGTAGCCCGGCTTCCAGCGCCTCGACGCTGGCACCTAAGGTGTCACCTGTGTAGCCGCCCAACCGCTGCTGCATCAGGTGGCGCAGCCATAAGATCATGACCCCGGCGAACAACAGCCCCAGAATGGCCTGGCGCTGCAACAACACGGCCGCAAATACGACCCAAGGCGTTGCCCACAACAGCAGCTGTAAGGCTGAAAAACCCTTGCTCAAGCCAGACGCCATGCCCTGCTCACGCGCATAAGGCAAACTGGCCACCAAGGCCCACAACGCCAAGCGCGCCACCACCGGCACCGCTAACAGCACTGCCCATAAATTCAGTGAAGGTGTTTCGATCAGTGCCACTAAGGCACTGACTTTCAGCAGCAGCACCAACACCACTGCAACCACCGCCGCCGGGCCAGCTTGGGGGTCTTTCATAATCTCTAGGGTGCGCTGACGGTCGCCAAAGCCGCCGAGCCAGGCATCGCAGCTGTCGGCCAGGCCGTCTAAATGCAATGCCCCGGTTAACAGCACCCAGGCCGTGAGCACGATACTGGCGATGACCAACGGCGATAACAGAGGCCGATGCCACAACAAAAGCGCCGCCAAACCGGCCAGTAATCCGCCCAAAATCAAGCCCACCGCGGGGTAAAACAACAAAGCCCGTTGCTGTACCTGTGGGCTTATGTGCATCAACCTCGGCATAGGGATGCGCGTCAGCATCAACATGGCGTAAACAAAAGACTGCCAATAGCGCGTCATCGCCGCACCTCGCACTCAGCAGAATACTGTGGGGAGTTGAGCTCGCTACCGTCCATAGCTTGCAAGCTTACCCAATCCTGAGCCGGGTAATGATCGTCACCCTTGCTGTGAACCACGCCAAACTGCAACCAGCCGGCGTAAGGAATGGCCAGCCGATTCATGGCTTGTGGCGCCAATTGCAGCAATGCTTGCGCCAATATCCGCATCACGCCACCGTGGCAAACCACAATCACGACCTTACCGCGATACTCGCTCAGTAGCTGTTGCCAAGCAGCCAGCACCCGTTGTTGCAATGCGCTTACCGGCTCGCCGCCGGGCGCACAAAAATTAAGTGGATCTTGCCACAGCTGCTGGGCCTGCTGGCCGGACTCCGCCAGCACCTCAGCCACCGGTCGATTCTCCCACTCGCCGTAGTCGATTTCGCGCCAAGCGCTGTCGACCTGGCACGTCAGCTGATGGTGCGCAGCCAACCAGCGCGCACTGCTAAGGCAGCGTTGCAGCGGCGAGCTCACCACCGCCGTTGGCACAATATTCGCCAAACACTGCTGCACGCGCTGGCGAAACTGCCAATCGCCATGCTGCGACAACGCCATGTCGGTCACGCCCCGAAAAACATTGCCCCCAACGGGCTCACCGTGGCGCAGTAAATGGACTTGAGTCGCCGTCACGGCCCAGACACCTCAGCCTCAGTAAAGGTCGCCATGTCGCAATGCAAGGCCAGAGCTAAGCGCAGCAATGGCAGCGCTGTGGCCGCTCCAGAGCCTTCACCTAAGCGCATGCCCAACTGCAACAGCGGCTCGGCCTGCAAAGCAGCCAATAACTGACAATGCCCAGGCTCAGCTGAGCCATGCGAAAACAAACAACCAGTCACGCACGGCCGGGTTCAACTGCACCGCCAGCAATGCCGCGCTGGTGGCAATAAAACCGTCGACCAAAGCAGGAATGCCAAGCTGCGCCGCGCGCACATACGAACCCGCCATGGCTGCGATTTCCAGCCCACCCAATTGCGCCAAGGCTTGCAACGGAGTCGACGTTGGCTGCTCGATCAGCGCCCGCTGCAGCGCTTGCTCCAACACCTGCTGTTTATGCGCCAGGCGGCCATCATCCAGCCCGGTCCCCGGCCCCACCAGCTCCGCCACCGGCTGCTGCAATAAGCAGGCGCTTAACACCGTCGCCGCAGAGGTATTGGCGATGCCCATTTCACCGGCGATCAACAATTGTGCTTGCTCCCTCGCTAAACGCTCAGCCTGTTCCGCACCCAGCTGCAGAGCCTGGCGCGCTTGGATTTCCGTCATCGCGGCTTGCTGGCTGAAGTCGGCCGTGCCTGCCCATCACCGGCCGATGAACAATGCCGACCAACGATTCGCAATCGCTGGCAGTACCACAGTTAACCAAAGTCAGTGGCAATTGCTGCTGGCGCGCCAACACCGACATGGCAGCGCCGCCACTGGCAAAGTTTTTCAGCATTTCTACCGTCACGGCTTGAGGAAAACGCCGATACCCCCTGTGCCGCAACGCCATGATCACCGGCAAACAGCACACACTGCACACGCTCTAAGGTCGGTAAAGTTTGCCCTTGTAAAGCCGCCAGCTGGATGGCCACCTGCTCTAACATGCCCAGCGACCCAGGCGGTTTAGTCAGCTGGTTTTGGCGCTCGGTCGCCTGCTGGCGTGCTTCATCATTCGGGGTTTGCGTTGGGCTTTGCCACCAGTCATTGGCGACGTTTGCATGCATCATGGCGTAACTCCATAAGGGGGAAAGGTCAGCTGGCCGTGGCGTTTTAGCGCCTGTGGCAGACCGGCGGTCACTAAGGTGACGTGATGAACCTGTGCGGCGATGGCCTGATGTAAACGCCCGCTCTCATCGACAAAGCGCCGGCTCAGCTCACCCATCGGCACCACGCCCTGGCCCACCTCATTACTGACCATTAACACAGGAAACGGTCTGGCATTGTAACTGCTCCAACAGCTGAGTGCGCTGCTGCTGCCAGGTTTCTTCACCGCATAACAGACAGTTGCTGAGCCACAAAGTAAGACAATCAATCAACACCAACTCAGAGTGTTCAGCGCCTTGCTGTTATTGCCTCAGCCAAAGCGATGGGTTGCTCCAGCGTTTGCCAATGACTCGGACGTTGACCTTGATGCTTGAGAATGCGATCGGACATTTCATCATCGCCCGCTTGCGCGGTGGCGATGTAGCACACACTGGCCGCTTGGCTGGCGCGCCACTCGGCGTAGGCACTTTTACCGGAGCGTGCGCCTCCCAGAATCAACTCGTGACCTATCGCTCCTGCCTTTGCTGGCGTTGACATGCACCTGGCCTCTTTTTTGTCACTATTCTGTATGAGTTTGCAAACGCGTCATTAGACCACACAAGGGGAATCGCCATGAAAGCAAACTCATCGCATGAACAACGCATGCAGCCACGCTGGGGGGTGCACAGCAACGTCAGCGTGTTTGAACACGACAGCAAAGATTACATCGGCCTGATGGTCGACTGCTCCCACGGCGGCATGATGATCTCAACCTACGATGCCGTTCCAGCAGGGACACGCTTGCAACTCGACGTAAGTCGATATCGCCCCTAACCAAAACAGCCGGCGCACAGGCCACTGTGAGGCGGAAGTGATTTGGAGCGACAAAATCACTCCCAGCCTTTATGGTACCGGCTGTAAGATACATGCCACGGATGACATGCTCGAAACCATGCTGAAAAGCTACCAACCTGATTAAACACACCTCTATGACCAATTCGATTCGACTGGGCATTGACTTGGGCGGCACCAAAACAGAGATCATCGCCCTCGCACCTGACGGTAACATACTGCTGCGCCAGCGCGTCGCGACGCCGGGCAATGACTACCAGGCCATAGTGAACTGCCTGTGCTCATTGGTAGAGCAAGCCCAGCAGCAGCTGCAAGCAGGGACTTACACCCTCGGCCTAGGCATCCCAGGAGCCATCAGCCCAGCGACGGGCAAGGTGAAAAATGCCAACACCACCTGCCTGATCGGCCAAGACCTCAGCACCGATCTTGAAAAGCGCCTTGGGGCTCAGCTAGAAGCGCCCATCCGCATTGCCAACGATGCGGACTGCATGGTGTTATCGGAAGCCAGTGACGGCGCGGGTGCCGGTTTTAACAGCGTATTTGGTGTGATTATCGGTACCGGTTGCGGTGGTGGCTGGGTGATCAACGGCCAGCTGCATCGCGGCCCCAATGCCATTGCCGGTGAGTGGGGTCATAACCCACTGCCTTGGTGCTCACCGCAGGATGAAGCCTGGGCCTGTTACTGCGGCCAGCAAGGGTGCATCGAAACCTATGTATCCGGCCCCGGCTTTGCCCGCCATGCCAGAGCCGCCAGTGGCCAATCGTTGACGGCGCAGCAGTGGTATCAGCAGGCACAAGATGGTGATACGACGTCGCAAACGCAAGTGCAGCGCTACCAACAATGGCTGGCACTGGCACTGGCCAGTGTGATCAACGTGATGGACCCAGAGGTCATTGTGTTAGGTGGCGGTCTGTCGAACTGGCTATCGCTGTACGACGAAGTGCCCAAATTATGGGAACAGTTTGTATTTTCAGATCAGGTCAGCACGCCCCTGCGGCGCGCTCAACACGGTGATTCCAGCGGCGTGCGTGGCGCCGCTTGGTTAGGCGGCACGGCCTAAAGAGTAGGTGCTTAAAGGCGGCGCGCGCTAAAAAAAAAGCGCGCACTAAAGCAGCACACCGCCGATCGTCGCGACGGCAATGACCACCATCCAAATCGACAGTGAACGCCAGTTGCAGCTGCTGCCAGTCATCCAGCTGCTGGGCAGCCACTTCGCCCTGTCGCTCCAGAGGCACAGGTTCAGGCTGACCATGATGCTGCAAGGCACTGTGCGCCACTTCAAACAAGACATCGGCGCTTTGCGTATTGAGCTTCCACAAGTGCTGTTGCCACACCGGCAGCGCGTGCACAAAGTTCCCCGCCAAGCCGTAGGTAAGCCCCAATAAACGCGCCGGCCCCCACTCCAACCAATGCAAATAACGCCAGGCTTGCTGATCACAATCGCTGGTACGGGCATATTGCAAACTAAACCAGGCCAACAAAACGCCTGCGACGTCGGCCACCATGTACCAGAACACCATCAAAAAGAAGTATTCAAACCAGCGCAAAAGCAAGCTACGAGCAACCTGTTCGTTCATGTGCTCGGCGTCTTCCGTCAGTGCCACCTCGGGCACAGATAAGTGGCGTTCAGCACAGTGGTAAGCGCCCTGAATGTCGCCATGAGCCAAGTCGTGGCGATAAGCATCTAAATGCTGGCGAATGCCCATATGCGACAACACGTATATCAGCAGCAACACCTCCACCAACGCCGTTGGCAGCCCCCACAACCAGCGCTGACTGTAAAAAAAAACAAACCAGCCAACACCGCCGCCGGCAGCAATACCACTAGGGCATAGCGCAGGTGCCGATGCCAATCGGCAAACGACCTGACACGCTGCCATTGCTGCAACCACCAGGCAAAAGTGCGGCTACGCGTGGA
>CBDDTG010000015.1:0-169979 GCA_965233665.1 Bacterioplanes sp. | reverse complement strand
CAGTTTTCTGGTGTTACTTCAATTTTCTCATCGATGCCTGGATAGGTCAGGTGATCTTTCAGTGCCCCTTTTTGATAAATTCCAACAAGAATTCGATTGCTGGTGGAAAATACTGCGAGATCGCCATCTTTAGGCACAATGCCTGGTCTTGCGAGGTATGCATCACCTTGCTTTACTGGTGGCAGAAGGCTGGAATCCTCAAGCAACGCGAACGACTTTGGCGGGACGCTCTCTGAAATAATGCGAACTCTGTTTTGCGGTGTGTGTGTTGCTTCGAACCAGGAGAAAGCTTCTTGTTTCGAGAGGACTGGGATTGAGGGTAGGTGTTCTTTAGGTAGGGTAACTGGTGCTCTTGTTGCCCACATATCTTCGTGAGGGTGATCCATCCATCCTCTGGGCAGGTTGAATTCATGTTCTATTGATCGTGCGGATACACCGCCCATTCCTTTGGGGGCTTTTGCTTAGCAATTGTTAAATGCGCTGACTTTTCCAGCCCATGCGCTCAGCCATCGCCAGTTTTTTCCCAGAATGGTATTGATCAATTATCAGCTGAAGATTGAGCCTGCGAATCTGATGGGCGTCCATGCTTTTACGTTCCGTAGTGGGGCTGTTAGGTGACTTTTAGGGTTTCCAGGAAGCTACCAGAAATGTTTGCGATGACTGTACCAAGACAGTTTTGCTTGGAAACATCCACACTTTCGCCAGTACTAGGGTGAGTGATCCTCTCTTTGAGTAGTCCCTTCGCGTAGACCCCGACAACAAGTGTCCCTTCCACTAAAAAAACCGCAGTGTCTTTGAGTGAGGGCTTCCTTTCTGGGTCTACCACGTATGCATCACCGGGTTTCACAGGAAGCATCAAATCAGAATCTTCGATCAGCAAGTAACTGCTTTCTCCCATGTTTTCTAATGGGATTTTGTATCTGGCTAATGGTGTTGCAGAGCCTTCTAGCACCCATTCCTGCACGCTTTCTGGGGCTAATAAGGGGATGCTTTGGGATGCGGGTTCGTAAGGAAGGTCATACGCACCATTTTCCCCAAGAAATTCCGATTCGCCGCTCCATAATGGCTGATGGGTTAAGTCCATCCAGCCGCGAGGAAGGTCAAACTCTTTTTCAATGTTGCGGGCAACCACGTAACCCATGCCTTTGGTGTGATTCCAGCTAAGTAGCTGCGAAGCACGCTGGCGGTGCCACCCCATTCTGTCCGCGAGCTTAGACCTCACCCCTTCGAAGTGATAGTCAGTGATTGCTTGCAGATTTCTGCGACGTATCTCGTGAATTTCCATAGGCGGGATTTTAAACCTTTTTGGTTTAACGGCTAGGTATTTAAAATTTTTGGTTGATTAAGGGTGACAATGTAAATCTTGAAGTTTTACTCTAGAGGTGTATTTTGTCTTTGAGTTACCCGGAGGTCACAAATGCTACGAAGCGTACTAAAGACATTTTCTTCAGAAGAAATTGCTGAGGTTTGCCGAAAGGTTGGTACATCAGAGCAGGTTCTGAAGATGAAGTACTTACCGCCAACCGTGAATCGGAGGCACGTTCCCCGCCGAGCCCGCTTTGAGCGGATTCTGCAGGCAGTAAACGAGGTTCGCCCGGGCTCGCTCAGTCGAGAGCAGCTGGCGGCTTATGTGTATGAGCAGCCCGAAGAGGAGGAGGGAAAGGCCGCGTGACACTGAGATTAGTGTCGCACGGCTTTTTTTTGGCCTTCAGTTTTTAAAAACCAATGTATGGATATACAGCAGGCTGCCGGAGCGAGACACCGGCCACGAAATCATAGCGGGACAGTGCCATGAGTATGGAATTGATGGTTAGAGCAATGAACTTGAAGGTTGGTAATTCAGCCCGAAAGCTCGTGCTCTTAAAGCTGGCGGACAATGCCAATGACAAAGGGGAGTGCTGGCCCTCTCATCAGCACATAGCCGACCACACAGAGATGGGCCGGTCGACAGTTAAAGGGCATATAAAGGCCTTGGAGCAGGCTGGCTTCTTGGTGAAGGAAGCCCGCAATGATGGTCGCTCTAGCAATAAGTACATATTAACTTTGGAGCAGGGTAACGAAACCCCGCGCCAGATTCTGACCCGGTCAAATGCTGACCCGGTCAAGAGCGAACCGGGACAGGAGATAGCCACCACCCGGTCAGATACTGACCCCGTGACCCGGTCAGGAGCTGACCCCAGAACCAGTCACTCTACTGAACCAGTTAGTGAACCAGTCAAACCAACAACAACACTTGCGAGCGGCTTCGTTGATCGTGATGGCGTGAGCTTGGATGAAAACTGGAATCCGTCCGAGGTCCTGCTTCAGCGGTTGAGCCAACTCGGTGTGCCAGAGGCGTTTAGCCACTCACTGGTCGCTGAGTTCAGAGTCTACTGGCTAACCGAGAACCGGACGCCAGACCGTGGCCGAACCTGGGATGCTGCGTTTTTAAATCGAGCTCGTAGTGAGTGGGAAAAGTCGAAAGCCAAGCTGGCGGCCATGGCCAATGCACCAAGCTGGGACTGGGCTGACCAGGACTTTTCTAGCTGGCATGCGCTGGAGTCAGGTGAATTCAAAATCGACGCTGACCACCTTCAGGGCTGGCTTGATCAGTGCCGCGTTCGCCGTATGGCTGTCAGCACAAAAACCATCGAACACTTTGCTGGTCACTTGGCTGAAGCCGAGCGTTTGACTGCAATGCCGGTGAGCTTGCTGGTTGAAGAAGTTTTTGCCTGTGGCTGGAGCCGATTCGAGGCGGTCTGGCTGGTAAATAAATTCGGGCTTTGCGCTGCTGAAAAGCAACGCCTGGAAAAGGGCGCTGCACGCGCCGCTTAAATCGGGAGATAAATGATGCAAACGAATCCAGTAGTTTTAACCCCAGCGGCTCGCAACAGTGACCCTATTTCAAGCCACCGTGCAGCCGAGGCCATGGACCGCGTTGGCAGCCGGAAAAATCATCAGCGCAGGATCGTTCACCTGATGGCGTTGCACTATCGAGAGGCTGGCTACACAAGTGCAGAGCTTGCGCATTTGATAGCCGAACTGTACCCGGAGGAAGCCGAGTCACTGAATCGACACGAAGTGGCTAGGCGCATGCCGGAAGTCTGCGGATCGCACGGAACGGTTATGCCGTTGCGAAACCTGCCAGCACGCAAATGCGAAGTTGGGCTGCGTATGTCGGTGCCACGCCAGCTGACCGGCAGTGCCCGTGAAATTGCTATGAGCGAGCTGGCGGTGTGTGACTCAAGTCTGGCAATGCCAGTGGGGGCAGCATGAGCCGCAGCGTAAACAAAGTGACATTAATCGGAACCATGGGGCGCGACCCCAAGGTTCGCTATATGCCCAATGGAAACGCCGTGGCGAATATCAGTTTGGCCACGGATGAGAGCTACAAAGACAAGCGGACGGGCCAGAAAGTGGAGCGCACGGAGTGGCACCGGCTTGTGGCGTATGGCCGCCAAGCGGAGGTCATCCAACAGTATTTGAAGAAAGGCTCGAAAGCTTATTTCGAGGGCAAGCTGCGTACGCGCGAGTGGGAGAAAGAGGGCGTTAAGCGCTACTCCACCGAGATCATCGTCTCTGATTTGACGATGTGTGGTGACTCAAGTGCCCGGCAGCCTGCAGCGATCGCCCAGACGCAAATGCAAGCGCCGGGCACTAGCCCATCCAGCGTGCCGCACGACAACCGATTTGATGATTTTGACGACGATGCGCCGTTTTGACTGAGGGAATGAGCATGGCGACAAGTACTGATGCTGGCGGACCATTATCGATATGGCTGGCGCAGGCAGAGAAAGAGCAGCGGTTCCGAGATTTTCTCAAGTGCGCTTATGGAGCCAATGCCAGCAACGCAGAGCGGGCGAAAGAGCATGTGTTGCGACGAATGGGCGTGGCGCGGCGCCGTGACATTGACCACCACGCTGATGTTGCGCAGCGATTCCGTGTCGAAATTCAGCAAGCTTACAGTCGCTGGGCGTTGCGCCGATGAGAGTGCAGCGCCGGCAGGCGCACGTTTACCACCCTGGACGGCTAGTCATTGGCATTGATCCGGACCTGATCAAGTCAGGTGTTGCACTTGCAAAAGATGGTGAGCTGCTGGAGCTGCAGGCCATGGCCTTTCCTCAATTACTCGAGTCAGCCCGACGATGGATCGCGGATAAGGCCTTGTTTGTTGTCGAAGATGTCGAGCACCACGCTACGACATATCGCCGCTCTGGCACCAATGCCAGCCAACACGCGCGAATCGCGCAGAACGTTGGCCAGGTAAAGGCCACGGCCAGGATCTTAGTTGAATGCCTCCGGCACTTGGGCGCCGAGGTTCAACAGGTTAAGCCGCTGGCGGGGAAGCGGCAGGCGAAAAAAGATGCGAATTACTTTGCCCAGCTGACAGGCTGGCAGGGCCGCACGAACGAAGATAAGCGCGACGCTGGGATGCTGGCGTTGTATGGGGTTCGTCCATAAGGAGGATTGGCAGTGGCCAATATGCAACGCTCATTACCTTACCCGCTAAATGCCCGAAGCCTGTGGCATTGGGCCTACTTTAATGGCCGCGACAGTGTGATGGCTAAGGCCGTGGATACTGCCACCCTGGGCATCAACAGCAGTCCTGGTGGCGCGATGTCCGGCAATTGGAAGAAAACGAAGGCTGCCAGGCCTGACTTTGGCGGTCACTCTGACTCTTCAGCGCAGATTTGGACAGATCAGCAGAAGCAGCACATCAGAAGCCTGATCCACCAGCTGCCATTCTACGCACGGGCGCTGGGCAATGTGCTGTACCTGCCGGCCGGCGACACCTCTGAGCAAGATCTGAACCGAGTGCATGACTATCTATACAAGAAGGTGGTCAGAGCAGCGGCCGAGCGGTTCCCCGGTCTGAAGCCTGAGCGGCGTTCGCGGCTCTATGACCTGAGCTACTGCGCACTGTGCCACTACTTTGAGGCCATCAGCCCCAGCATTGACGGTCAGACCCCGCGTTCGATGGCGCCGAAGGCGGCGGAAGTGGGCAAGTTGATGAAATCTCGGGGGAATGCCATTGAAACTCGCTATTGGTCGAAAGAATGGCGACCATTGTGGATGCTGATTATTGATGAGGTGCGGGCGATCGATGAAGTGGCGCTGGCGCCGCTGGATGAGTGGGCTGTCAGGTACTTTTCAGTGCGAACCCAAGAGTGTGTTGGCATGTAGCAGGAGGCTGCGAGAGTTGACTATCAAGCCCATCATGACTATTGCGTGAATTTGTTATTTGGGCTTGGAATGTTTGCTAAAGGGGCTAGTCTCGGGTTAGTGTGAGTTTAAGGTTGAAGCGGAGTTGCTCTATAAAGTCATTGAATTTTTAATAGAATCAATAAGTTACGGATGTTGTCGGAGTTGTGCTTATGGGGACTATAATTAATTTGATCAGGGCTAGATTTGGTCCTTTACGTTTTGACTAGAAAAAGTTTACGCAAGTCTCTTTGACTGACACGTCAAAATGAAATAGAGTCCGGCGGCCTTTTACGTATGGATACGTGATTGGACATAGATACAACGGAGGACGTTATGGTTGCAGTAGCTAAAAAAGTTAACCCTTTGACTCAACTTCCACGGCGAAGCAAAAGCGAGCAGGTGAAAGCTTGCCCTGTGGAAGGTCGTCACGACGATGTCGTGAGGGCTGCAATGGATTACGTATCCAAGAAACATCACAAAACCTTGGAGGAACTGGCCAAGGTTTAATGCATGGGAAAGTGCGCAGGGATACGTTGGCTAAGCGCAGCCAATCTTGTAGAAACAAACTCAAGAGTCATTCTTGAGTTCACGCCTTCGGAGCCTATTGGTGTACTAAAGCATAATGAGCTTGAGTCAACCCAGCAGGCTCCAGCTATGTACTCCTACTATGAGCAGACTGAAGATATCTTTTTGCTAGCTTCAGTGCTATTCCATAAGCTCACTACCAACCACATTTTCAGAAACGGCAACAAGCGAACAGCTTTTCATGCAACTGCTCAGTTTCTGGCAATTAATGGTTTTTCCTTGGCTGCTGAGTGGCAGGAAGTCCTCGATCTGTGTGTCTTGATTGTTGAGGGCGCAGTGGACAAAGAGCAGTTAGCCACATGGCTGGAAATGAACTCAAGCCGCATAGACGAAATCCCATCGCTATAGCTGATTGGATGAAACACCATTGTAAAGTAATCTACAGCCTCTCAGGAAAGGAGACTGTAGTGGCAATGTCATCAAAAAAAGAAAGCGAAGCTGAATCGTCGAAGACAGAGCACCTTATTCATGATCGTTGGTTTCAAATATTAGCTGGAATTTTCTTGGTGTTGGTCGGCGTTTCATGGCTAGGGATCATGATAGAAAACTCCTTAGCTTGGGGTATTTCCTTTGCGGAAGAGGACATTGATCGCGCGCTGAAACTGTTCAAGCTACCTATTGGTATATTGGCAGCCGGTGCAACAGCGCTAGCGTTCTATGCGACGATATATCGCTCTAGGCAAACTTCCGAGCAAATATCTTTGACCATCAAGCAATCTGAGATGTCGGCAAAAGCGATGCTTGAGTCAAACTTCAATAACGAGTTTTCTAGATTTACTTCGGCGTTCTCTACAGGACGGTTTGATGGTGACTCAAGTGATGGCCGTGTAGAATTTAATCCGGATCTATTCTTTCTCAAAAATGTATCTCGCTTAGATTGTCGAGTAGAACTGGTAGTAATAGGTATATTTCTTGCGCACGCAAGAGCTCCTTTTATTATAGAAAAAATTCTAAGTGACATTGTTTCGGGGGAGATGAATACAGATACGCATATGACCGGTTTGGTCCTAGATCATTCTTTCCGTATTCTTGCCAGAATGGATGTCGATTTAAATCATGAGTTCTTTATAAAAAGTGGAGCTTTTGAAAATGTGTCGGATATGCGAGAGCTGGTTCGGCGTCTCATGAAAGCATACTCTTTTCTCTTTCGAGCTTTGAAGGTCATTGAAGGAGAGGGGCATGATATGGCGTCTCTCGGTATAAATCTCTCCTTCATGATGGATCGACTTACTAAGATTGTATCGCATATAGAAAATATTTATGGAGTTCCTTCTGCTGGGGATAAGATGTCATCTCGCAGTTCGTATTTGAATATTTTTTATAAGGATAACGAGTATACCGCTCAATTAAAGGAGCTTATGTCGGAATCTGTAATGTGGGCTGGAGATGGTGATAACGATGATATACTAGACAGGCTGATATCCGTCCCGGTTCTTCCTGATAAAGACAATAGACGTAAAAGTGCAGACGAAGATTTATCATAGGTTGAAGTGTAAAACTCTGATGGAAAGGTGCTTTTCAGGGCACCTGTTCTTTTTCCTATCGATCTGACCAGTAGGCGGGAATATCCCTGTTGTATAAATCGGACGTGCATATCTGGCCGTCATTTTTCGCTCCAACGCTGTAGATTTCTCCTTTTTTTATGCAGACTTTTCGCAAGTCCCAGCAAACACCATCTTTGTCTCTGTGCCAAACACTAGGGTCTCCTGATCCCTTTCGGGTGGCGCACTCCTTGTCTGCGTAAGTGTTAGTGGATGCCATTGTGACCAGTAAAAATAGTGTTGTAATTTCTATATATTTCATAGCAAATCTCCTTGGTTGGCCACTTATTTATATATTTGAATAAAGAGAAAGCAATATTCCTAAGATCAGAACTAGGGTTTTTGCCGCGTCAGAACAACCTATTTTGATTTTTATCTTGTCAGCTAAAGCTTGGGAGCTAGCGGGCTGAAGCTCAATTGTAAATTATTGGTAAGCACGCTTCCGTTTAATAGATTCCGTTTAACTGCTGGGGTTGCTGGTCAGAAATACTGTGAGAGTATCTGGTTAGTTCCCACACAGTGCAGCCACACTGTGTGGGATGGAACTAAACCAGCAAAAGGAAAAGTCCATGGAAGACATTAAGTCTTGCTCCAGTTTTGTGCAAGTTGGCGGTGAGAGAGGTGGCGGACTGGTTGAAGTAACTATGTTAGCTCACAGTAGCCTTCAAGAAATCTCACTGATAGCGCGGATGGCGAGCATATATTTTCGGTCACAAGTCTGTGGGGCGCGTATCAAAAGTGAGGCGGAGATGGCTTTATCGATTATCGGCAACATAGCTGACGAATCTCAGAATGCTGTTGACGCTGAACTGGAGTGTTCAGTGGGCTTGAAAGATAGATCTTGACTGCTGGTCACATATACAGTATGTTTTTTCTATCTTAGAGATTTTATGCCCAAAGCCCGGACGGTCCTGCCGCTCCGGGCTTTTTTGTGCCCGGAGAAAACTTTGGCAGATATTGATATCAACACTCTAATCAGTTTTGGGTCTCTGCTGGTTGGGATGGGGTCATTACTCTTAATGGTCCATATCCAGGGCAAAGGGAACGCCAAAGTTATGGGTGTGGTGAGCACAAGGCTTACTCACAACGAGCAGCACAACATTCGTCAAGACGGTCGTCTTGATGAACACGCTAGAATGCTTCGAGACCATGATCGAGAGATTGCCACACTCAAGGCGAATCAGAAACACAAGGCAGCGGATGGCCAGTCATGAACCGCTTTCGTAATGTAGTTGTGAGCCTTGATCAGTTGGGTAATGCCATCACTCGTGGTAATCCCGATTCAACCATCTCGGCGCGAACTGGGTATAACGCACATTTTCGAGCCTCAAACTTTTGGCTTCAGTTTCAGCACATGGTCAACTGGGCTTTTTTTGTGCTTGATGGAGAAGGTCACTGCTGGCAGGCGTATGAAGCAGATTCTAGTGAATTGTTTTTCGATGCTGCCTGGTATGACAAAGTGCTATTGGTCGTGCTGTCTGCACCTGTGTGCCTAGCTGTTGGTGTTATTACGAGAGTGTGGAGATACTGCCGTGGCTGATTTAGGACTAAAGCACTTTTCTGCAAGCGAATT
This sequence comes from Bacterioplanes sp., assembly GCA_965233665.1. Classification (GTDB taxonomy): domain Bacteria; phylum Pseudomonadota; class Gammaproteobacteria; order Pseudomonadales; family Oceanobacteraceae; genus Bacterioplanes. Next base: position 161,096 of record CBDDTG010000015.1, on the reverse strand, counting down.
TCCGGCTGGCGTCCTTGAGTACATGGAGCCGGCTTTTTTGTATCGGCTCGATGCGTTTCGCACCGCGCTGGGCTGTCCTATTCATCCGTCTCCGAAAATCGAGGGCTGGGTACGTGAGACTGGAAATCCCCGTAGCCGGCATTTTGTTGGCAGCGGTAGGCAATCAGACGCTGGCGATGTCTTCTGCGATGCCGATCCTTTTTACTGCATGGCAACGGCTATTCGCAGCGGTTTTACTGGTATTGGTTTGTATTTTGACACGCACTATAACGGTCAAGAGCGGCCGATGCTGCATTTAGACACACGGCCTGGCGGGCTGGTGATGTGGGTAAGGCGTGCTGGCGAGTACGAAACAATATTCCCAAGGCCTAAATCAGACATTCTGGGCGCACTGATGGACCAATCTGCATGACCGAATCAAGGCAGTACATTGGCACTAAGCGTGTTTCAGCGATACCCATGACACGCCAGCAGTACGACGATTATCGCGGTTGGCAGCTACCTGGCGATGGGAACGGTAACGATGAAGGGTATCTGGTTGAGTATGCCGACGACACTGGTCAAACCAATCATGCGGCGCACGCTGGTTGTATCTGCTGGTCACCAAAAGCTGTTTTCGAGCAAGCCTATCAACCACAGGTCGAAAGCCTGGCGCCGACAGACGCCGAAAAAGCGTTTGAGGACATGCTGATCGTCAAGCGTTTGAATGCGCCGCGCGTGCAGCTGGAGGCACTGTACAATGCAGTCCAGCACGTCGACATCATCCGTCACACTGCGCCGTCCGGTGCTGTTTTGCGCTTTGCCATTCTTTGCCTGGATAACGGCTTCACTGTTATGGGGCGACCATCGGTGGCGGCTTCACCTGCTAACGACGACAACGACGTAGGCGTGCAGGTCGCACTGGAGAACGCCATTCACGAAGTGTGGCCGTTCCTGGGCTTCCGCGTTGTTGAAGGCATCCATAAAGCAAAAAACTGAGGCCACTATGCGACTGATCCTTACCACACTGGCAGCTATGGCCGGTTTTTTTGTGTCTGCAATTGTTCTGGGCGCTGAGGCCAGTGCTGAAAACAGCATCGAGTTTGTTGGCTATTTATTCGGCGCTTGGCAAAGCCTGGGTGCTGTGGGGCGAGTAGTTGGTGTTCTGTGGGCGCTAGTGCCGGTGTTTAGTTTGATTGTGTCGCTGACGCCGACACCGCGCGACGATCAGCTGTGGTCCCCAGTCTATAAACTGTTGGAAAAACTAGCACTCATATTCTTCAAGGCTAAGCAATGAAATTGATGGCCGAATTTCTTTGGCTTATCCGCCAGCTACTAAATGTTATTAAGAGCGAAAAGCGAGCCGCTAATGAAGAGCGCATTAAAAATGATCCTAGCGGCGTTTGGGGTGATCGCTTTGGTCGCGTGCAGCACAACAGCGCAGAAGCCGAACTGCCCACCGACGATCCCAGTGCTACCAGCACTGAATACAGACGGGACAGTGACGCTGGAGCCGACAAATCAGCGTGATTTGCTGTTGTACTTTTATGCAACCGAGCGATGCAGCCAGCCATGAAAGGTACTTTCTGGAGGGGGCTAACCTGCGGGGGTACGTGCCTCGCAGAAAATGATGTGTGCGTGGCATCTGAAATCCATTTCATCATCGACATTTAAAATACCGTGGCGCAGGTAAATTCGAGCGAGCTAGCGGACCTTTACGGCAAGCACCGGCAAACCATTTCAGCCTGGATAAAAGCCGGGATGCCTTATGTCACGCGGGGTGGGCGTGGCAAAGAGTGGATCTTTGATACAGCGGAAGTAGCTGCCTGGCGCGAAGAGATCGTGCGTGAATCGGCCATGGGAAATGTCGATTTCAATGATGAAAATGAACTGCGCAGACGTCGACTTTTAGCGGATACCCAAAAAGCCGAATTAGAACTGGCCGAGGCGCTTCGACAAGTTGCACCGGTTGAGCAGTTTGAGTCAGCACTGCAGATGGTGTTCGCTGAAGTAAGGGCTGGCATGCGCAATATCCCTTCCCGAGTCGTTGCCACTTTGCTCGGTGAAACCGACGAAACAAAATTCAAGTCTGTCATGCAGGAAGAGATAGACGCAGCTTTGACTGCATTTTCCGAGATGGCAGTAGATGCAGAGATGATAGAGGCTGAAAGCGATTGAATTTAGTAATGCTCAAGGTGTTGCTACAGCAATTACTCGTGCGCTTAAACAGCTGCGGCCGCCGCCAAATTTGCGGCCAAGTGAGTGGGCTGAGCAGTCTGTAAAAATTCCAGTTGGGAATGCTGTCCCGGGTTTAATTCGGTTTGATAACGCGCCTTACCAGCGCGAACCACTCGACATGATGATCGCGCCAGAGTGTGATCGTATCTCCTTGATGTGGGGGGCTCAGGTCGGAAAAACGACGCTGGCACTGTGTGGGCAGGCATATCGAATTGCGCAGGCACCAACCAGCCAGATGATGATGCAGCCGAGCCAGGGGGACCTGACGACTTGGCTTGAAACAAAGTTTAATCCTCTCGTCGACAGTAATGATGAGTTAAAACAAGCGATTGCAAAGCCGCGGGGCCGCGACGGTGTAAATAACCAGCGCATGAAGTCATACCCCGGCGGTTTTATGATGTTTGCTTGGTCAGGCTCTCCGAAAACGATGCGCGGCCGCTCGGCGCCGTTCATTGTTTGCGATGAGACAGATGGCTATGACCGTACAGATGAAGGGCATCCCGTTGGATTGCTTTGGCAGCGTGCTGCTACGTTTGGCGATCAAAAGCTCTTGCTCGAAATATCGACGCCGACAATCAAAGGCGCGTCATGGATTGAAAGCGCATTTGAAGCCGGTGACAAACGTCGGTTTCACGTTCCATGCCCGCACTGTAGCGAGTTTCAGTACCTCAAGTGGTCGTCTGTCCTTTGGAGCAAGGATGGCGACGAGCACTTACCAGAAACAGCTAAGTATGCCTGTGAAAACTGCGGTGCACTTTGGACCGACGGGGAGCGCTTAGCGGCCATTCGCCTTGGTAAGTGGGTAGCGGAAAAACCCTTTAAAGGGCATGCGAGTTATCACTTGAACGAGCTTTACAGCACGTTCCGTCGGCTTCGCGATATTGTCCAGTCGTTTCTTGATAAGAAGCAGGCAAACGACCTGCAAACGTTTGTAAACGTCAGTCTGGCTGAAACGTGGGAAGAGCAGGGCGAGCGCGTCGATAGCAATGACTTGATGTCTCGGGCAGAGCCATTTGAGTTTGCTGTTCCAGCAGGCGGCGTTTATTTAACTGCTGGCGTGGACATGCAGAAAGATCGCCTTGAGGTGGAAATTGTAGCCTGGGGTATCGGTGAGGAATCATGGTCTGTCGACTATAGAGTGCTGTGGGGTGATCCACTGCAGTCTGATGCCTGGGATGAGCTCGACGAGCTTATCAACATGACTTGGGGGCACGCCTCTGGTGCACAGTTGAGTGTCAGCGCAACCTGCATTGATACCGGTGGCACTGACGGTTATACGCAGGCCGCGTACGACTACTGCAAAGGCAAACTTGGGCGCCGTATCTTTGCGATCAAGGGTGTCGGCGGCTGGGGCCGCCCAATTGCGGGTAGCCCTTCTCGCAAGAAATCTGGCCGAAAAAATAGGCCTGTCGATTTATTCCCTGTTGGGGTTGATGAAGCCAAGTCGATTATCGCTCGTCGCTTCGGTATCGAAAAAGGCCCTGGCGCCTGCCATATCCCTGATGACAGGGATGCTGAGTGGTTCTTGCAGGTGACTGCAGAGCAATTGAGAACTCGCTACATCAAAGGGTTTCCAGTTCGTGAATGGGTTTTAACACGTCCGAGAAATGAGGCGCTCGACTGCCGCGTGTATGCGTACGCAGCATTGAAGATCACGAACCCGAACTTGAAGCGTCTAACTGAACGACTTTCTGTTGAACCTGAGGAGCATGAGAAAGCTGATGCTCAGGACACGGAATCTGCTGAAACAGAAAGTGATCAACCACGGCGCCGACGGCAACGCAAGAAACGCAACTCCTCTGGCTGGATGAAAAAATATTGATACCTGAAACCGTAAAGGCTGGCATGACGTTTTCTGTGCCAGTTGATGCCGATGCATATCCGTCTTCGCAATATTCGTTTGAGCTTGTCCTGCGTGGTCCTCAAAAAATATTGATCGAATCGACAGAAGCCGCAGACCAGTCTTTGTTAGTGGCGAGTCATGCAGAAACTGCTGACTGGGCGCCTGGTCGCTATTTGTTCAGTGTCCGCGCAATTTCAAATGACGGAAGTGAAAAGCACGAAATGCTGACAGGTTCAGTGAGCGTGGTTGGCGATATTGCTGATGGCGATGAACCAATCGACGGTCGTGGCCATGCAGAGAAAGTGCTGGCGGCAATTGAAGCTGTCATTGAAAAGCGAGCTACGCGCGATCAGGAAGAGTACCAAATTAATAACCGTTCTCTGAAAAGAACCCCGATAGCTGACCTCTTGGCATTACGAGATAAATATATTCGCGAAATATCTGCAAAGCGCCGCAAAGGTTTTGGCCGCTACCATCGTGTGAGGTTCTGATATGTGGCCGTTTACCAAAAAAACGGATGAAAAACGCACTGCACGCAGTCGCCCGGCTGTGCGTGGCCGCCGCATGTTTGAGGCAGCAAAAACAAACAATTTAACAGGCGACTGGGGTACAACTCCGCTGTCAGCTGATCGCATCGTCGAGAAGCATCACAAAATACTTGTTGCGCGGAGTCGCGAACAGGCTGCAAACAGTGACCATGGTCGCTCTTTTATACGAATGTGCCGGCAGAACATTGTTGGTTCTAAGGGTGTGTTGCTCCAGGCTCAGAGTCGCGACATGGATGGTCGTCTTGATCGCAAAGCTAACGATGCTATTGAGGCCGCATGGAAACAGTGGGGTCATAAAAAAATATGTGATATCGCGGGCAAGAAGAGCTGGCGGGCAATCCAGGCGTCATGCGTTGCGACGGCTGCCAAAGATGGCGAGTTCATGCTGTTGGTTATTCGAGGCCGAGATGCCGGTGAGTGGGGAATTGCTTTGCAAGAGGTTGATCCTCAGCGATGCCCCGTTGAACTCAACGAAGAGCGGTTGTCTGGCGGCCGATTTATCCGCCATGGCATAGAGTTCAATCGTTACGGCCGGCCCATGGCTTACTACTTCACTGGAAGCGAAAGCGACTCTGATTATCGCTTTGGCAGCATCCGGTGTAAGCGCATTTCAGCAGATCAAGTTATTCATGGCTTTGTGTCAGACATGGTGAGTCAGCGTCGCGGCCTGCCTTGGATGGCCACGGCACTTTATCGAATGAAAATGTTGACGGGCTTTGAAGATGCTGCGTTGGTTAACTCGCGAGTGTCTGCAGCTAAGGGCGGCTTCATTACGTGGCGAGAAGGCTACGAGCCTCCGGGCTATGAGGATCAAGAGCACGAAGAGGTGTTTGTCGATGTTGAGCCAGGTCAGTGGCAGGAGCTACCACCAGGTGCTGAAGCGACGGCGAATAACCCAAACTATCCAAACGGCGAGTTCGAGAAATTCACGAAGTCAATGCTGCGCAGCATCGCGAGTGGTTTAGGTGTTGCCTACAACAATTTAGCGAACGACCTGGAAGGTGTGAATTTTAGCTCGATTCGCCAAGGGAAACTCGACGAGCGTGACAACTGGAAAGACATGCAGGAATGGTTGGTAGAAGATCTGGTAGCACCTGTATTTGAGGCCTGGCTAAAGGTTGCGTTACTCAAGGGAAAAATTACTGTTTCTGGAAAACCCCTGAAAGCATCGCGCATCGAGAAATATTCAGAGGTTAGTTGGCAGCCTCGCCGCTGGGAGTGGATTGACCCACGCTCAGATATGGCTGCTGCAGAGAGCAGTGTCAAAAACTTGTTTTCCTCTCCCTCGCAGATTATTCGAGACCAAGGGCGTGACCCTCAAAGCGTATGGCGTGAGTACGCCGCCGATATAGACGAAATGAAAAAGGCAGGTATCCCCGAAGGGCTTATCCCTTATTTCCTTGGCAACAAAGAAGAATCACAACAGGACGATGATAATGACGATGAAAATGTGTAGGGCGCTAACAGCTGCACAGATAAATGAAAATCGCGGTGAAGCGCTTTATCGTCCAGCAACTGTTCGCTCGATCGACGAAGAGAGTCGCACCGTTGAGTTGTCCTTCTCATCAGAGGAACCAGTCCAACGCTGGTTTGGTGAAGAAATTTTGGTGCACGACTCGGAATGCGTTCGTCTTGATCGGCTAAATGCTGGCGGCCCCTGCCTAGTCGGACATGACTGGAATGATCAGATCGGCATCATTGAATCAGCTGTAATTGATGGTCGCACTGGTAGAGCGATTGTGCGCTTTGGAAAAAGTAAGCGCGCCGATGAGATTTATCAGGATGTTGTAGACGGCATCCGAAAGAATGTAAGTGTTGGATACCAAGTCTTTAAATTGGAGCAAGAGCAGCGGGAAGGGCTACCAGATCTTGTTCGAGTAATTGACTGGGAGCCTTACGAAATATCCATTGTGGCTGTTCCTGCAGATCTAACTGTTGGTGTTGGCCGAATCCTGGAAGAGTCCCCCAATAATGAGCCTGAAGGTGAGAAACCAATGAATGAAAAAGTACTGCGCCACAATGGCGATTTGGTCCGTGCCCTGGTCAATGAAAATGGCGAGGTGGTGGAAGTAAAAGAAGTGCTGGAGCGCGCTGGAGAAGATCAGCGAACTGCAACGCAGGCAGAGCGCCAGCGTTCGGCTGAAATTCACGAGCTAGGTGAGCGGTTCGGCGTATCTGAACTCGCGCGGGAAGCAGTTAAAAGTGGTACGAGCGTCGCTGCATTTCAAACGCAGGTCCTTGAAAGCATGAATGATACGCGCGGTCTTGATGAGTCCAGTTCTGGTGCAGACGTTGGTTTGTCTGACAATGAAATCCGCGACTACTCATTCGTGCGCGCCATTCGCGCATTGGCAAACCCCAATGACCGCCGCGCACAAGAAGAAGCGCGCTTTGAAATCGAAGCAAGCGACGCTGCTCAAAAGAAACTAGGCCGAGATGCTGCCGGTATTTTGGTGCCTAACGAGGTTCTGTCTCGTGCCTTCAACTCTGGGGTTGGTGCTGCTACAACGAATGATACTGGCGGCAATCTGATTGCCACGGAGCTGGCAACAGCATCATTTATTGATCTGTTGCGCATTCGTACTGTGCTAATGCAGCTGGGCCGACCGATGACCGGACTGGTAGGCAATGTGGATATCCCTCGCCAGAACTCTGGTTCTACCGGCTATTGGGTGGGTGAGCATGAAGACGCTGGCGAAACCGGCCCAGGCATCGGACAAATTGGGCTGACGCCAAAAACTGCAGCGGCCTTTACTGACATTACTCGAAAGCTGATGCAGCAATCCAGCAATGACGTTGAAAGCTTCATTCGTTCGGATTTGGCCAAAGCCCTGGCGCAGACAATCGATAAAGCCGGCTTCTATGGGTCTGGTTCCGGTAATGAGCCCACTGGCATTGCGAACACGACTGGCATTAACGCAGTACTGTTCGGGGCTGATACCAAGCCTGGCTATGCAAAAGTCGTCGAAATGGAAACGACGGTGGCGGCGGACAACGCCGACGCCGGAAGCTTGGCATATGTGACCAACACAACTAACCGCGGTCATTTCAAAACGGCCCAAAAATTCGAAGGCACTAATGGTGTTCCAGTATGGGAGCCAGGCAACACAGTGAACGGCACGCGCACGGAAGTCACGAATCAGATCACGAGCAATGATGTCTTCTATGGCAACTGGTCTGACTTAATTATCGGTCTGTGGGGTGGCTTGGATCTTACTGTTGACACGTCTTCTTTGAGCAAAAAAGGCGGTGTCCGCGTCGTAGTTTTCCAGGATGTCGACTTTGCAGTGCGCCATCCTGAGAGTTTCTGCCTCGGGCGCTCCGCCTAACTCTCAATCCCACAGGCCGCTAAGCGGCCTTTTTTATACCTGTTCTTGAGGAATGCTTATGTCAAAAGTAAAGGTCAAGATTACTTCAGCTGTAGTTGTCGATGGCGCAATTATTGAGCCGGGCAATACCGTTGAAGTTACAAAGCCCGCTGCTGAAAACTTGCTGCATCGTGGAAAAGCTGAAGAGATCTCGAAGTCCTCTGCAGCTGGCAAAAAAGCGGCAGAGTAGATGACCATGATCGATGACGTGGATGAGTTCTTTGACACCGATGAGTTCGCAACGGAAGCGGACTTTACGCTCGATGGCGGCGTTGTCGTTAGTGTTGCGGGCATCTTTGATGCCCCCACTTTTAGCACCGAGCTAGGTGAGTATCAGTTCGAAACCGTGCAGCCGAGGTTCATGGCACCTGAAAGCCTGGTTCGTGATGTCCGCGTCAACGATCAGGCTGTGATTTCTGGTAAAAGCTATGACGTTGTCGAGAATCCTCACTTTGATGGATCAGGCCTAGCCGTTGTGGAATTAGCACCCACAAATGATTAGCTTCGACATTGATGATGATGCGATAAACGCAGTAGTGGTGGAGCTTGGTGCGACGCCCGGTCAAGTAATTAAAGCAAAGCGCCGCGCCATTAGTCGTACAACCAAGACACTGCGCAAGCACTCGCTGCAAGGGCTCAAAGGTGTTCTTGGTTTGAGAAAAACAAAGAACTTGAAGCGCCGAATTAATGTAGTGAGTGTTCGTGCAGGCCGTGGCTCTGAAATGGAAGTGTGGTTTGGCCTTAACCCTATGACGGTCCCAGACATGAAGGGAGCGCCGAAAACGGTGGAAGGGGGAGCTGAATTCAGGGATGAATACTTTGATCGCGGCTTTGTTGCAAAGAGCCCGTTTCGGAAGAAAAAAGGAGTTTTCCGGCGCCGCACTGATGCTCGCGACTCAAAACTGGATGCAATGGAAGTCGACATTCGTGACAAGGGTGAAATCTTTATCGAGGATAACTTGGTTGGTGATCCGTCGGCCGAGATGTTCCTGCACCACTTCTTCAAAGACCTCCATGCTCGCGTTGTTCATGGGGTGGGCAAATGATTGCTAGCGTTGATATTGGCGAGCTGCAGCAAAACATTATTGACGCAATTCGCGCAGACTTCGATTACGACTTTAAAGTCGTAGACGACTACCCCGAAGACAGGCTCCGCTGCAAGACGCCCGCGTGTTTAATCCAGTTGTTGGATTGGGAGATTGCTGACGGTGAAGATCCTGGCACCGACCAGTTGCCGCTCAGAATAAACTTTGAGGCGATCATCGCGCTGGGCACACGGACACCTACTGTAAAGCGCGAGATCCGAGTTGTATCTGCAAACCTGTGCCGGTTTTTGGCAAAGGACATGAAGCCTGTGGGGACAGTCGGACGGGCTCAGGTGAACTCAGCAGGCCCTGACGGTTTAAACCCGGACATAAAGAATTTTGAAATCTGGTCGGTGGAGTTCTCGCTCTTGGCTTATGTTGGCAAATCCATCTACCCAGGCACTGGCGTACAGCCGGGTGAAATACTGATCGGCTACTCACCGAACACCGGTCACGGAAATGAAGACGACTATGAGCCTTTGGGATCTTAACGAACTTGGCCGGCGCCTCTCTAATATCGTCACGCTGGGCACGGTCGAAACCTTGGAAGCTGAACAGGCGCTGGTGACCGTAAGGGTCGGTGAAATTGTAACGGAGCCGCTGCCATGGTTGGCACTGAAAGCCGGTACTGACTCAACGTGGTGGGCACCAGATCCAGGTGAGCAAGTGTTGTTGCTGTCCCCTGATGGCGAGATGAATCAAGCGGTCGCAATTGCTGGTGTTTATCAAGCGAAGCATCCGGCACCTGGCAATAACCCGAATATTGCAAGAGTGCAATTTGAAGACGGTTGTTCGGTCCAGTACGACAAAGATAAGCATGAGCTAAAAGTCGACGTTAATCCTTCTGGCGCAACTGTGGTTATAAACTCGGCAGCTAGCGTAACCGTCAATACAAAGAAAGCAGTCGTTAATAGCCCCAAGATTGACTTGGGTGAAAGCAGTTCTCTTGAGCCTAGTGTTTTGGGTGACAAGCTGGCGGACTGGATAAAAAAAGAGCTGAAACTGCAGTTTGATCAGCACACGCACGTGGGTAACCTGGGCCGCCCAACAGGTCCGCCCATTCTGCCACTGTCAGAAGGCACCGCAGCCAAAGGTGGTGCGATATACAGTAAGAAGAACAGGAACCAGTAATGCCGATTACAGATCCCTGGGTAACGCCTGAGTTAAAGCAGGAAATCCTGCGCTTGAAAGGTTTCATGGTTACTGAGATGTCCAGTATGGGCTTTGGTGAAGGAAGTCCGACATTTCACACTGAGCTTGCAGAAGCGATGGCTGTCGCCGTTGTAAAACACTTAGTTTCGAATCCGACCGTTGTAACTGCTGGAACTCCTCGATGACCGGGATGAACGCACAAACCGGCAAAAGCCTGTCTGGTATTAATCATTTGCGTCAGAGTTTAGTGGACATTTTAACGACGCCCATAGGCACCAGGGTAATGCGCCGAGACTACGGCAGTCGCCTTTATGAGTTGGTCGACAACCCGATGAATCAGTATTTAGTTGTGCAAATTTACGCTGCCACTGCTGAGGCTATCCAGCGATGGGAGCCGCGATTTAATTTAACGCGGGTGGTTGTCGATACATTGAAGCCAGGCCACGTCGAACTGTCACTGGAAGGCCGTTATGCGCCAATAAACGCAAGAATTACGTTAGATGGTATCGAGATCGCACTATGAGCGGAGCTTTTACTGCAATTGATTTAAGTCGCCTGCCTGCGCCTGATGCGATCGAGCAGGTTAGCTACCAGCAAACGTTGGATGAGATGCTGTCGAAGCTGCAGGAGCTCATGCCGGATTATCAGCTATTAGAATCAGATCCGGCTATCAAAGTTTTAGAGATAGCAGCATACAGAGAAACACTTCTTCGTCAGCGCGTGAATGACGGTGTTCGTGCAGTGATGCTGGCTTATGCCACTGGTGCAAACCTCGATCAAATCGCGGCCACGCACAACGTGGAGCGGCTGGTTGTAGAGCCTGGCAATCCTGATGCAATTCCGCCAATTCCACCGGTCTATGAATCTGACGAAGCACTGCGTCGGCGTGTCCAGTTATCCTTTGAAGGGCGATCAACGGCGGGCCCTGCCGGCGGGTATATCTTTCATGCATTGGGGGCTGACTCTCGCGTGCTCGATGCGAGCGTGCACAGTCCAACACCAGGCGATGTGTATGTAACGGTGTTGAGTAGTGAAGGCGATGGTACGCCGAGCGAAGAACTCACGGAAATTGTCAGGGCAACGCTTTCGTCTGACGATATTCGGCCGTTGACAGATCGCGTTATCGTTACTGCCGCCACGGTGAAGCCATATTCGATCGATGCGACGCTGACGTATTATCCGGGGCCAGACCCTGCCGTCGTTTATCAAACCGCAATGAAATCCATAAACAGTTTTATTGAGCGTAACCGACGCCTAGGTCGAGATATAACCTTGTCTGGTGTGATATCCGCGTTGCACGTTGAGGGGGTTTACAAAGTCGATCTTGCTTCACCAGCATTGGATGTTGTTGTTGACGTACATGAAGCGTCATTTTGTCAGTCTTTAAGCGTTGTCTCCGGTGGCTCTAATGAGTGATTTACTGCCACACAACGCAACGCCATTTGAACATGCGCTGGAAGATTCAGCAGCTCGAATTACAGATATCCCGGTGCCGGTCAGTGGCATGTTTAGCGCGGATGACTGCCCGGCTCACTTATTGGCCTGGTTAGCGTGGGCGCTGTCAGTTGACAGTTGGAACGATCGATGGACCGAGTCGCAAAAGCGTGGCGCTATTGCGGCGGCGGCAGCGGTGCATAACAAAAAAGGGACGCTGGGCGGTTTAAAACATGCGCTGTCAGGCATTGGCTATGACACAGTCATTAAAGAATGGTTTGAATCGATCCCGCACGCTGATCCGTATACGTTTTTTACTACCGTTATCGTCGATCAGGAACCGATTCCAGATAACGGCATTTACATGTCTGTTATCGACACCATCGAAAATGCAAAAAATGCACGTTCGCATTTTACAGGTCTTGAAATTGAAGGTCGCTCTGCTGGTGCAATGAACATTGGCATGGTTTATCACACAGGCGAAGAAGTGTCGGTATTTGCAGAATGAAGAAGTTTTTTATACGAGTTACAGAAATCGGCAAAGCGAAAATTGCAGCTTCCCAGGCTGGTGGCGCAGCAGTATCGCTGACTCACGTTGCAGTGGGCGACGGAAAAGGGAATCCGGTGCTGCCACCGAGCGGCAAAGAAACGGAACTGGTGCGCGAGGTGCATCGCGGCGCAATTCACACGCTTGCAGTGAGCAGAGACGACCCGACATGTTACGAGGTGCAACTAACGATTCCACCGACAAAAGGCGGGTTTTCGATACGTGAGCTTGCTGTAATCGACGGCCAAGGGAGTGTTTTCGCCTACGGAAATTTCCCTGAGACATATAAGCCAACGGAAGAAGAGGGCGCAGTTCGTGACATGAACCTGAGAGCCTATTTCAAAATTACCGACTTGGCTGAAATTCAGTTGGTTGTTGATACGAATCTTGTTGGGGCTACTCAGGAGTGGGTGCTTAACACCATCACTCCTGCACATCTTTTCCCGGGTGGTGTCGAAAATCAGGTTCTTACTAAGTCTTCAAACTTGGACGGTCATGCAGAATGGAAGCATCCGACAGATGCTTTCAATATTGTTATCGATACCGTCAGCGAGCAGCAGACGGCAACAGAAGGTCAGCGTCAGTTTATTTTGGCTAGTACCAGTACCATGGGTCTGGCGGTCTATGTGAATGGTATTCGACGCACTGATATTACCGTTTTGGACAGTATTACTTTGCGCTTAGCGGAGGGACTTTCTGCTGGAGACAGCGTCTACTTTGTGCAAAACGAGCCGAATGAAAAATGGCGCTGGCACCGGAAAATGAAATTTATTAGCTTTTTCGTGGGGCAGTAAATGGCAACAGGAAAACTTGGCAGTGCGGCGCTATCTGGCGGGCAATATCAGTCTATTTATGCTGTGCCTGAAAACTATTACGCGACGGCAAACATACTGATCGTTAACCGAAACCCAGTTAATACAGCAATTGTTGATGTAGCGATTACCGAAGCCGCTGTTACGCCTGGTGATGCTGACATGATTGAGGTTGGCGTGGTGATTCCGCCTGGTGAAGTTTTCGAACGCACTGCGCTGGTTTTGGGGTCGCAAGAAAAGGTCATGGTAAGAGCAAGTACCGATATGGTGACAGTGCGAGTCAACGGCATAGAGGACGGTGAGTAATGGGGCGTCTAGTACCGGTTGTTCAGGAAAATGTAATTAGACCACATGGGTTTATGGGGGTTTTTGGAAATGGTCGCTTCCTGGCTTTTACAGATCCGTATTATGACGAGCCAAAGAAATTCGTTGTGCCAGCTGGCGTATATAAGATTCGCGTGCGTGTTGTTGGCGCTGGCGGCGGGTCTGACCGATTAAAGACTGGCGGCGCTGGCGGTGGTTATGCTCATGGCGTATTCAATGTGATGCCTGGGCAAGAGTTTGATGTGATCGTTGGAGAGGCAATTACAGCAGCTGCAGGCGGGTCATCGTCATTTGGTACACTTATTTCCGCTACTGGTGGTGCTCCGGGTACTGTGCGTAATGTTCACCCTGTCGGCCCTCAGCCGGGTGAAGGCTTTGGCGGAGATTTTCAGGCAAAAGGCGGTTCAACTAGACCTAGAGCAGTGACCGGTGGTGGTGCGGCAGGCAGCCAGCTTGGTGATGGTGGTACAGCTTATATGATGGGTGGCGCGGCTGTTGGAATGTCATCCAGTTATTCAATGAATGGGGCGTCACCTTTTGGTAATGGTTCGGGTCTCGAAGATCGTGGCGGTGCAGATGCTCTGGGCGCTACCAGAGTTCAAATTAAGGATGGGTATCACAATCCTCGCAATGCAGTCGTTCGCTTCCCTTTTGATGGCTTTGAAGGCGCAGGTGGCTGTACTTCAAGCAATGGGAATGAAGTTGTAGGCGGCCCGGGCGCAGGTGGTGCAGGCGTACCAGCTTCAACTAACGGCGGTATGGGTGGCTGGGGAGGCGGCGGTGGCGCATCACCAACTAATCGATCGGGCACAAGCCTTGTTGGCGGCGGGGCGGGTACTCCGAGTGCTAGTGCGGGTTCGTCAACCACACAGCGCGGTGGTCATGGTTTGGTTGTTGTGGAGTGGTAAGTATGTACGCACGAATAGTGAATGATGTTGCAATCGATGTATACCCGAATCCGTCCGAGGTCTTTCACTCGGCCATTGTGCAGCAATTTGAAAGTGTACCGGGGAACGTCAAAAAGGGCTGGGCTCGATCATCTGATGGTGCCTGGTCTGAGCCAGATAAAGTGCCTGATACACCAGAGCCAGAACCAGAAAAAGCGCCGCCGAGGCTGTCTAGGGTGGAGTTCATGCAGTTGTTTACTACAGCGGAGCGCGTGTTCCTGCGCGAGCTGAGGCAAACAGATCCGGTGCTCGATGATTTCTTCAAGCTGATTGAGGATGACAGCTTAGAGCTCGTTAATATGGCTTTGTCATCGACGATCTCAGGCGTCAACTATTGCCTAGAAAGGCTAAGTTCTGGCGATAGTAAAACGTGGATTATCGACCCTCTCGACGTTGATTCTCGACGAGAAGAAATACTCTCCGGCACGTACAAGTAACCCCGATTAATCAATTCAATTTTCTATCATCGCTAAATGAGGTGAGGCCACACTATGTCTTTTTTGCACGGCGTTGAGGTCCTTGAGATCGACTCAGGCACTCGGCCCATCCAAACTGTTCGAAGCTCTGTTATCGGTGTTGTTGGCACAGCACCGAATGCAGATGCTGATAAATTCCCACTCAATACACCAGTACTTATCGCCGGCAATCAGCGTGAAGCAGCCGCTCTTGATTTAGGTAGTGACGGTCCTGCACCAACGAAAATAGGCACGCTGCCGGATGCCATGAAAGGCATCTTTGATCAAATCGGCGCGGTCGTTGTAGTCGTTCGTGTCGAAGAAGGGGCCGACGAAGCCGCTACGCTGGCCAACGTCGTCGGTGGAGTGAATTCTACGACTGGGCGTTTTGAAGGTGTTCAGGTCTTGCTGGCCGCTGAGTCCGTCCTGGGTGTTGCACCACGAATTCTAATTGCCCCTGGGTTCACGCATCAGCGGCCGTCAGATTTGGCGAACCCCGTGCTGGCTCAGCTCCAAGGATTGGCAGACCGCATGCGCGCAGTCGTCATTGCTGATGGGCCAAATACAACTGATGATGCCGCCAAAATCTTTGCGGGTGATTTTGGTAGTGCACGCATTTATGTCGTGGACCCATGGGTGAGCGTATATAACTCAGCCGGCGAAATAGAAGCACGCCCGGCATCTCCCCGCGTGGCCGGGATCATCGCGAGATCCGACAATGATCGCGGCTTTTGGTGGTCCCCATCGAATCAGCCGGTGAATGGTATCCTTGGGACGGCCCGGCCTGTTGACTTCAAGCTTGGTGACTCAGCCAGCCGCGCCAATCTTCTGAATGAAGGGAAGGTGGCCACGATCATTCGGCAGAATGGCTTCCGGTTATGGGGCAACCGCTCTTTGACCGCTGACTCTAAATGGCAGTTTTTATCTGTGCGACGGACGGCTGATCTTATTAATGATTCCCTACAACGTGCGCATCTGTGGGCCATTGACCGCAACATCACTAAAACCTATGTAAGTGATGTTGTTGAATCAGTAAATGATTATCTGCGCTCACTGACGGCGCAAGGCGCGATATTGGGCGGTAAGTGCTGGGCAGACCCAGACCTGAATACGCCGTCCGCGATCCAGTCCGGCAAGGTCTATTTCGACTTTGACTTCACTCCACCATATCCGGCTGAGCACATGACATTCCGCTCGCAGATGGTTAACGATTACATTTCTGAGGTCTGATCATGGCTGTAAAGAACATTCTCCGAAATCTCAACCTTTTCATTGAAGGCCGGAGCTACGCCGGTCAAGTATCGAACTACACGCCTCCCAGTCTGGCACTAGTAACAGAAGAGTATCGAGCAGGCGGTATGGATGCAGCCGTTGATATCGATGTGGGCATGGAAAAGATGCAGGCCGAATACTCAATTACTGGGTACGACACTGACGCTATCGAACGATTTGGCTTGAAAAAAGGTGAAACAACCGGCGTATCAGTTCGTGGAGCGCTCGAATCTGCCGACGGCGAGATTAAGCCAATTGTGCATACGCTACGCGGAAAGATTGTTTCGGTTGAGCGCGAAAGCTGGGCGCCAGGCGAAGCATCACCATTGAAGTTCTCGCACTCTCTCACGTATTTCAAGGAAGAAATTGACGGGAAGGTGACTACAGAAATTGACGTCGAGAATATGAAGCGAATTATCGGCGGGGTGGATCAATTGGAAGATAAACGGGCAGCATTAGGAATCTAACATGACTGAGAAATGCGAATTAAGCACACCAATCCAAGTCAATGGCATTCAAGTATCTGTCTTGAATGTGCGCGAGCCGACCGTTGGTGATCAAATCGACGCTTCCAAGCTCAAGGGTAGTGAGGCTGAAAATGAGGTGGCTATGCTGGCCGCGCTATGTGATGTCAGCCCTGAAGACCTGCGCATGCTAACGCTTAGAGATTACAAAAATCTGCAGGAGGTGGTCGAAAATTTTATCTCCTCGACAGATCCGGAGTAAGAGCAGGAGTTCTTGCTCTGGCTTCCCATACCGGCTGGGCTTTGGATGAAATCCTAAGCTTAGCGACTTCTGAGTTCCTTTTTTGGCTGGACGGCCTCCCGAAACATGAAGAATAAACAATATTCTGCGACGGTCCGCATTGGCGCGGCGCTCGAAAGCTCAGTTAAAAAGCGAATTGGTGTCGTCCAAGCTGGTCTGAAAGGCGTCGGTGATGAGATTCGTAACGTAAAATCACGACAGAAAGAGCTGGAGCGCCAGCGCGACACGTTGATCAAGGAGGGCAAGGCCGTTGATCACCTTGATCGGGAGTATGAGGAGCTGAGCCGCACTCTTGCTGGGCTGGAGCGTGGCCAGCGGCGCTGGATGAATGTTAGCAATGCCAGCGTTAACGTTGGTAAAAAATTCGGTGCGATGAAGGAGAAAATTGGCCGACTGGCACGCACCTCGACGATCGCTGTCACCGGCTTAAGTGCAAGCATTTTTGCTTTGTCGAACAGCACGGCGACAGCAGGTGATAATGCCGCAAAAACAGCAGATAAGTTGGGTATCCAAATTGGAGCGCTTCAAGAACTGAGATATGCAGCCGAGCGCTCTGGCGTGTCTGCCTCAATGTTTGATAATTCCCTTCAGCGGATGACTCGTAGGTTGAGCGAGGCGGCTTTAGGTTCTGGTGAAGCGGCCAAGGCCTTAGAGGAGCTTGGACTAGATGCTGGCGCTGTTGCCAGCATGTCACCTGACGAAGCGCTGAGCTTTTTGTCTGACGAGTTATTAGCGGTGGGGAACCAGTCTGATCGCGTACGCCTGGCATTTCAGCTCTTCGGGCGCGAGGGTGTTGGCATGGTCAATATGCTCAAGGACGGTTCAAAAGGCCTGCGCCAACTTCGCCGGGACGCCCGCGCTACAGGCAACGTTCTGAGCGATCAGTCCGCACGTGATGCTGAAGCCTTTAAAGATGCGCTTCAGGATGCAGAGTACGGAATAGCGGGTTTTAAAAACACCATTGGCGCCGCGCTGATGCCGGTCGTTACCGATCTGTTCAAGCAGTTCAGTGGCTGGATGCGTAAAAACCGTGCGCAGGTTATCGACTTCTCCAACCGATTGGCAACGGGCTTTAGAAAAGCCGTGCCGATTATTGGAAAAGTGGTTTCCGGCGTGCAAGTCATGGCCGGAAAAATTGGGACGCTTATCGGCAAGGCAGCTGAATTGGTTGGTGGCTTTGACAATTTGGGCATGATTGCGGCTGGCTTATTTGTTTTGCCTGTCATCACGTCTGTGTTGAGCTTTGGTTCTGCACTGGGGGGATTATTCGTGTCTGTAGTCAAATTGGTCGGTGTCCTGCCGTCCATTGCTACAGGTATCAAAGCCATCGGTCTGGCGGTTGCTGCCAATCCATTGGGGCTACTTATTACCGGTATCGTCACCGTGGGCGTGCTGATTTATAAGTACTGGCATCCAATTAAAGGGTTTGTAGTCGGCTTTTTTTCGGGATTAAGTGATGCTTTGCGGCCCGCAGTCGGCTGGCTCACTTCGCTGGGGGAAAGAGTTCCCTGGTTGGGGAAATTGTTTAAAGGGATCGGCTCGTTTGTATCCGACGCCGTGGGATGGTTTTCACAGCTATTGACGCCAGTCGATGAGCTAGATGACAGCGTTAAAAACGCGACAGAAGCCGGCCGGGCATTTGGTCAATGGTACGGGCGCCTGCTGTCACGCATTGCCACCACCGTGGGTGACGCTATTGGTGCACTGAAAACTGTTTTTGACTGGTCTCCACTCGGGCAGTTAATAAATAATTGGTCCAAAGTAACCGACTTTTTTTCCGGTATTAGGCAAAAAATAGTCGGCGCGTTTGACGGCTTGCCGGAGCTCCTGTCCGAGAAGATTGGAGCTGTAGGCGACATGCTGGGAGGCGCTTCAGACTTCTTTGGTTTTGGGGATGACGAAAGCGGCGATACAGTGACGCCTCGACGCGGATCTCTTCGACCAGTTGCAGGGAGCGCTTTACCAGTAATGCGCGCGAAACCGGTGCCTGAGTCTCTGAGCCGATCCCAGCAACCCGTGCAGAGAGCAAATATCACTGATCAGCGCACCATCGATAACTCTTCTGTCATCCAAGTCTACGCGCAGCCTGGTCAGAGCCCGCGTGAAATTGCTGAAGAAGTTGAGCGTTTGCGATCAGAGCGAGCAGAGTCTGTGTTGTTTGATACTGATACTGATACTGATGCTGGCGGGCTTGTTTATGGTTAGCGTGATGATGATCCTGGGCGTTTATCCTTTCTCGACGTCAACCGCGGCCTATAAGTCACTTCAGCGCAGCAACACATATCGTTGGCAGCCACAGGAGCGTGTGGGAAATAACGAAGCGTTGCAGTATGTGGGAGTAGGGTCAGAGACTATTTCCCTCGATGGCACGCTGTATCCGTTTTACAAAGGCGGCGTACTGCAGTTGCCGCTTATTCGTGAGCTGGCGGAGTTGGGTGAACCTCAGCTGCTGATATCTGGTACTGGCCAGCTGATGGGACGATGGGTGATTACGCGCATCACTGAGGGCCAGACATTGCACGCGGCACACGGCCTTCCCCAGCGCCAAGAATTTACAGTAGAGCTTCGTAAATACGACGAGGGACCAGGCCTTGGCGACTTATAGAACCATCGACGGTGATACGATTGATGCAGTCGTTTGGGGTCATTACGGTAGTCTCACCGGTACGCTTGAGCGTGTTCTTGATGCAAACCAGGGGTTAGCGGATCTTGGCCCTGTGCTGCCAATTGGCACACTCATTCACTTGCCAGAACTAGCCTCTGTCCCAGAAGAGTTGCTGCCACAGCTGCGTCGGGAAAGCCGCACAACGAAATTACGGAAATCGGTCAAGTTATGGGATTGAAGCCGCAGGTACAGGTAGTGGCAAATGGGGTTGTTGTCCCACAAATTAATAGCCGAATTTCGGCACTGGTCATTGTCGATAAGGCCGGCTTGGAGTCGGATACATTGACCATTACTCTGACAGATCATGATCCACTTAAACCAATTGATATCCCGCCGGCTGGTGCTGAGCTGGAAGTCTGGCTGGGCTACGACGGGGATCTTAATCAAATGGGTGTCTACTACGTCGACCGCGTTGACTTGGCAGGGCCGCCCGACAGCATGCGTATCAGCGCTAAAGCAGCGCCACAGAATCGTGGCAGCAGCCAGAAACTGCTGATGCAGACTCAAAAAACCCGATCATGGCCATCGCCGCAGACGCTGGGAGGCTTGGTGCAAACCATCGCGGCAGAACATGGCCTCAAGCCGGCCATTGCAGCTCCGCTCGCAAGCATTGGCCTGAGTCATCTGGATCAGCGAAACGAATCGGACATTAACCTGCTGACACGGGTTGCGAAGCTGTATGACGCCATCGCAAAGCCAGCTGGCGGAAATCTTGTTGTAGCGCCGAAGGGCGCTGCAACGGCGGTCAGTGGCCAGCCGTTGCCGGCAGTAGAATTGACGAAGAAGGATGTTACTCGCTATGGGTTGGCATTGCCGAAGCGTGCGGCCTGGCAGTCTGTGGTCGCAACGTACAGAGACGTTGCCCAGGCAAAAGACATTGAAGTTACAGCGGGCGATGGCCAGCCGATCAAGCGTTTGCGGCATAGATACAAAAGCGCCGAGGAGGCCTGGAAGGCGGCGTCGGGGGAGCTTGCAAAAGCTGCCCGCAGTGAAGCTCAGTTGTCCCTGTCGCTCCCGGGACGAAGTGATATTTTTGCAGAAACGCCGCTGGAGCTAACCGGCTTTCGTGATGGATATAACGGTGCCTGGGTTGTATCGTCAGTGACTCATGAGCTCACCAGTGCAGGCTACTCATGTTCTCTCAGCGCCGAGCTTCCGGCGTAGGCTGGATAGGCTTGTTTGCCAGGGCTCTGGCAGTCTGCAATACGAGCTGCCGGCGGTCTGAAGGCAGGTCCACCAAGAGGTTGATCAACTCGATCATGTTGTCGGTCTGGATAATGGCCTGCAGCCGCGATGCGCCATCGCTTAGCGGATAAGTGGCTGCTCCGGTGCCATAGAACAAGTATGCAGGACTCCCTCTAAATGCCCTGATCACCAGTGCGAGCTGCCGAAATGTAGGCGGTGACGCCCCTCTCTTGTGTTGTTTGTCTGTGTGAAGGCTCTCCCATGCATACAGTTGTCGTTCTGTTATTTGCTCACCGGATCCGTAAAAAAGCGCTGCTTCATTAATTGCCTCAACGGCTGTTTTCACAGATCTGTGTCCCGCCTCCCTACGCATTGCGCGTAACCGTTCCCCGGTTACGGATGCGAGTTCAGTCATTCTATTACCAGTGGTGCTTGTTTTAGTCAGTTTACGCATATGCGAATAATCCAACAAAACAACAGTCGTTATTTCTGGTATGCGTAAATTGTTGCAATATGTTACTGACAAGGCACTGAATATCCAGTTAAAACGTAACCGTCCAAGTCAAAGGAGTCCAACATAGGAGGTTGAATGTGCAGGACAATCGAGTGCCGAAGTAGAGTAGTAGTGCTCGACTCGGAACAGTACGCGCTAGAGCAGTGTGTGAATTGCGGTACTATTTTCAAAATCTGCCACTCCAAGCCCAGCTTGCGCCGAACAACTCGCCCACCGATTGGATTGTTTGGCCTGATACTAATCACGGCCTTCTCAGCATTCTCAGGCGGTTACGTTGCAGGTATTCATGCGGAGAGTGCGATACTGAGGGTGATCGCGGCAGCTCTATCTAACTACTCGTTGTCTGCGGGTAACGATAAAACGCGAGATGAAACACTGGATGTGTAAAGGCTAAGCGAGAGTTGCCTACAAAGATCTAGCATCGCAGTTGGTCAGTATTTTCACGCACACGACTTGAGTTGATACTGCTAGTAGTTGATAGTAATACTTATAATCCCGACCAGATGGACTGCACTGATCAATTCTCCTGGGAATGAATTTTTTTGTAGCGCAAAGTCAATTTATCTGGTAAAACGACCAAACTTAACCTATAAGTTAACCTATGATCTTGCTAGAGCTCTTTCCTGGGCGCACATTCAGTATCTGTGCTGAGGTTGGCGATAACGACTCTTGCGAAGTTTTTGACTTCCTTGTGAGCCAAATCCCGCCGGCTCCTGCTGCGGGGGAGAAAGCTAAGAAGCTTCCAAACGCTGCAGCAGCGAGAGGTCTGATAGAAGTGATGCGTCTCTACGCTAGAGATGGCAGAGCGGCTATCAATGATTCAGATATTTTGCATGAAGCGGACAAGTCAAGCGGTCTTTGGGAGTTCAGTAAGGGCAATCTCCGTGTTTACTTCCGAAGAATTAGTGATGACCGAATTGTGTTGCTGAGTTCGGCAATCGTTAAAAAGAAGCAGAAAACTTCTAGCTCAGACAAACAGAAAGGTGAAAATATTGTACGGCGGTACAATGAAGCTAAAGAAAGCGGTACTTTGATTGTTAAGACAAATGATGAACAATAAAGGGCATGTTATGACCACTTCACATCTGTTTAATATGTTGGATGAAATACTGGCGTCTGATGAAACTAAAGTGGAGGGAGTGAAAGTAAAATTTGCAGAGGAAGTTGCAAGGTCTCTGCGTAGAAAAAATCTTAGCAGGCGTCAACTCTCTGAAATGATGAGTGTGTCAGAACCTTATGTTTCTAAAGTGTTAAAAGGCGATGCGAATCTTACATTGAAAACCATGGTGAAAGTATGCTCCGCCTTAGGGAGTGAACTTAGTTTAAGTATTCTGGATCCAAGCGATGAAATATTAGGAACGGATTGGGCGCGTTTGCGTCATGGTAAAACACATTCTCATAAAGAATATGAGTGTCATGCTCAGAATGATGCACGCTGGGAAAAAATGTCACTTTGTAATTAAAACCGGTGCGTAGTTTATGTTGATGCCTGATAAGTTTCGCATTATTAAATCTTTTATTACAGATTTTAATGTGAATGCAAACCCCGACTATGATCCAAGTGCAGAGTGTTTGGATAAGGCTCTTGATTGGGAGTTTGACCTTGATTGTGTTGAGCGAGATGACGGAGTATACGCTGTTCGCTTTGAGGTTGACTGCGAAGATGAGGTTTCTCCTTACTATTTTGATTTTAAAGCTATTGTTTTTATCAAAGCAGTGGATGATGATGAGCCGACTGATGATCACAAAAAAAGTGCAACCGCCTATGGTCTCCAAGTTTTGTATGGGATGGCGAGAGAACACCTGTATATGATTAGCAGTCGTGGCCCGTGGGGGGAGCGTTGCTCTATCTGGTTGGGGCTTTGCGATGTAGCTAAAATAATGACCACTTTCGAAGAAAAATTTGAAAAATAAAAAACAATAAATTTTGAAAATTTCGAAGCTATATTTTCTTGAAGTATCTCTGATGGCAGCTTTTATAGCTGCCTAGTGGTTTTTGGGGCTAGCTATGTTCGCACCAGCTTTGACGTTTTTCAGCATTGTATGGCCGCGCTAGTTTTTCTTGAATCATCGTTTCTGCTACGTTGTTTCCGTCAACGATGACAGTAGCAACGAGTCTAAAATATTTGCCTCGTTCGTAATCTACCAATTCGATCGTCTCTGCGCTTTCTAGCAGTAGTCTCAGTCGATCTCTAGCTACCCTGGCCATCGCTTTCTCAGATTCACATTTTCCTCTGATTTCCGGGGTATCTAATCCTCTAACCCGTATGTTGATATCGTCGCCGACTATGGCTGGCCAGGTATCGATGTCAACAGTGATGGTGTCGCCATCATAGACACGCACAAGGCGATCAATGGTCACAGATTGACCAGCAGATGTGCTCGCGAGCAACGCAAGTAGCAAAGCAGAAAACCTCACGACAGGATTCCTCAAGTAGTGGTAGTTAGGTTTGCAATATACAGTACTTTGGCTCGCCTCAGGCTTCATTCCACTGTTGCCGAAAATGAAGCCAGATTCCCTGCTCTATATTGACGAAAAATCTTTATAAATCAATGCCTTAGGTTTGGTATTTGAGGGTCTTGACATGGTAGAGGTCCCCAGTTCGAATCTGGGTAGTCCTACCAAGAATCCCTTACAAAACAGGCACTTACAGGTGCCTGTTTTTGTTTCTGAAAGTCTGTATCTAAATTTTATACATAGATTACGTTTATCCAGTAGTTATCAGCTCACTGATTAATGTCTAAATCAGCTGCGCATGATGTCCACTGTTGATGACGATCTGTGTAGTCATCGGTCATCTTTTGGCTGGTGTGTCCCATCAAAAGATTCACATATTCTTTGCTAAAACCCTGTTCAAGATACAGTGCACCACCTAACGCTCTAATTTCATGAAATGTAGGCCGTTGCTGTGCTGGCATGTTCTTGAAAACGTCGTGTTGATCCCGTGCTTTGCTAAACGCTTTGCCCAGGTATTCACCACTGATTTGGCCATGATGTTGTTGCCCTTCGAAAGGGATACGTCTTGCCGGCAAGCGGTGAATCACAAAAGGGCAGTTGGTGGGTGTCACTGTCTTTGATTGATTCAACAGTGCTTGCAAACTGTCGCCGATCTCAATGGCTAAAAATGCTCGATGACCATGTTTTTCAGTCTTTTCTTGAACCACATGCAAGTGGTCATCAACAATGTCACTGTATTGGACTTTGACGATGTCACCGCGACGTTGCAGGGTGATCAAAGCAAACTGCATGGCGATTTGCAGCCACTCAGGTGCGGTCTGATAAATCAGATCAAACCATTCTTTGGTCAAGGGCTTGCGCTTTTTCTCGTTACCAAGCTTAGGTGCCGTTAATGTTTGCAGTGCGACATTTTCCGTCATCATGCCCTTGGCTACAGCAAAAGCGAATACCTTGGTCAGGGTGCCTCGATGCTTGGTGTAAGCATTGCCTTGAAAACCGTCGAGCCATTCAGCGCAGTGTTTAACGCTCACATCATTGGCCAATAAATAACCCAAACCTTTGCGCATGGCATCGAGTCGATAATTTTCAAGCTTAAGCGTTGAGGGTTTCATGTCTTCAACGGGCTGTCTTTCTGCGATATAGCGATCAATACAAGCCGCGACTGAAGACTCACTGGCACTGAGCACGTCTTTTACCAAGTCACAGGGCTTTACCAGGATGTGGTTCAGTTTCTTAGCCGCTGCTACTGCACGTACCTTGTCTGTGCCCATTGAGTGGTAGTCGCCGGTTTCTGGGTGCCGATAGCGAAAATAGGCATTGTTGCGACCATAACGATACAGGTTGTCGGGCAAATCATTGTTTGACCGTAAACGCTTTCTCGCCATTATTGAGCCCTTAGAACGGCATCCACCAAGGCATCACCTGTGGTGTTTTGTTCTTCAGTCACGATCACATACCAGGTCCCACCCAACTGCTTTGCTGGTAAATCGCCTTTCTTAATCCAACGTTTGACGGTGGAGTAAGCCGGAGGTTTGCCAATAAAGCGTTGTTCTCGCCATTCTGAGACTGACATTAGTTTCTGGTTCATCGTCCCACCCCATTTAGTCGATGTTGCATCATGCGTTGTTGAACAAATGCCCCTAAAACCGAGGGCAAATGCTCTGATTCTCCGAATTGCAACAGCCCAAAGTAACTGCACAGATCGGCTTCGATATCGAACTGCAAAATCTTGTTGGTCACGAACGCGGGCGTGTAATTACGGCGGGCGCAGACCTTGATGTAGTTACCCAGGGTGTGAGCAATGTGACGGTGGTTGACTTCACTGCTGGGCTTTTTGTATTGGCGTTTGTAGATGAATTCAGGCGAGGAGTGGAAGAACACCACGTCGTCGGCCAGGGCTTGCCACAGTGGGTCTACGTAGCCTTTGTCATCCATCAAGCGAAAGTTATTCAGGGCATAACGCCATAAACCGCTTAAATGCTGCTGTAGCTGGGCGTAGTTACGAATCTGGGTTTCTGGGTTGCGGGTCTGAACAAAGCGCTCAAAGTCTTCAATGATGCTGTGATGAAAACGAAACTCCAGCCTTCTGACGGTATTGCCTTCGACATACGCAGGTCTTAATTCACCTTCATCAAACCCGGTCATCACGGACGACCAGATGGGTTCCCAAAAGTGCAGCTTATCGCCTTTTCTCGCTTCTTCTGTCTTGTTGTACAGACACATTTGAACGGCATTCGACTGACCAAAGGTGTAGGTCTCGGTCGAACCATAAATCACGGACACATCAGACAAACTGAAATCAGCGTGTGAAACCCCGTTCACTTTAAAGTTGCGACGAGCACTGGTTTGCAGGCGATATTCAAAGTCTTCAGGCACTTCAAAGCCCACCATGTCGGTACACAGATGCGCTGCTACACCTTTTTCAGTCACGTTGGTGGCAAACACATAGGCCAGCTGTTTTAGCTCCTGGGTGAGCTGTTCCGGTGTGGATTGAAAGATTTTTTGAGGCGTCACTTCGATTTTAAGGTGTGAGCCATTTTGGTCTGCTTCGACGTAAAACGACTTCAACAACACCACAAACCCGGCTTCCAAGTTCTTGAGAATGAATTGGTACCCGGTCTTTTTTGAGCCCTTAGACAGCAGGAAGTCATAGCCATTGATGTGGATGAGTTCGGTGTCAAAAGTCTGAAAATGATGCTCTAGCTGTTCCAGCACATCAGAACGCAGGTTGCAGCCAAACAACTGCTTGAGTGTGTCCACTCCACTGTGCACGAAGGCCACGGAAGACAGATCGATGGATTTAAACTGGTTTACAAAATGATCGCCAAAACGCTCGAAGGTTTTTGCTTTAAATGGGTTCAGTGAGGTCATGGTCAAATCCTTATGAATATGTCGCAGTGAGTACGAGTGTGTCGTTTGACGTGGGTTTATTAGTACGTGTTACAAGAACGTACTGCAGAGCCAGGGCTTCGCCGAACGACGCTTCGTCGCTGTTCGCTCCGGCGCGCTTATCGGCGTGCGCCCCGGCTGACAGGCCGTCAGCACGCTGTGCTGACGTAAATGGCGCTGAGGGAGAGAGCAGGGCAGGTTCATGCCGTGGACAAAGACTGGCCGCGGCCAGCTGTTGTCCACCGCACCAGGACTCACGTCCTACGGCTGCGCCTACCTCTTGCATGCCAAGGCATGCCCCTACTAACAAAATAAAAAAATAAATCATGTTCATGGTCATCGTTGTGCTGTGGCCGCGTTCACCAGCATGGGCTGGCGTGTGGCGCGTTCTATGGGTTCTGGGCTGCACATCGCGTAACGGCTGAGCTGTGGCGAGGTAATTCTCACCACGCACTCAGACAAGCGTTCCACGCGAAAGCCAGCCGCTTCTAAATCCAGGTGCGTCAGACTGACGAAGTCTTTTTCGCTCACTAGATCAAAATAATGGGTTAACTCGGCCCCAGAGATGGTGCCGGTGTAATAAATCTGACGGCCCCTCAGCAGCTCGGTAGCGGCAGGCGGGGGCGTTGGAAGGTCTGGGGTTACATCAGGGTCAGGCGCAGCAGCAGGCGCATCAGGAACGCGAAGGCCAGCATGATCGCCAGCGTCAGCAAGGTGCGGAAGATCAGCCTCAGGCAATAGCGCATCGTCTTCTTCAAAGCGTTCCATAGCATCGACCACACGGTAGACCACAAAGCCCAACACCAAGCCGATGATGCCGAGATATATTCGAAGCTTTGGATCAGCAAAAACACTTTTATTTTCGCTAGACCCTTTAGCTTTGCCGGTGGCGGTGGATTGGTAGCACTCGAAGACTCGGGTGTCGGCTTTCTTTTTGACTGGGGTACCGATGTAGTGACTAACGGATTTTCCGCTGGTTTCTGGGTCATGTTTAAACTCCCGCCAACAGTTTTTCCACCAGGGTAAAACGCCGGCTAAATCACGGTGACGAAATCCGTATTCCGCCACCGCTCTCACTTCTTTATGAATCTTGCCAATGTTGGTGGTGGAGATATAAATGTCCCAGTTCATGTGGCGATGTTGGTCAAAGGCGTTTTCGACGTTCCAAGGTCGCTGTACGCCACTGTCACAGACTTCGCGTTTTTCCTCTGGGGTATCAAAGACAGACAGGGTTTTTAACCGGGTGGGGTACACCCTCTGGCCCTCATCCATCACGATCAGCGCCCCGATTGGCGCCCATTGAAAGAACCGCGCCATGTGCTCAAAGCCTTCTTGGCTGTCGTGTTTGACGTTGATGAGCTGCGCTGCTTCAGGCACTTCAATACTCATGGCCTGGCAAATCGTATCCACACAGGTGAGGCCACGGATATTGGTAATCACGGTGCGGCCTTGCTTCAGTGCGGGAATCACCACGTCCTGCACGATGGCAAAACTCTTGTAACTGCCCGGTGGGCCATGATGAATAACCGCGGTCATTACATCAGCCCCAACACCATGCGCGCAGCATGGCCAGACAGCACGATGTTTAATGCCTCAAACACATTGAGGTAATCCAGCAGCTTAAACACCTGGTTGTTGATGCTATCAATGGCCGATTCGATTTGGTCGATGATGCCCAGCTGTTCAATCAACAACTTGGCAATGTCGTAACCAAAAGCAATCGTCCACAACTTCAGCTCCAGCCACCACAACACCAACCAGGCGGCGATGCGTTCGAAAAACGTATCAATCCAGGCATACGAGCTGGTGCTAAAAATCGAATCGAATAAAGACAGGGTTTGCACCGCTGAACCGTCATCGGCCAGTGCAGCGGCAGAAACCAACAATAAAAAAGGAATCAGTAAATACTTCATTTGCTCCCTCCTGACATCACGAGAAACGCGGCGTAGCAGGTCGCCGCAAATAAAATAAGGGCGGGTAAAAAAGCAAGAAACGGTTCAAAGCGCGAGGTGCCAAAGTTGATGTCCACGCCCATCACGGTGACGTTGTCGTCGTAAAAGGGCGAACCCCCGGAGCCGGGATTAAAGTCAAACAAATCGCTGAACTTGTCGCGGTATTCAGCCAGCTTTTCCATATACTGGGTGCGCTTAGCGTCTACTTGCTCTTCAAGCGACGCAAACCCCTCCGGCGTCATGGCCCCGGCATCCTCATCAAATACATCGTCGAGTTTTTCGTGAATGTCTTCGGCCTCAGCCAGCAGTTTTTTATTGGAGAGGTTGAGTTCATTTAACTGGTTGGTGTTGTTGGCATCGGCGGTCTGAATCGATTTATTGATCTTATCCAAACGCTTGTTGACCGATGACAGATCCGTATCGCCTGAGTCAGGATCGCTGGGGTTGCCGTCACCATCACCCCCGTCACCATCGCCGTCACCTGGATTGTTTGGGTCAGGGTTGTCAGGGTCGCCCGATCCGGGCAGGTCTGGGTTGTTGGGGTTGCCGGGATAGTCTGGGCCTGGGTCAGGTGGAATATCCAAACACATGCCACCGGGGGCCATGTATTTGCCGACGGGGCAGTCATCGCGCTCACAACCACCACCAAACTGGGACTTGGAGTAACCAATGGGGCACTCCGTCACTGCATTTTTGCAGCCGTTGTCATACACATAGCCAATCGGGCATGACGGCTCTTGCTCGCCGTCTTTGTTGCACACGCCGTTGATCAGCCAGCCGCCCTGACAATCCGTGGAATCATCGGAATCAAAGCAGCCGTAGGTGTCGCCAAAATAGCCGCAGCCTTCTTTTTCTTCGAAGCAACCGACGATTTCACCGTTGGGACCTTTAATCGAACCACAACCGGATGGGGGTTCTGGGTTGGCACATTGGTAACTGCCGTTGATGTAACCGCAGTTATCGGGAATGGGTTCGCAGCTGCCGTTGACCTTGCGTTGGCCAATGCCGCATTGCTGTTCATCGTTTTCGCGGTCATTGGGTGATGACGAGCCATCATCACTGCCATCACCACCATCACTGCCACCCAATGGCTCTTCACCAGGTTGGCCGCTGCAACGATTGACTGCGCCTGCACCAGGGCCACCAGTGCAAAAATCAGAACACTGAGCGGTAGACGGAACGGTATAGGTGCTGCCACCAGGCCCGGAGCATTCTTGAACAGGCTCACCACAATTACCTAAACCGTCCTCTGAAACAACATCATTGCCATAACAACCTGACTCACCGGTATCGTCATTGGGCGTATTAGCGCAATCTGGTGGGGCTACACCGGTAATGGTGCACATCGTGCGATTAGATGAATCTATATAGCTTTCAACATTAATGACCATGTCACCAAAACGATCAAAATAACTATCAGGGAGATTGCAACCACCATCGATACCAAGAATAGTCGCCAAACCAATGACATTTTGATGACCATATTTACAAGACTCGGAAAATGAAGCGAGAGCATCAGAAGCTAACAAAACACTGATAAAAAAAAGAAAAAACCGCACACCACACCCCCTAACGAAAAAAGGCCCCGAAGGGCCCCGTGATCGCCCAATCACGAAATTCTGCCGGTGTAAAACCCGAACAAAAAACTTGCCTGAAGAATCACAGCCAGCAGAACGGTTACCAGCATTACGAACGACGCATCATGCCGAGAATCAAGCCAACGGCCACACCCACGGCGGCGATGGCAATCACACCGGCGACGACCAGCTCGTAGTTTTCTTTACCGGCATCCACGGCTGACTGAATGGCAGTCTGGGTGGTGCTGCCAGTGGTGTTGGCCATAGCACCGGCGCTGGCGACGGTTCCTAAGGCGACAAAGCCCGCTTGGCGTGCACGTTGTTTTACGTTTTGTGTGAAAGTAGTCATAAGACGTTTCCTCTGTGTTTTTAAAAAAGTTATTTAACTGCGGTTTAACGTTCTCACGATGAGCCCGCCCACATGCCCGCCAATAAAGGTCAACATGCACGTCAGCAAAATCATCGCGAACAGCTCAGGATCAAAATCCACCAACATCTCAGATAGCTGATTCACATCCTGTTGCTGTACCAACGATTCGTAATCCGCCCACTGCCAGGCCGAGCAACTGGCGTAGCCACTGGCATCGACCTGGGGCGCATCACAAATCAAAATCTTCATGGTGCTCAGCTCGCCTTCTTGGTCGGGCTGGGTACGCTGTTATTCAGGCGCACGCCGGTGCAAAACTGCGTCAGGCTGTTTTTGCTGCCTTTGCGCAGCTCAATGTCCAGCGTCACGCTGGTGGGGAAGGCGGGCAGATCCAGGCCGTCATACACGGCTGAGTCGCACTTCACCGCCATAAAGGCAATGCCTTTGGCGTTTTGTGCTGGGTCAGTCACTGGCTGTCCAATCCATAATTTGGAATAGCGGTTACCTTCTACCGTTACCGTTTCCGCGCCGTACAGATCTGCCATGATTTGGTTTTTCATGTGATTCACCTTTTATGTTTTAAATAGATCGCAGCGTTATCAGCTGCTTTTATTAACGTGTGTTTTAACGTTATTACTGCTGGTTTAATGGCATGGGCCATATCCTTCGGTGGTGTTTAACCACTGGTCTAGGCGTTCGGCGTTGAGGTCCGTTCGAATCTGCAACGCGAAGCGCTGAATTTCTTTTTCTGGCTTGTTATCCAGAATCAAATAAATCAAATACCGCAGCGATACCTCAGGCAGGTGCGTGGTGTCGTTTTTGAATGCCGTTTGGTATTCCAGCAACGCCACACTGCCTGGCACGTCCAACAGTTCGTCTTGCAATGGGATGGGGGACGGTACTTCCTTCACCATGATGTGCTCCCTGTTGTGCGTTAATCCGAGTAATCGCCTCGGGTGAAGATGTCCTTGCCATCGCGTAGGTGGCGGGTCATCAGTTCTAGGTTGATGAAATTACGGCTGCCGATTTTGACGCGCGGCACGGTGTCGGTCTGAATCCAGCCGCGCACCGTGTCTTGGGTGATGCCCAAAAAGGCAGCAAACTGTTCTTGCGACATCACCGGCGGAATGGAGACGTAATTCAACGTGGCTTTTTCCATGGTTACAGGCTCCGGTTGATCTGGTGGATGGCCACAGACAACGCGGTGGGCGCGGTCAACCACCCATGCGTGTATAAGACCACGTCTTGATACACACGTTGTTCCAAAACGTGTGAAAACCATTGCTGAGCCAGAATCGGATCGTTCATGTTGTTTCCCTTTCGTTCCCTGGCCAGAGTGTTGGTATACTCAACGGCACAGAGCGACATACAGCGACATGTGTGTTTGGTTTAACCGGAGTGGTGGCGGCCATCCCGATTTGGGGAGTTATTTCCCCGATACGAGGTAATTTAAGCGTAATTCCCCGTATCGGGAAAATTTATAGTTCTAATATGTCTGATCCAATTGATAGATTTTTGTTATTGATTGAGTGTGAAGGGTTCAAGATGCCTTGGCTTGAAAAGCACACTGGCATTGACCGAAAGCGTTGGTCGAATATAAAAATCAGACACACAGAGATGAAGGCTACGGATCTTCAGGCCTTGGCTAGAGCTTTTCCTGAATATGCTTACTGGCTGGCTACAGGGGAGGAGTTGTCTGAGAAGGGGCAGGTGAGCCCAATGACCAAGAAGGCGCAGAGGATCTAGGAGACGCCTCTGCATAATTTGAGAATGAAAAAGTGAATAGGAATGGAGGCAGTAGCGAGAAAGACATTTAACATCTGAACTCCATTATTTCTAGATGCAAATGCTATCCTTTCCTTTTTTTGTATGCAGAGTGCAATTGTGATTTCTACTTAAGTCTCGTCGTGCCTTGTCAATGAGTGTTCTAGATTTTGGGTATGATTTGGCGACAATAAAGCCAGACTTTTTGTGGTTTCCGTATAGAGTTTTTGTCATTTTTATAGTGGAAGTTAATTGATCTATAGCTTTCTTTATATCTGTTCCTTTTAACTCTATGAAGAAAGCATAACTATCCTCTTTATGGAACTCCACGATCCAATCACATTTTTGGCTCGACGAGTTAAATAAGCATCCGTCACATCTAACTTTGCTTATTTCTAATCGGTTTTTGTTTTCAAGTACAAGTGAGCGTTGTCCTTTTGAACCAGGGTCATCGATCTTTATCATGGAATCTGATGATTTTGTTGTGCATGAGCAGGGGTCTTTCAAAATCCTCCCTCCATGGATAAAAGGTAGTTGGAGAAATTCTCAAAATCTGCGCTTACATCGTCTAGCAGGTCAGCTCCTATCATGTCGTCTTCCAGGCTGACAATGTCTTGTGTTTTCCCTTTGGTGATCGTATAGGCTGATATTTCATTTTTGTCGATAGGGCTTCCGAACTTGTCAGATTCTCTGGTTATTTCTTTTGCTTTATCTATATCTCCTGAATCTGTTTTTTCTTTTAAGACTGTTCCGTATAGGATTAGGTTGTTTATGGCGGTGATTATATAGGGGCTATGTGTTGTTATGAATACTTCTTTTCTGATTCTAGAAATGAAAGATATTACTTCGGATTGGGATTTTGGGAATAGGTGTGCTTCGGGTTCCTCGATGAAAACTTTGCCTAATCTAGAAGATTTTGCTTGAACGAGGCCGGCCAGTAACGGGAAGAATTCTTGCTGGCCAGATGATGAATGTTTTAATTCAACATCGTATTTTTTGTTTGATATATACCCTTTCCCATTTTTCTCTTTGTACGTTCCTCCTAGGATTGCGGATAGGTCTTTTACATACTTTCCTCCGCTAACTTGTTCCATTTTTGTCAAGTCTTTTACGCGTTCAATAAATCGCCCGAACTCAACAAGGAATGGGTCTATATTTGAGTTCTCGGATAACATTGAAAAAGTATTGTTGCTTATTGTTGAGAAAAATGACCTGCTTGCTGGTATGAATAGCGGTCTGTCATAAAAGTCGCTTATCTTGGATTTTTCATTGATATAGTTTTCAGTAAGTTTGACTAGCTTGTAGCTCATCATCATTTCAAAATGATTGTTTTCATATTCGTATGACTTGGTTTTCTTTTTTATTTGTCTGTAGTCTTTTAAAATTTCTTCTGAGTAGCTAATGGATATCTTATTTCTTTTCGAGTTTTCCTTTTTTGATATTTTAACCCACCAGTTGTCAGTTGTGTATTCGATGCTGAATTGTGACTCTTCCCAGGATGATTTTTGGAACCTTCTTTCGAAGTCCCCTATTAGTTCCTTGTCGAGCTCTCTTTTATTGTTGTTGTCAAAGGCGCATTTCTTGAAAATGCTAGATATGTTCTCGAAGTAGTAGCAGAGTTTGGCTAGTATGCTTTTTCCCTGTGCTTGGGGGCCAATTAATATGGTTATTTTCTTTATCTCTATGTCTGCATTTTGGATGCATAGAAAATTACTTACTTTTAGTCTCTTGGTGCTCATATGCTTCTCTAAAGTTAGTTCGAAATTGATGGTGAATTTGACGCTCTAAGCTAAAAAATATACCCATGTTTTCCTTTGTTAAACTGTCCACCTTTGACTTTTTGGGGCTGTGGTGGGGTGGTAAGGCCGTCTTTGTCTTCCAGGTAGCCCAGTTCGATCAAACACTCATTGGCTTGGGCGGTGGTGTGGGTTGCGTTCGGCATGATCAGTACCTGAATGAGCAGTAAGCCCGGTGTAGGCGCTTAAACTGCTTGCGTTTGGATTTGTCCTTGGCTCGGCGAGCCTTTTCCCTGTAGTCATGACAGAGGTCGCGAAACTTACGATTGGCGGCCATTTTGCAACGTCGATACTTCCAATGGCCTTTGGTGTAGTTGGTGCAAACATTGGCCAGCTTGCCGTTGTCGATCTGGTAACGAACGTGAGGTTTGAAACACGAGGACTCGGTTCGACAGTTTGCCACTGACTGTGAAGAAAACAGGCATAAAACAAGAGCGAGCGGAATGAATCCCAGGTGTTGGCGTTTCATTTGCCGTCCCTCATACGTCGATATTCAGCACAGGCTTGATCCCGTTCTGCCAACACGCCGGGCGATCTGTTATTCATGGCGGCCACGGTGGCAGTGCTGCAGCGTGTTTGGGCTTTTTGTAATTCGGTCGGGCCTTCAGAGCGCTTCATGCTGGCCATAAAGGGTTTGTAGTGTTTGGCTGCGTTGCAGAACATGCGGTTCAGGCTTTTGGCCTTCCACTTGGGTTGGTTCTCAAACTTCACGTCGTTGCAGGCCATGCGAAACATGCGCTTGGCAGCTTTGGTGCATTCGGCATATTCCAGCAGTTCGAGTTTGTACAGTGAGCATACGGTGTCGTGTTCTATCTGCCAGCGTTGGTAGTAGAACGAGACATCGTAGCCATCGTGAGCGATGGTGACGGTATCGCGCTTGTAGCCTCCGGCTTCAATGATGCGATCTGACGTCATGGACTGAACAAAGTCGAAGTAGGCACCTGTGGCAGCAGAGACGGGCGTCTCATAGCCCAGGTCTTTCTCAGCCCAGGAAAGCGGGGAAGCAATGGCCAACAGTAAGATCATCCATCTGATCATGGTGTTCATCCTTGAGCGACTGCCTTGCATCGGCAGTTGGGTGCCTATACCTGCGCCAGAGGCTGAAAACCACTCCGGCGCTGTTGTCTTGGTTGTCAGGATAAGGCAAGGCGGTGGGGGAAGGCAAGATTGGCCCTTGGCTTGGTTCTCTTGTTAGATGTCAAGATGGTAGTCTGTTTTTTTGTGCCTAAGGATGCGTGAGATTTGTTTGAAATGTGATGCCCTGACTGAATATTCATCGCGATATTTTTCGCTAATTTTATCAGCAACGTCCTTTGCCTTCGTGTGTTCAATGTCTACGGCCTCTTTATCTGACTCTAAGCGACTTCCCATCCATCTGGTAGTGTCTAGCAGTTGTTCATTATCTAAGCATTCCAAGGCAGATATGACATCCTCAACTTTTTCATAATGAGCGAATATAGGTTTATTCTTCTCAGATTCTAATATCTCCAGTATTTTTGCCGGGCTTCTTTCTATTTCTCTCCAGATTGTGGGGGTGGTGGGGTGTGTTTTTGAGCGGGTGTAATAAGCATTGTTTCTTTCCTTGACGTAATTGAGGACCTCTTCGCAGTATTTGTAGCTTTCAAATGGTCGATTGAATTCTATTAAAGTGGGTGTCATTTCCCCATTTTTGTATAGCTCTTCAAATAGATATAAAAGCCTTTCTATGATTTCTTTATGATCATAATTTATTGCCCCTCTTTTTATGTCAGAAGTTAATCGGTCTGAGAATCTTAGAAGGGTTGAGGGGTGTTTAACAATTTTGTCTGTGAATACTTCTTTGAACGCTTTTTCAAAAACGAGTGTGCTTTTCTCGTTATTAAGCACCAAGAACTTGAATGGGTCTAGGTATGTTTCGTAGCTTCTTTCTGGTTCCCATTCGCGCAGTAGATCTTCAAATTCAGATTTTCTAAAAATACCAGATATTAAAAACCTGAGTATGGTTGATGGTTTAAGGTTGTTGGACTCTGAGTAGAGGGTCTTGCTTAGTGTGAGGCGCTTGATTCTTGTTTTTTTTCTGCTTTGTTTTTCTTCATCGCCTATGTACTTTTTATGGATGGTGCTTTCGGAAGTTTGGGGTTTTGTTTCGTTGTATTCGTGGAGTTCTTCGATTGCTTCGCTATCCCCTGATATGTCTTGTAATAGTTTTGATGCGGCTATTATTGTTTCAATTAGGTCTATTGATCGAGGGTGTTTCGTGTTGAATTTTTCAGGGTTGCTTGATGCTACTTCTGTGCATTTTTCCAGGGCGTCCGTGATTGTCCTGATGTTTTGGCAATCGATCGATTCTAAGAGATAGGATATTCTGGGTATGTTTTGGTTTATGATTCTTTGTATTTCATTTTTTGATTTTTCGTCTTTGTTTTTTATGTTTTTTATTGATATCTCTAGAGTTTCTTTTGGGGTGTGGGATAGTTTGTGTACATATCGTATGGTTTTGGTTCTTGCTCGTTTAAATTCGGTTAGTTTGTCTTCTTCTATATTTGATAGGTCGCCTATGATTATGCATTTTGTTTTCTCGTGTTCGGCTAGCTTGTTTATATATCCTATGCAGATGTCTAGGTCGCCATGCCACCTTTCTAGGTCGTCGAAGCAGAGTGTTAGTTTCTTGGCTTTTTTTAGTGATCTCTCCTTTGCTTTTTTTATTAAAAGCATTGCTGCATAACCTGTCCCGCCAACCTTTATATCATCGGTTAGTTCGGAGTTTGAGTTTAGGAAGCCGGATAGAAGTCCACCTTCGTCGCTTCCGATGTTTGAAAACTCTGAAAGTATAGCGTTCTCTATTTCTGACTTTGAGCTTAGACCGAAAAGTGACACGTATAAGAAATCAGACGAGTTCTTCGCTTTTATTATTGACTCTTTGACTAAGTGTGTCTTGCCAGATCCCCATTCGCCATCTATCGCAATGGCGTAGTCTGTTGCGTCTGTGTCGATGTAGTTCTGGACAGCGTTGATAATGTCTTGGCTCGAGTTCATCCTTTGCTTGCTCTCGGTCTGATGTTGTTTGAAGGTCGGTACGATTTGTTTGATAGTGATTCTATAGAAATAAATAGCTCGATGAATGCATATATGGCGGCGTCTTTGGACTTTTTTGGACTTTTTTGGACTTTTTTGGCTTTTGTAGCTCTGTATGCTTTTTTTCTGCTTGAGGGCTTACTAGCAAATACCAGGGCGACGGCTGTGCCAATGACCAGAATGCCCAGTGCCCAGTAGGTAAGGGTTATGAAAAAATCAGTCATGAACTCTCTTTTGTCTTTTAGGTTCACTTGAAACTAATTTTATCCTGTGCGACTTCAGGGCCGCTGTGGTCCACTAGAGAAGTAGTAAGCAATTACAGCTCCCAATAGTGTTCCACTAAACGTAAGTACTTGGGAAAAAACAGCGGTATCTAAAAAAGCTGTCAGCGCAATCAACGTAAAAAGGAACGAGAGCAGTATCAGCGTTGTGATTGGCCGGATTCTGTTGTTCATTCGCTCGCTGGGAGGTTCAGCGAGACCCAGCCCGCCGCAAGCACTGCAAGGCAATCCTACAGGGGTCTTGCTCTTGATTTCATGCGACTTGACGCATGCTAGGCATGTAGTGCCCTCGTAGCCAGCTGTGCATGTGCCAGTCTGGTTACAATGAGCACAGGGGTAGAGGTTTGACTTGGCATGTGTTTGCACTTGGCTTCCCTGCAAAGCTTAGAATGGTTGCTGACGTGAGTCAGAGTTTGCACTATGACGGTGTCTATCATCAAGAGCAAAGTTTTCCGATATCGATGGCAATATCCAGTAGTTCAAACCCCATGAAACCGCTCAAAATTGAGCATGTTTGAGCCGTTTTGATGGTTGCTTAGGGTGGCGAAAGTCTAACTAAATCAATGGTTTAGTCTGGTTTGGTTGCGTTTTTGACATGGTAGAGGTCCCCAGTTCGAATCTGGGTAGTCCTACCAAGAATTTATACTGTTAAATCAGTACCTTAGAAGCCGACCTGACCGTCGGCTTTTTTGTTTCTCCCGCCTGAAAACGCCTCTGTGCCTTAATTGTGCCCAAAATGTGTCGAAAACTGTTTTTCGAGTTGCACGTTATTCAGCCAAGTCGACCTTTACCTCAGTGCCTACGACCATTTGATTGTTTCTTTCCATTCAAGAGCACTATCTTCATTCTGCCCTCCAAACTGTGCCCTGAAAGTTTTCATCAAAATCACCACAGGCCTAGAACAACGGTTTCGGGGCACACAGGTGAATTCAATGATTGAAATTTTAAGTTGCAATAAAGCCAGGTTTTACAAGGGCTCAAGGGAAGCTCAGGGCACAATTTCCTCGGGTTTGGGCACATCAGGGAAAATTTCCCTATCTTCTTCGTTCGCAGAATTTGTCGTTATTAGGGTAGAGATCGCTGACCTCTGTTAGCGGCTGTACATGATTCTGAATTTGGTTTGAGTTTCCATTTGGACACAAAAATTAAACTATTCGACCTCGCTTGCTCGAAAATCAGTTTAGGTCGCTCATTGGTGATATGTTGTGGCATGGATTAGTCTTCATTGAGCCGAAGGGTGAGACTCGCATGCTGCGATAACTGTGGTTTTTCAGCATAGAAAAATGCAGCTTTGCTTCAGCGTCAATCGTGAAGGGCACTGTTTAGCTATCGAACGTATATTGCCTCAATTTGTCTTTGTTCAATACAACAAGCGGATGGGCTTTGGGGTTGAATTTCTCGGAATCCACGTAAATATTCATGGCCAGTAGCTGGTAATGAATCAGTGCCATGCGGGTAGCAACGGTTAATGGCTGATCAATAGAGAAACCATAGTCTCGGCAAATCAGATGCTGTAGTTCTGAAGGCAGCTGTGGGTTTGGGCCAATTACTATGTCGATGTATTGATTCCAAAGATGATCGTGTTCTGCCGTCGATTTGTCTTGAACCGGAGAGGCATCGAGCCCATTAATTCTCATTCTGGTCAGTACAAAGTCAGTAAATCGTTCCTTCAGTGCGCACCATGCTCTGACATGCCAGCGCATACCGGAGTAAACCAGTGTGTGTGGCACGATGATCCGCTCGGACCCCTCCGGTTTGGACTGGGAAAAATACCATATATCGAGATTGGTCTTTTTTTGTATTGCCTGCACCACAGATCTGATAACGGTTGGAGAAACAGCAGGCTTGGGTACATGAATGGATTCGACAAATCCGGATGAAGCATGGCTACTGTGAACATTCGGGTTTAATTCAGGATGGCGGGATAACAAAGCCAGGTACTCATCAACTATGCCTTCACTGAAGCAGGGATGAAAATTCGGGCCAATGACTTTTCCGCGCTCGGAGGTTGAACTCTCCAGGTTGCTCGGGGCAACTTCATTGTAATCCCGAAAAAGCTTCGCAGAGGTTGCGGAGCTGGTGATGTTGAACACGGCTTTCAGATGCTTGCTGGTAACTTTTCCTTCCCAAAGTGCAATCACTTCAATCGCATGAAATTGATGCTGTTTATCCCAGCGTATTTGGCTGTTCTCCATCGCCATACCTCGTTATCCCTTCAAACTCTAAAGCCATTGTAGATTTTACCAGTATTGTTTCAAGAGCCTTACATGCGCACCATTGATCTACCAATGATCCTTCGAGGTAAATCCGTCGTGGCAACGCAGATACCTGATCGTTCGACTTCTTTTTTTACACCTCTGGATCGCTTGATCCAACGTGAACTCAACCCCTTTATTGGCCCAGATGCAGAGCATGGGTGCCTGGTACTGATTCCGGCGCAAACCGGCATTGGCAAAACCCACACCATTCGGCAAGCCATTCTTGATGAGTTGCTAGCAAGTCAGGCGAATACCGCTCAGCAACGGATGATTTATTATATCACCAACTCGGTTGATAACGTTCGCTCGACGTACCAGGACCTGCTGCAACTGATTGAAGAATCTAGGTGTACTGAAGCAGACAAATCGGCTCTTGAAAGGATGATCGTTTATTTGCCAAATCAGGCTGTTCAATTGCTAGATACTTCCGAAGATGACATCGATTATTTGATCGACCGTTTCCAGTTAAAGGACAACAAAGCCTTTTTCAGAGATTGGAAGAAGCTGAAGCAGCAGCGCCAGCTGGTTCGTGATAATGAGGCGTTCGCCGCCGGCTTGCGAGACAGTATCGAGGAAAAAGCAGGCCACATTTATTCCGTACTGACGCGCCTGATTCAGGCGAATCAAAAAGGTGAAAAACCTGTCGTGCTGGACAAGTCTGACCACGACATTCTCGACAAGCTGGTTCCCGGAGAGCAGGTGCGCCAAGGCAGGGCCAAAGTCTGCTTTATGACCACCAAAAAGTTTTTGGCGGGCTACAAGACCCTGAAGGGTAGGACTCACCCAATCAGGGATCTCGGTGGGGCCTTGCTGTTGGTGGATGAAGTGGACCGCCAGAACGAACAAATACTGCAGACCATGGCGCAGCAGCAGGCCATTGATCTGATCGAACTGAGCAAAACACTGTATGCCAACCTGAGCCGTTATCGCCTCGAAAAATCCCCCCTGTACGAAGGCATTCAGGAAAGGTTCGATGAACTGGCAGGGCGATTATCTGAGTTTGCTAAAAAATGGCAGTTGCAATATGCCTTCAATTTGGATGGTGCAACGCTTGAGAGGGACCGTGTACGGCTATTCTCCGATCGTTCCGTCACCCATGCCCACAGTGCCACCCATATATTGACGTTGGAGAACGATTATCAGTTGGAGAAGAATTTTGTGCGCAGTAGCGATCGCCAGGTTGACGATATCCGTCGCCAGGAATACAGGTTAAGCCGGTTTATCAATGAAGCCGACTGGCTGTTTCGCATGTTCATAGGTGCGGTCCGTTCATCCATTTGGTCATACACTAATAACGCCTCTTCAAGGGATACCGTGCCGACCCAACAGGAGGCAGTGGTATCCATTCTTAGGCACCTGAACCTGCAGGATCTGAATATCATCGTATTCAAAGCTCTCGATGCCCAGGTCAGTTTTAGTGGGGTTAAAAGTTCAAAAGACGAAGGACGCAGTGCATTGCGGCCATATCACGATACTGGCCTGAAGTTGACTGAAGTTCGCCGCAATGAAGACAGTCACGACACCGTCAGTTGTTATTTCACCGGCCTTGCGATGTCGCCATCCGGCTTGCTGGCAAGGCTGGTAGAAAGTGGTGCCAAGGTGGTGGGGATCAGTGCGACGGCAATCTCTAAAACCGTGGTCAAAAATTTTGACCTCGAGTACCTGAAACTCCGTCTTGGGGGGCAGTATATCGAGCTTTCCGAACGACAGAAGCACGCCATCGGTGAGTACTATCGTAGCCGAAGGCGTTACGAGGAGCGGGGTGTTCAGGTGATTCCTGAGTTTGTCCGGGCGGATCGTTCTATGCTCAAAGGCTTGCTCGAACAATATCTTGGTAAGCCAGTCCGCAAACAGGCAGCCGTTATTGCCGAATGGCTGGACAAGTCTGATGACGAAAAAAAAGAGTACCTGTTGGATTGGGTTTCGCGGCTGGTCCAGTCTCTGCAGATGTTCGCCCTTAAACCTGGCAATCGTTACATGCTTGTGTTGCTGAATCGCAAGATAAGCCCAAGCCATCATTCAGAATTTATGGCTTTCCTGAAGTGGGTAATGACTGGTAGCAAGGCTAATGCTATTCACCTGCACAGTCTTGACTCTGCGGCGTTAAAGGCCGACAGGTTTGATGAGGTTCAACAAAAGCTTTCTAACAGCACTGATAAAGTGGTGGTGCTTTCTACCTATGCCACGATGGGCGAGGGAAAAAACCCCGACTATAAAGTCAAGCTAGCCGAAGACCGCCAACAGCTGATCTGGGTGGGGGATGGGCCTGAACCTGAACACGCCAACACAGATATCGATACGCTCTATCTGGAAAAACCCAGTCATCAGCTGCTGAGCGACGAAGATTACCAGACCAACCAGCTGCTGCAACTGCACCAGATTATGTCATTGCAAAATTGTGGTTCGATTTCTCCGGAGGAAGGGCTGGCATGGACCCGCAGATTCCTGGTTGAGAACAACCACATGGATAATCTCCAACGGTATTACAACACTGACGACTACCTTAGTGTGATTCAAAAAGTGCTGGAGCAAGCCATCGGCCGCAGCGCCAGAACAGCATTTAAACGCGCTCGAATCCAGCTCATGGCTGACGAGGGTGTCGTCAAAGCACTGGCTCTGGACGAGCGCCAGCAGGATATTTTGTCACTTGAATACGCCGCTCTGAGAGATCGCGCAGTAACGATATACGGTGATGACACATCAGCCGATCGCAAAACCCTGCCGGTTAAAAATCGGGCGAGGCTGTACACTGCCGATACGCTTGGACTGATTCAGGAATTGATGCGTGGCTTTCACGGGCGTTTGCCCCAAGGCTCAATGGATTCCTGGGAAGCGTTACGTAAACAACTATTGCAACGGCCTGTCATTGCCGAGCCATCGGGGTTCTTTCCCCGCTTGTACATCAATACGCCAACCACCGAGGGCTATCAGTTTTCCGGCAACCTTGAAAATGACTCCGGCCTGCTCACTTCGGATCGCGACTTGCACTTTTTTGATGACATCGAGGCTAACCGATGGATCAGCGAAAAGGAAAGCGGTCTACCAGAGCTGATGCGACATCCGGTCGTCAAACGACATTTTGAAGCCCACGGCTTTGCCACGCATTGGCCGCAAGGACACTGGATGATGAATCCGGCCGCGTTCTTCAATTTATACAAGGGCGCTTTGGGCGAAGAGGGAATTATCGCCATTCTGTCCCACGCCGGATTTTTAGTAGAACCCATGCCAGTTGATGTATATGAGCGGTTCGATTTTCTTATTCGGCTTGAAGCACAAGGCAAAACCATCGCCGTGGATGCCAAGCACTGGTCATCCCCCGGCGACATCGACAATCACCAGCAAAAAATACAGCGACTCAAAGAAATGGATGGCATCGAGCACTTTGCTTACATCAACCTGTTCGGTTCCACAGCTTCGTCATGTCGCAGGCTTGGCCATGACTTTATACCAGTAAAGCAAGCCGACTCCCCTGTGTTGGAGGTTGCTGGACTGATTGAAAAAAGCAGCGGCGCAATGTTGAAACATAACCTTATGGAATTGCTACTGTGGGCAGGAGACCTTACATGACCAATATTCTCACCACCCTGATAAAAGACACCCGCTTCGACTATGACGCCCTGTCGTCACGCTTCGATATCCGCTGCATCAGTTATAAAAGCTGGAGCAAAGACAAGCGCGAAAATGAACTGAAGTACCTGCCTAATCGGATATACAACAGCGGTCCGGTATTGGCGCTGGTTCGGTATTCAACAGAGAGCCAGTACTGGGTCATTTGCCCCAAAGGCGAGACGTTCATTCTGGATGACTCCAGTCTAGCGGTGCGAGCTGCATCCTTGAGTCAGATACCGCAATGGATTGCGATGGCTCTGCTGGTCAGAGCCTTGCCCCGAGTCTTGTCTGCCCCGCAGACAGATCAGAAACGCATCGAAGCTGAAGGCTTGTTTTACGTTGTAAACACTAGCAGTAAGGCTCGTGGTCGGGAGATTATCGCAGTGAAGGTCGATATTGGCTGGTCCGTCACTATGCGGAGTCGATGTTTGACACTTGGGGCTACGACCTTTACTCCGCTGGAGGCTCATCGTAAGGAAGACGGAGGGCTGTTTCGTAAGTCAGCGAACGCTACCCGTTACCAGCTCGATACACTCAGCCAGCAGATAACGCGCAGCAAAGGTGGCGACTATATTCGCAAGCCGTTTTGGAAGGGGGGTAAGAACCGAGTGCCTGCTATCAAACTGAACA
Source organism: Bacterioplanes sp. (assembly GCA_965233665.1). Classification (GTDB taxonomy): domain Bacteria; phylum Pseudomonadota; class Gammaproteobacteria; order Pseudomonadales; family Oceanobacteraceae; genus Bacterioplanes. The sequence continues at coordinate 117,328 of CBDDTG010000015.1, read as the reverse complement.
AATGCGCCACGTTAGAGGAATACTACAACAGTCGTTTGGGCGTGCTGTCGATGTTTCTGGAAGACCTCAAACTTGCCTATCAAGGGGCATTCGAGCTGCAACTGGAATCCGTCGAAGGTGTGGATCACAACCGTATCAGTGACAGCAGCGTCACCAACAGTTACGCCCAAATTAGCGACTGGTTTGCTGGCAGGACCATCATTCTGGTGAACCACAGTAACTCCGCTGTGGCGGCAGAAGAACTCAAGCAGCGGTTGGAGCAAAAAGGCATTACTGTGCAAGTGGTAGAAGACATTTGTGAAAGCGGTCTCAACCTGCTGCTGGTCGAACCCAAAGAGCAGTACGAGAAAACGCCAGGTCTGGACCCCTACAAACAGGCACGCCAACGTTACCCGAACGCCGTCATTCAATCCTGTTATCCAGAACGACTGTTAGGTAATGGTGTTGCTCATGTTGTTGAGGTATTGCTGAAAGAGCTGCTGGTCAAATACGAAGTTCACACTGGAATCTTGCAGCTGCCATATCCGCAGTTACCAGACGATGCCTGGTTTATTCATCCTGTTCGCCCGGAAGATGACAAGCAGAAAGACTGGCCAATGAGTTACTGCCGTGTCGAGAGCGGCCAGCTGGAATTTGGCTGGCTGTCCGATTACTGGTGCGAAGAGCTTGAGGTTGGGTTTAACACGGCCGAACGCAAACAGGTGTTAGAAGGCAGGCAGCGTTCAGACGTGATCTTCTGGCCGAAAACCGGCGCCTTTATGATCATCGCAGATACGTCTGCCGTGACCCTGCCAAATGAAGCGCTGGTGCATCAGCACATAAAGGAGCTGGACAAGACCACCAACAGCGGTGTGCCGACCAAAACGGTCAGGGAATACATCAGCCAGAACACCGCGGAGGCAAGCGCAGCAACCAAAAGCCTGATTGAATCATTGTCAGAGCTGTGCAAACTTCATCCGCATGCCATTCCAGCGACGGCTTTCAAAGCCATTAAAAACCAGGGCAAGCAAAACCAGTACTTTTATAACTGGTTGGCTGAGCAGGGCCATCGTCTGAAAGTCAGCTGGCGCTCGAAAGATCAGGGTCCGCTGTACATTACCTCTGGTATCTGGATAAACCGCGAACGCGGCCTGTACTCTATTGGCTCTGCAGGCCCTGCTCGCGAGGACATCGAAAACTTCAGCCACATTTACCACGTCAACAGCACCTTGCCCGGTGCCATCCCCGAATGGTTCTGGCAGTCGTTGCAGGTGTGGCACGTAAAACACAAGAACGCCACCGTGTACCCTTGGGTATTCAAGCAGCTGCGGGAATTCGGCGAAAAATGCACACCAGAACCTGTTGCTGAGCAAGTCTTAGAGGAGCTTGCAAATGGATAAACAGCTTGCGGCCATCCTTGGCCCGGGACACAAAGAAATGCTTATGGGAGTAATGTCCCCTCATGTGCCGCACAAACTGACGTTCTATATCGACATTGCTGCTGTTACTTGTTCTGGGAATCCAGGAACCACTACAGCCGTCTGTTCAACGCTGCACAGGATAGTTTTTTACTTTAGATTTAACACTATTTGGCCATGCTGGTCATGGCATGTAGTAATCAGGCGGTGAATTCAGTGGCGTACAAAATAGGATTCGTGCGCACCGCATTGCTCCGAGAAACCGTTCTGATCGCGCAACTATAACGCCTTTAGTGAGTGTCCGGATTTATTAAACCACTACACTTTCCGTACATCCGCTCCCACAACATTCTGAACAACTTGCAGCGCGTTGCCAAAGAGCAACCCACCTTGATGTTTTTTCCAGGCAAGTATCAGCACTCGCTTGCCAGTGTCGCATCGCTTCGCCTGTTCGATAAGCTCACCGACGATAAATACTATCGCGCGTTCAACATACTCGATCGAGCGAACTGATCAGATTCTTTGGAGCTATATATGCTGATCACAGTACTTGGTTCGAGGTGACGCCAGCTGCAAGTAGGCCATTAACTTGGTCTCAGAGTAAGCAATGTCACTCTGAACGTTGCACTAACTGCATTCCCAGCGTCCAATCCCATAATGTATCGTGGCGTATCGAGCTTAGTTTGGAGAAATCGCCATGAGCAACACAAGTGATCGTGAGTTTTCAGAACGTGGCTTTTGGGCCAAGGTGGCTGGCTCGGCTAAGAAAGCTGGGGGCGAGGTGGTCGAAAAGGCGTTAACGCTGTATTACGTGGCGTCGGATGCACGCACACCCGCGTGGATTCGTGTCTATTTATTCAGTGCGCTGGGGTATTTTGTGGCGCCACTGGATGCTATTCCAGATTTTACGCCGGCTGCTGGCTTTAGTGATGATTTAGGCGTTCTCAGCCTGGCATTAGCAGCGGCTGTTGTTCACATTAGAGCTGAGCACCGAGAGCAGGCGCGTTGCCAACGTCAGCGCTGGCTGGGTTAGTAGAAAGCTGGCCCATTTTTTATACAGATTGTTAAGACGGTATAAAGAAGGGGCCGCTGCAGCGGCCCCTGAGCGGCAAGTGTTATTTCACGTCAAAGCGGTCGGCATTCATTACTTTATTCCAGGCGTTAATAAAGTCGTGCACGAATTTTTCGTGGTTATTATCCTGAGCATAGACTTCGGCGTAAGCCCGCAATATTGAGTTGGAGCCGAACACCAGATCGACACGAGTAGCGGTCCAGCGTGTATTGCCTGTGCTGCGCTCTACCAAGGCGTACTCATTTTTACCGCTAGGCTGCCAACGGTAAGCCATGTCGGTCAGATTAACGAAGAAATCATTACTCAATACGCCGACGCGGTCGGTAAACACACCGTGAGCGCTGCCATTATGGTTGGCGCCCAATACCCGCATGCCACCAATAAGCACGGTCATTTCCGGTGCGGTTAAGCCCATCAGTTGCGTGCGATCGAGCATGAGTTCTTCCGGTTGTACGGCAAAGTCATCTTTCAGCCAGTTACGGTAAGCGTCGTGCAGTGGCTCCAACGGAGCAAAGGAGTCGGCATCCGTGTCTGCCTCTGTTGCATCGCCGCGCCCGGCAATAAAGGGCACGGTAACCGCCACGCCAGCATCGTGCGCGGCTTTTTCTACGGCCGCACAGCCACCCAGCACGATCATATCGGCCATGCTGACTTGGGTACTCAGTTGTGATTGCACAGAGCCTAGGGCGGTCAGCACTTTTTGCAGCCGCTCTGGCTCGTTGCCAAGCCAGTCTTTTTGCGGTGCCAAGCGAATGCGCGCGCCATTGGCGCCACCCCGGAAATCCGATTGACGGAAGGTTCGAGCGCTGTCCCAAGCGGTGGCGACCAGTTCGCTGACACTCACACCCGCTGCCAATATGCGCTGTTTAATATCGGCAATGTCGGCGTCAGATAAGCAATAATCTACCTGCGGCACGGGGTCCTGCCAGATTAAATCTTCAGCTGGTACATCCTTGCCTAAATAACGGCTTTTGGGGCCAAGGTCGCGGTGGGTGAGCTTAAACCAAGCGCGGGCAAAAACATCGGCAAAATAATCTGGGTCTTGGTAAAAGCGCTCAGAAATCTTGCGATATTCTGGGTCCATTTTCATCGCCATATCGGCATCGGTCATGATGGGGTTGCGACGCGTTTTACCGTCTTCGGCATCGACGGGTTGGTCTTCTTCTTTAATATTGACGGGCTCCCATTGCCAGGCGCCGGCAGGGCTTTTTTTCAGTTCCCAGTCGTAGTTGAGCAACAAATGAAAGTAGCCGTTATCCCATTGAGTGGGGTGTGTGGTCCAAGCGCCTTCGAGGCCACTGGTGACGGCGTCGCCGCCAATACCACGCTGACTGTGGTTGTTCCAGCCGAGGCCTTGCTCATCGATATCAGCCCCTTCGGGGTCTGGGCCTAACTGGCTAGCATCACCATTACCATGTGCTTTGCCCACCGTATGGCCACCGGCGGTGAGGGCGACGGTTTCTTCGTCATTCATCGCCATACGGGCAAAGGTTTCACGCACGTCATGGGCGGTTTTGAGTGGGTCAGGCTGGCCGTCGACGCCCTCTGGGTTGACATAAATCAGCCCCATCATTACGGCAGCGAGAGGGTTCTCTAATTTCCGCTCGCCTGAGTAGCGGCTGTTGGCGTTGTTACTGGCAGCTAACCACTCTTTTTCTGAACCCCAATAAATATCTTTTTCCGGATGCCAAATGTCTTCGCGGCCACCGCCAAAGCCAAAGGTTTTAAAGCCCATTGATTCATACGCCATATTGCCGGCCAGGATCATTAAATCGGCCCACGAAATGGCATCGCCATATTTCTTTTTAATGGGCCACAAAAGCCGACGCGCTTTATCTAGGTTGGTGTTGTCGGGCCAGCTGTTCAGTGGGGCAAATCTTTGATTGCCGGTATTGGAGCCGCCGCGTCCGTCTGCAATGCGGTAAGAGCCGGCCGCGTGCCACGACATGCGAATCATTAAGCCGCCGTAGTGGCCCCAGTCGGCTGGCCACCAGTCCTGACTGTCGGTCATGAGGTTTTTTAAATCACTTTTGAGGGCTTCTAGATCCAATTTTTCGAAGGCTTTGGCATAGTCAAAGTCCTCATCCATTGGATTGGTTTTGCGATCGTGCTGATGAAGAATGTCGAGATTGAGGGCGTTGGGCCACCACTCCATATTGGATTGCTTGGCGCTGGTCAGAGCGCCGTGCACAACCGGGCACTTGCCGCTGCTGGAATGAGACATGGTTCGCTCCTTGTTGTCTGGATGTGCTTCCAGAGTAGACCGCTGCTCTCAATCGTCACATTGAATACCTTCTATTGGCCCGATGCTTTGAAGCTATGGCGGCCAACCATTTATGGCTGATCCAATCTTACCGCATGTTACCGCTGGCTCTTTAAAGTCAGTATTTGCTCTATGATCGCTGTTCTATGGCCAACCGCGAGGGAAGCAAGATGTTGCAACAGAAGCAGGGAGAGGCGTTGCAGGGTGAGCTAAGCACCGCCGTGCGATTGCTGACGCTGTTGTCGCTGGTGCCGGCAGAGCCACATCGCATTAACACGGCAACGCTGGAACAGAAACTGTTCGAACTGGGCTACGACGTCAGTGCACGCACCGTGCAGCGGGATTTAAAAAAGCTACAGGAGGCCAGCATTTTTGGCCTGGTGTGCGACACTCGAACGCGGCCTTATCGCTGGTTTGTGCGTGATCAGTTGGCGCAGCAGCAGCGACCTAAGTTGAGCTTGGTGCCCAAGTACGAAGAAACACGCATCGGCTGAACTCTGAGCATTTGTAGCGCTCTGATCGTTTGCTTTACAGTGCCGGGTGTTTCCGGAGTTATGCAGTCATTAAGAGGCAACGATGAGCAAACGTATTTTTATTACAGGCGCTGGCCGGCGCATGGGAAAGCAACTGGCGCAGCATTGGTTGCAACAGGGGTGGCAGGTGATTGCTCACTACAACACACACAGTGAGTTGGCGCCGCAGCCAAATCTTGTGCAATTGCAGGCGGATTTATCTGACCCGCAGGCTGTCAATGTGCTGGCACAGCAAGTGGCCGAATGCGGACCACTGGATGCCATGATTCATAACGCCAGCTGCTTTACGCCCGACCGTGCAGCGGATGATGCTAGCGCTCATTTCGACCGTCACTTTCATGTGCATGTGTTAGCGCCAGACCTGATTTGCCAGCAGGTTGAGTGGGCAGCGGGGGCTGCGATGGTCACCATAAGCGATATTTACGCCGACATTCCGAATCAGCGTTTCGCTGTGTATTGCGCCTCGAAAGCCGCGTTACAGAATTGGTCACTGAGCATGGCTCAGCGGCTATCGGGCCAAGTACGGGTAAACGTCATTCAACCTGGGCCAATTCAGTTTTTGCCAGAGCACGACGACGCTTACCGCGAAAAGGTGTTGTCGCAATCGTTAATAAAACAGGAGTTGGGCTATCAGGCGGTGGTCGACAGTGCCGACTTTTTAATCAATAACGCCGCCATCACCGGCACCGTGATGCGGGTTGATGGCGGTCGTTTTGTTGCTAATCGCTACGATCAAACTTTCTCAGACCAGTAATCTTGCACCTGCCGGTAGTAGCTGTCCTCCAATGGCAACTGCCGGCAAGTCTCTGGGTTATCCGCCTGGCCAAGAATATCCAGGTCAATGGTGCGGTCTTTGGTTTTGCGGCTGGGGCTTTTCGGCTCTCTGCCCATGGCCACCTCGATGCGTTGCAGCCGCTGCTTGAGCATGGTGGACGGCAGTTCGCAGTGCAAAACGATCAGTTGGTTACAGAAGCTACCGCTAAAGCAGCTGCCCTCGGCCGGTGTTTCAACGATATCGGATTGCTCAATCAGCTCGCCCAGGGCCGCCAATGCTGGCTGCGCCTGCGTTAGATTTTGGTGTGGGGCGATGTTGCTGCCCAGGCCAAGCAAGTAGTACGGCATAGTGGTGTTTCATTCCTATGACTGAAATCGAAGAGGCGTTAGTGGCGTCACTGGCGTTCCATTGTTTGAGTAAACAGGCAAGCAGGTCAAGGAGGACAGCCTATGGACCTTATGCTCATTGTGCTGCTGGTGCTCACTTTGGGTGGCATCAGCTCACCCTTATGGGCCGCGAGCAAGGAAGCACCGCCAGTCATGCTGGCGCGTTTGTATCAGCCGGTGTCGGCTTTGCAGCAGTATCTGGTCAGCGAAAAGCTCGACGGTGTGCGCGCTTATTGGGATGGGCGCCAACTTCTGACTCGCGGTGGTCACCGCATTCACACTCCTCATTGGTTTACCGCGCCGTTGCCAGCGCAGCCACTCGATGGCGAGCTATGGCTGGGCCGTGGACGCTTTGCCGACATCAGCGGCTTAGTACGCCGTCAGCACCCAGATGAAGAAACATGGCGGGAAGTGCGCTTTATGTTGTTCGATATGCCAGACGTGAAAGCCGGTTTTGAGCAGCGGTTGTGGGTGTTAAAAACCTGGGCCGCCCAAGCCCGCAGCTCGTGGTTGCAGGTGGTCACGCACCGGCGCGTCGACAGCGATGCAGAGCTGCAGCAATGGCTGAAACAGGTGGTTGCAGAGGGCGGTGAAGGGCTAATGTTACGCCGTGTTGATGCGCGCTATGAAGCCAGCCGCTCCGATGCCATGCTCAAGTTGAAAATCGACCAAGATGACGAAGCACGGGTGGTCGGCCACCTGCCTGGCAACGGCAAGTACAGCGGAATGCTGGGTGCTCTATTGGTTGAAACCGACGACGGTCGGCGTTTTCGCATCGGCACCGGCTTCAGCGATGCCGAGCGCCGTGACCCACCAGCACTGGGGAGTCTCATCACTTTTGAATACAATGGCGAAACTGCCAACGGCTTGCCACGTTTTGCCCGCTTCCTACGTGTCAGGCCCCCCGAATAATTGGAGTCTGCATGCAAATCGTTCAGCGCCCAGTGTGCGCCGAGCCACTGCCTGGGTTGCACCCAGTGTTTGCCCGGGTGTTGGCCGCCCGTGGCGTGCGCCAATCCGATGAGCTAGAGAATCGTTTGGCGCAGTTGCTGCCCCCCGCTTCCATGAAAGGCATTGAGCAGGCCGTCGATTGCCTGCTGCCAGTGGTCACTCAACAGCAGCGGTTGCTCGTGGTCGGCGACTTTGACGTCGATGGCGCTACCAGCACCGCACTGGTACTGCGTGCTTTGCGAGCACTGGGAGCGACCCAGGTAGAATACCTAGTTCCCAATCGCTTTGAGCATGGCTATGGCTTATCGCCCGAACTGGTTGATATTGCTCGCCAATATGAGCCAGATGTGATTTTAACCGTCGATAATGGCATTGCCGCTGTCGAAGGCGTCGCAGCCGCCAAAGCGGCCGGCATGACTGTGGTGGTGACCGACCATCATTTGCCTGGCGAGCAACTGCCGGCGGCGGATGCCATTGTGAACCCTAACCAGCCCGGTTGTGAGTTCGCCAGCAAAGCCGCCTGTGGCTGTGCCGTGGTGTTTTATGTGTTGATGGCCCTACGTCAACGGCTGCAGCAGCAAGGTTGGCCTGCCGACGTGAACCTAGCGCAATGGCTGGACTTAGTCGCCCTGGCCACCGTCGCGGATGTGGTGCCTTTGGATCGCAATAACCGCATCTTGGTGGAGCAAGGGTTGCGCCGTATTCGCCGTGGCCATGTGCAGCCGGGCATGGCGGCATTGCTGGCCGTTGCTGGGCGTGAGCCGGAGCGGCTGGCCTCATCCGATTTAGGCTTTGTGCTGGGGCCACGCATTAATGCAGCTGGCCGGCTGAATGACATCGCCCTGGGGATTGAGTGCTTGCTTACCGATGACCCCGCCACAGCGCGTGAGTTAGCGCAGCAGCTGGATGAAATGAATCGCAGTCGCCGCGACATCGAGCAGGGCATGCAACGCGAGGCTGAGCAGTACTTGCAGCACTTTGAGGTGGAGCACAGTGAGTTGCCCGCCGGTTTGTGTTTGTATCAGGCCGACTGGCACCAAGGCGTGATTGGCATTTTGGCCTCGCGCATTAAAGAGCGCACTCATCGCCCCGTGGTTGCCTTCGCTGAAGACGTCGACGGCGTGTTAAAAGGTTCTGCTCGCTCGCTGCCGGGGTTACACATGCGCGATGTGCTGGATCAACTCGATAAGCGCTGGCCCGGTATTTTAATTAAATTTGGTGGCCATGCGATGGCGGCGGGGATGAGCATTCACGCCGATGGGTTGCCGCAGTTTCGAGCGGCGTTTGAGCAACTGTGTGCCGAGCACCTCAGTGCCGAAGCACTGCAGCGCATGATTGAATCCGATGGCCAACTCAGCAGTGCCGATTTTAGCCTTGAGCTGGCGCAGCAGTTGCGCTGGGGCATGCCGTGGGGGCAGGCCTTTCCTGAGCCGGTATTCGACGGCGTTTTTACTTTGGTGCAACAGCGCATTGTGGGTGAAAAACATCTGAAAATGGTGTTGTGTCCAGCTGGCTCCGACATTGCTGTAGACGCGATCTGGTTTAACTATGATGCCCACAATGTGCCCGCGGAGGGGCCAGTGCGAGTCGCTTTCACCCTCGACGTTAACGAGTGGCGCGGACGACGCCAATTGCAATTATTGGTGAAACATCTGCAGAGCGAATAGTCACGGAGGACGCTATGAAATGGACAGGGATGTTGCTTCTGATATGGCCGCTGCTGGCCGGGGCTGAGATTTATCGCTGGGTCGATGACAATGGCCGGGTGCGCTTTAGCGATCAGCCACCGAGCCAACAAACGGCCAAAAAAGTAGAGGTTAACGACACCAACTTTTATCGGCCTAGGGTGCCGGACGCATTGCCAGCGCTGCCAAAACGCTCCAGCAAAAAACGCCGCCACATCTCGGCTAAGCCACAATGGAACGATGGCCAATGTCGCACCGCTAAGCTGCGAGCAAGGCGTATGTCATTGAATAAAACCGACGGTAATTTGCAGCAATCGCGTGAACGACGTGAGCGCTTGCGCCAGTTACGCGAGCGCATACGTGCGCGCTGTTAAAAGCCGGCCAAGCTGCTGTCTAAAATTGCATCGCGAAAAGAGTCGCTGACGGGTTTCTCACCAATCCAAATAGACAGCAAGGCATCGTTTAAATCTTTGCCGGGCACCGTGCCTTTTACCTCGCCATTTATGACAATGCGAGTTTGCTGACTGGCAGGCAGCCATTCAATGTAGCCAATGGTGCCTTGGCTAAACTTATGATCAAACAAGGCTACTAGTTGCTGCACTCGGTCTTTCAATTGCACATTTTGTGCTTCGCTGAGATTTAAGGCCAAGCCCTCTTCAATGGCGTTGGTAAAACGCCGCGCGCTGACCCGTGACGATAACACATGAAACATCATGCGACGCGCTTGGTCAGTGGCCAAAATGTCGGCAGCGCTGGTCAGGGGTTGCTGCAAATACAAGGCGCCCACATAGGTTTCCACAAAACCGTAAACATGGCGCACCGCAATGCCCTGCAATTGCATCGCCGGCAGCTCGTCATGGGCTGGTATGCGTGGGGCGATGTCAAAACCTTCAACGTCGATGGCGCTGGCCTGAACGGCACATAGCCAGATGAGTGCAGCAATGGTTGTACGAATCATGTGAGGTTCCTGGTGAGAGAGTGGTGGTGACATGCGATTGAGTCATGTGCTGATGTTATTGTCATTGTTATAAATCACTGTTGCCTGCCCTAGCTCGGGCATGGGCTAGGCTTCCGCCCGCCAGGCTTCTGTACTATGGTGGCAACGGCCTTTTAATCAGGACAGATTACCCATGCTTAACCTATTGGCACAACTGCTGAAAGCGTTAAATTCCGAGTCGGCTCCCGGTCAAATTGCGTTGGCCGTTGCTTTTGCTCTGTGGATGGCACTGACGCCCATGTGGACGGTCAACAACCTGTTGCTGTTTACCCTGGTGCTCATGCTACGTGTGAATTTGAGCGCTTTTTTTGCCGCTTTAGCCGGCTTTTCTTTACTGGCCCTAGCGATTGACCCAATTTCTCAGCGCTTAGGGGCGTCGTTGTTGCAAATGACCTCGCTACAAGACACTTGGACGGCGCTGTATCAGCACGGTTTTTGGCGTGTACTGCAGTTTAATAACACCCTGATGCTGGGCGGCAGTGTGATCGCGCTGCTGGCTTTTTTGCCGGTTTCAATGCTGGTGCGCCTGTTGGTGGTGCAATACCGGGCACGGCTGCTGCGCTGGATTCAAAAACTTAAAATTGTGCAGGCGTTGAAAGCCAGTAAGTTTTATCAGTGGTATCAGGCGGCGGTGGAGTAACAGATGACAAAATGGATTCGTTGGTGGGGCTTGCTCGCGGTGGCGGCCGTTGTTGCTTTAATCGCAGCCATTGTATTGCTTCTGGCAGGGCCTGCCGTAGAAAAAAGCATTGAGACCTTAGGGACCAAAATCAACGGGGCGCTGGTCGAAGTTGACTCGGTCAGTGTCAGCATCAACCCACTGGGGTTGGATATTAAAGGCATTGCCGTCACCGATCGTCGTCATCCGATGGAAAATGCCGTCGAAATTGGCCAGGCACGGGCGCAATTAGAGCTGCTGCCGCTGTTGGCAGGCCATATTATCATTGAGGATTTGGCCCTCACCGAGGTGGCTTTCGATACGGAGCGCAGCGTTTCTGGCGCCTTACCTGAGCGTCAGAGCAGTGATAATGCGGTTACTGATGCCGCGGCAGATGAAGACGCCGTTACCAACCAGTTCAGTGCCTCGGTACCGTCGCTAGAGCAGGTGCTGGAGCGGCAGTCATTGGCAACGGATAAAGCCGGTCGTGAGTTGCGCCAGTTGGTCGAACAACGTAAACCGCAAGTCGAGCAGCGCATTGCCCAACTACCGGATGAACAGCAGCTGCAGCAGTACGAGCAACAGGTCAACGCGTTAATTAATGGCAAGATTGAATCGCTGGAGGATTTTCAGCGTAAAAAAGCCCAGCTGGATGAGTTAAAGCAGCAGCTCCGTCGTGACCGCGAGGCTGTGGTGGCGGTGCGTGATTTAATTCGTGATAGCCGCGATCAACTGACGGCGAGTTTGCAGCAATTGCGTGCGGCACCGGCGCAGGATCTGGCCATGTTGAAACAGCAATACTCCCTGGATGGTCAGGGCGCAGTGAATCTGAGTCGCTTGCTGTGGGGTGATGAAGTGGGGCAATGGGGTAGCGAGGCGCTGTACTGGTATCAGCGCTTACAGCCTTATTTGCAGGAGGGCGCGGAGTTGGTAAAAAACCGCACGTCGGCGGAAAACAGCGCTGCGGCGGAGCCAGAGCCGGTACGCATCAGCGGCCAGACTGTGCACTTTCCTACGGCCGACCCCTGGCCGGAGTTTTTGGTGCGCCAGCTATCACTGACGGCCCAGTTGCCACAAGGACGACTGTTACTGTCAGGCTCTGATCTAACCCCAGAACCTGCGTTAATGCCTCAGCCAGCACGTTTGACCTTGACCACCGAAGGACTGCCGCAGGTGGCTTCTGTCACTGCGGATCTGGTACTGGACCATCGCCGCACACCTGGGCGCGATACATTGACGTTAACTGTGCGTGGTTGGCAGCTAAGCGATTGGCAGTTGCACTCACAATTGGATTTGGCCAACGCAGTCATTGACGCCGATGGCTTGGCGGTGGTGGCTGATGGCCGGTTAACCGCGCAGTTGGATGCGCAGTTTAATCAGGCGCAGTTCCAGGGCGAGGCTGACAATCGCGCCGGCAAAGAAATGCTCGCGGTGTTGGCACAAATCGATCAATTTAATCTGGATGCCGCCGTATCCGGCACACTGGCGGACCCTGAATTAGAACTGGGCTCAGATTTGGATCGCCGACTGCAGCAAGCCGTGGGCGAGCGTTTGCGCCAGCAGCAGGCTGAACTGCAGCAACGTTTTAACCGCCATTTAAATCAAAAAATCAGTGGCTATACCGATGGTCTGGCCGGCGATATCGATTTTTTCAATCTGCAGGATGATCAACTGGCCGCCACGGGCGAAGAGTTACAGCAATTGGCGCAACAGCAGCTGGACGACTATGTCGAGCAGCAGCGCCGCCAAGCAGAAGAAAAGGCACAGAAAAAAGCCGATGAAAAAACCGATGAGTTAAAACGCAAAGCAGAAGACAAACTGAAGTCTTTGTTTAATTAAGGAGCTTCTGAATCATTTGAAGGTTCCTTTAGCGAAAAAAAAGCGGAGCTCAGCTCCGCTTTTTTATGGTGTTACCATTAAAACGCTGGCTGTTGCTGGCGATCAATGGTTTCGATATCGGACCAACCGTCAATGCCGCCACCTTGCGTGACCACAAAGCGCGGCGCTTGGCTGTCTGTGCCGAAATGGTGTTGATACAGGTCGATCAGCTCCTGCAGCTCGACCTTTTCAACTTCTTTGGCGATGGCGCTGTTGGTGTCGAAGGTTTTGCGTCCTTGCAGCAGCTCTGACCAATGTCGACTGGCTTTTTCACCCATGTTTTTCGGTTGCTGCAGCAATTGTGTGATCAAGCCCTGCTGATAATTTTTAAATTCTTCAGCGGGCATGTTTTGCAGCTGCTCGATGAACTGAGCAAAGAAGTGATTGCTGTGGTCAATCAGCTGCTGTGGCAGCGTTTGCGGTGACTGCACAATAAAGGCCAGCCCTGGCACGGTTTGCTGTGGGTAGGGCGTGGCGGCAACGATGTAGCCCAGCTGCTGTTCGGTGCGCATGTAGTTGTAATAGGGTGCACGCATAATTTGCCCTAATAAGGCGTAGCGGGCACGGGCGCGGTCACTGGTGTCGTCGCCTTGCACGTACAAAGTAATGGCCTTATCAGGATGCTCTAGTGTCAGAGCTTCCTGGAATTGACCGTTCGGTAATTGCAGTACATCGCGCAGGCCGATGCTGGTGTGGTTGGCGGGCAAGTACTGCTCAACCAAGGCCGCAATATTTTCGGCTTCGGCTTGGCTGATGCTGCCATGAACCAATAAGCGACTGTACACCTGTTGCTGGAACTGTTGCGCAAACTGACGTAGATCGTCGGCGCTAATGGCAGGCAGAGCGGCTAGCAGTTGCTGCTCGCTAAACGAGGGGCGATACAGCCACTGCTGAAGCTCGGCCAATGTGCGTTCGTACGGTTTATTTTTCAGCCGGTTTTGCAGCGAGCGCTGCAGAGATGCTTTGTAGCGATCAAACTGCTGTTCGTCGACCGCCAGGGTGGTCATGGTTTTCAGCACCTGCTCCAGCAGCACTGGCTGTTTGTCGCTGTAGCCGCCGATAATCAGGCGCAAGCCTTGATCATTGGCACTGAGGTTATAGCTCAACCCAGCTAAATGCGCAGGGTAGCTGTAGGTGTTGAGTGCTTCACTAACGCTGCGCGCATACAGCGAGGCCAATAAGCGGTCGCGCTCAGACTGACGCGCATTCGCCAACTCTAATTGCCAAAGAATGCGGGTGTTGGGCTGCTTAAAGTCCTGCTCCGGATAAAACCAAACCTCACGTTGTGGCGATGCATAAATTTGTGCAGGCACCTCGAACGTTTGCTCCGCGGTAGAGCTGAGGTTTTCGGCAATAAAGGGGTTTGGCTTCGGCAAATGCAAGCCGCTTAAATCTTGCTCCGCCACCGGCTGTTTGCCAAAGTCGCTGGGGCGAATGCGCATGGGGGTGTCGTATAAAGGGTCGACCATGTCGGTTTCAACACCGGGTGCAATCAAAGTACGCAGCATGCTGTCGGTGTTGAGGGCATCCAAAAAGGGCTGCAGCTGTTGCTGGCTAATGACGTCCCAGCGGTAGCCACCGTAAATGCTGTCTGCTGGTGGATAGCGCAGCAAGTTGCTGCTCAGTTGCACGGCATAGTCTGACAGGCGACTTTGCTCTTGGAAGCGAAACGCCATTTCTCCCAGTTGATGCTGCTCTTGCAGCAAATAATCTGGGAGTGATTGCTGCTTCATTAGCTCAATGTAGTGCTGCAGAGCGGCGGTAATTTCTTCGGTATGTGCCAGGCCTAAGCGGGTAAGCTGAATTTGCACCGTCAACGTCGATTCAAACTCGGTGCTGATGCGCTGGCCGGCGCTTAACCCTTCAGCCCAGCCTTTCTCTTTAAGATACGCCAGCAAGCTGCCTTCACCTTCGTGGCCAATCAAATTAGACAGCACTTGTATGGGCTTGAACTCATACAATGACGTCGCCGCTGGCATGGGGAAGGTGAATTGCAGACGACGCAGCTCTTTAACCGGCTCAATGTTCATGTCCAACGGCAGTTGCTCGGCAATAAACAAGGGGGGGCGCTGCGCGCGTGGTGCGACGTCGTGCTTGGGTACGGCACTGAATTTATCAACGGCCCACTGCTGCAGCTGGTCAAGTGAGTAATGACCCGCCAGTACCAGTGTCATGCGATCAGCGCTGTAGTGATTGCGGTAAAACTCGATTAGCTCATCGCGAATGTTGCTACCGGGGCGATCGGCCAGCGTATCGAGGTTGCCGGTTGAGAATTTGGCATACGGATGCTCTGGGTTCATCGCCAGTTTTTCCGCCGAGAAAATGCGCCGGAAATCGTCTTTTAACTTGGCTTTAAACTCGGCGTGAACGGCATTTTTCTCGCGCTCGACGTATTGTTCGTCAAAACGTGGTGAGATAAAAAATGGCGCAAAGCGATCCAGCGCATCTTCCATGGCGCTGTTATCGAGCTCAAAAAAGTAGGTCGTTTGCGTATGGGCGGTGTAGGCGTTATGGCTGCCACCGTTACGGCTAATAAAGGCCTGATATTCATCGGCCTCGGGATACGGGTCGGTGCCTAAGAACAACATGTGCTCAAGGAAATGTGCCAAGCCTGGGCGGTCTTTGGAGTCATCACCGCTACCGACATCGACAGACACAGCTGCGGCTGCTTTGTCTTTATCTGCGGTTGATACCAGCAACGCCTTCATGCCATTTTCCAGCTCTAAATAGCGGTATTGGTTCGGATCTGATGGGCTGGTGATCAAATCTTCTGCGTCCATTTTTTGATACATAGAATAAGCAATCGCAGCCAAAACAATGAGCAAAAAGGTCCAGTAGCGGGGCGATAACATGCCGACTCCTTACTGCCAGTCAGTGAGCGGTTTCATTCGATTGAGCAATGGCCTGAGCGTCATCCAGGCTGTGTCGGGCCGGGTCTAACTGAGCGATCAGCTGTAGGCGCTGACGTGCTTGCTCCAGCTCTTCGGCGAGCAGACCTAGTTGCGACTGAAAAGCCTCGTCGATGGCTTGATAAAGGCCATCGACGCGATTGTCATTTTCGCCGGCGGGCGCTTCACGCAGGGTTTTCAGGCAGGCCAGAGCAATTTGATGGTAGGCTTGATCTTTGTTCACGGGCGTACTCCATACAGAATGCGCCCATCATACCTGCCTCAAAGCGGATGTTAATCCCCGTTTGCAAACCATTGCAGTTGGCTGATATCCACTTCTTGCGATAGCAGCTGGCCGCTGAGCCAATCGGCTTGGTGGTGATGCGCTGCGGCCAGTGCTTCTGGGTCGTCAATACCAGGGGCATAAAGGATTAGTTCGTGCTCTTGTAAGCGCTGCAACAGGCGTCGACTTTGACTCATGGACTTGTGGGTACGCATGTGAGCCAAGTACTCAGGCGCTAGGCTCAAGCCGCTGACCGGCAACGACAACAGCTGGCGCGAGTTTAGGAAGTTACGACCAAAATCGGCGACCAGCAGTTTGCACTGCTGCTGATACAGGCGCTGGCGCAGTTGAATGTGCGCTTCGTCATCGCTCAGTAGCTGCTCTTCGTTAACGATGGCGTAGCACGACAAGCGTTGGTCTTGCAGGCATGGCAGGCTATTGATATCCGTAACGGAGCGCTCCGCCAGGTTAATCACAATGGGCGGAATGTCGGGGAAGAATTGCTCGCACAGTTGCATGACGGCATCCAGCCAGGGTTGCCATTGCTCGACGCGTCGCGGAGCTTGCAGAGCGACCAGCGCACCGCGCTGATTAAATATCGGCAGCACCTGCAAGCCCTCGGCGGGCGGGGTGGCCTCTGCTGGCTTCGGCGAGGGAGTGGTGTCCATCAAACCCAGCTGTTGGCGAAGCCAAGCGCGCCAGTCGGATTGCTCTGGTGGGCAATGCTCAAGGCGAATTAACCGGCGCAAGCGCACGCTTCTATCGCCCGATACCATAGGGTCGCGCAAGTCGGCGCCGAGATCTTGCTGCAGTTGCTCAACTTCGCCAGCGCTGACGTCCGCTGGTATCAAAATGCGCAGCTGGTGAGCACTGGGGGCATATAGCTCGTACAGGTCGCCAATGCACTGCTGCACGCGTTCATAGCAGTGGTGAGCCAGTTGCTGTTCGTCGAGCTGGTCAGCGTCAAAGTCGATGGCCAATAAAGATGGAGCTGGGGTGGTTTGAGGCGGTGCCAAGGCGGTGCCGGCCTCTTCGACGGGCGATACGGGCATCGGCATGTGCTCAGACATGCGCTGGGCAATGCACAACCGAAAGGGGCCAAGGCTACTGATGGTCATCCAGCTGGGAATCGGTTGTTGATGGTGGTCGATCAGGGTGAACAAACCGAGCCAGACTTCACCGCTGTCGGTTTGGCGGGTGATTTCGGTTTCTAGGGTGACGGGCGCATCGCACAGGGTTGGGGCGAACAGGTTGGTTCCTCGCAGCCTGGCTTCTGGTAACTGCAGCAGCTGGCATGCCGCTTGGTTAGCGAGCCGGATGATCCAGTTGCTGTCGGTGAGCATCAGTGGTTGCTCTGAGCTAACGGCCTCTTGAATGGCGCTGGTGCGCTGCAATAAATCGTGCTGGCGCAGCCCTTCACGAATATCCATGGTCAGCAGCAGATTGTCCCAGGGTTTGGCGACAAAGCGGTGAATATCACCGTTGCGCCAAGCCGTGCGCAGCGAGTTGTAATCCACTTGACCGGAGAGCAGTAAGCGATACGTCGTCGGTGAGTGTTGGCGGGCAAAGCGACAGAGATCAATGCCGTTCATACCAGGCATTTTGAAATCCGTCAGCAGCAGATCAATGCGCTGTTGCAGCAACAGATCACAGGCTTCGTCGGCGTTGTGAGCTTCGAAGATCTGCCATGGTTCGGCGCGCAGCATGCGTCGAATCGCTTGGATAATGCCGCTTTCGTCATCAACAATCAGCAGCTGATACTGCATTGGCTTTCTCCCTGAATGTTCAGCTGTCACTGTAGCACTGCCGCTGCCAGTAGAAGAAAGAACCCGTTCGCATCGTAATGATAGCGTTCTAGCCTGTGCATCTTACTATTAGCAGATGCTCTCTGTACGTGTGGCTTCGGCCAACGTGGCTGACTGAAATCTTGCGGCGGCGATCGCTTACTGCATCTGACCGCGGTGTAGAATTATGCAGAGGTTCCCTTGCAATCTGCCAATGCTATCTATACTGAGTCGAAAGCAACAACGATCGAGTGGATGCAGTGAGGGAAAAACAAGCTCTAACTACAGGCGAAGTCGCCAAATTCTGTGGGGTGAACTTCCGTACCGTAATCCGCTGGATTGAACGCGGTCATTTGCAGGCATACAAACTGCCTGGTCGCGGCGACAATCGCATTCCGGTGAGCGGTTTCGTTGAATTCCTCAAAGACAATCATATGCCGGTCCCTGACGAGTTATTGTTGGGTGGTAAAACCCTCGTGTTCTTGTCGGATGATAGCCCTGCCTGTGCTGAAATCGCTTCGCTTGTCCGCCGCAGTGGCTGGGAAGTGATGATGACCAGCGATGCTATCCAGTTCGGCTTTTTAATCAGCGAACGCCAACCGGCGGCAGTGGCCGTTAGCCGGGTCGCGGCGCAACAGTCGGTAGAGCGCTTGCTGCGTGATCAAGACGGACGCGAAACGCTGTTTATTTTGATCGACAGCGGCGATGCAGAAGGTGCTTCTGACCACCCTGTGTGGACGCGTATTGCTTGGCCACGACAGTCGACCACATTGGCGGCGTTGCTCAGCGGTGAAGGCAGCAACGAGCGCCAATAGCCGGGCTCTTTTCAGTCAGCGAGGTCACGGATGATAAGTGGGCTACTGGCGTTTGCTCTGGCACTCATGTTTGCCTTGCTGCTGACTTTGTTGATTGTTTGCTTGGTGCGGCTTGCTCGGCAGAATCGAACGGTAGAAGATTTGCAGCGGCGACATGTGCTGGCGCAGCTGCAATTGCAGCACGTTACTCCTATCTTAATGCTGTTGGACCAACACGGTCGCACAGTTCTTCACAATAAACCCCTTCCTAAGCAATGGCAGCAACAGTCTCTGTTCGAAGGCGCGCCGGTGTCGCCACATTGCATGGCACGCTGGATGAGCCAGCCGCAGCAGCGACGCAGTTGCATCTTTTGGCTAACACCCGAAAAGGAGGCCCGTCGCTGGCGTTGCTGTTTGACGCCGTTGGCGGATCAGCCCTACTGGCTTTTGCAGGCTGAAGATATAAATGATCGCTTACTCAAGCAGCGATTAGCCGAAGAACGGTATTTGCAGTTGCAGCAGCAATCAGAGTCCCGCAGTCGCTTTTTGGCTTCGATGAGCCATGAAATTCGAACACCCATGACGGGGCTTTTGGGCACGGTGTCGTTGATGGAGCAAACTGAGTTAAACAGTGAGCAGCAATCGCTGTTAGAAACTATGCAGCACAGTGCCGAGCACTTGCTTACCATCATCAATGACATTCTCGATCTGTCAAAAATCGAGGCCGGCAAGCTTGCCATCAGCGAGCAACCCTTTGCTCCTCGCCAGCTGTTACAAGAGTTGTTGGAGTCTGTTCGTGGTTACCGTCATAGCAAAGAGGGAGCAGAGGTACTGCTGGAGTCCGATGTCGCACCGACCGTTGCCGATAGGCTGCTAGGGGACGTCGTTCGCATTCGGCAAATACTAATGAACTTCCTGACCAATGCGCTCAAGTTCACTGCATCCGGCAGCATTCGATTGGAGCTTAAACCGCTCCCCGAAAAAGATTGGGTGGTGTTTAGCGTGACGGACAGCGGTGAAGGCATCGATGCAGAGCAGGCGCTACAGCTGTTTGAGGAGTATGCCCAAGGTCAGCAAGCGACGAATCAGACCTCTGGTACGGGCCTGGGGCTGCACATATGTAAGCGTCTGGCGCGTTTAATGGGAGGGCGTGTCGGAGTAATTAGCATGCCAGGTGAAGGTGCCTGTTTTTGGTTGGAGCTGCAGTTGCCCGCCGTACAAGAAGCTGAAGCGCCATCCATCCAATCAGAGCGGGCCATCGCGGCGACGAGTTTGGCCAACGTGCGAATATTGCTGGCGGAAGATAATCTGGTCAATCAGAAGGTTGCAGTGCAAATGCTGGAGCGCTTGGGGTGTCAGGTCACCTTGGTGGTCAACGGCGAACAGGCCGTCAAACAGTGGCAACCGGATCAGTTTGATCTGGTATTGATGGACTGCCACATGCCAGTCATGGATGGCATTGAGGCCACGCGCCGTATCCGTGCCAGAGAGCAACAAGGGCAGCACACGCCCATCGTGGCTTTATCAGCCGACGTCATGGGCGAGCAGCGCAAGGCGTGCGACGAAGCTGGGATGGATGGTTATTTATCCAAACCAATTCGCTTGCAGGAGCTGCAGCGCCAACTGCCCAGATTTTTGTCTCAAAACACCATGGCTCCAAGGACCGTGGCTCAAAGCACCTTGCCATAAGGGATAAAGCGGTTTTGTGTCAGTGCTTTAAGGGCACGAATGTGTTCTTTGGCAGGCAGCCGCTTTTGCTGCTTGAGCCAGCGAAACACCCAAATGGCGGGATTATTGGCACCGGATTCCCAGCCGCGCAGTTCCATTTCGGCGCGCACATACCAGCGCGCAACCATCAGCAATTGATCGTCACTCAGCTGTGGCAAAACGCTTTGCCATTGTTGTTCAGAATGCTGAATCCAGCTTTTGAGCTGTATCAGTTGCTGGTCATTGAGCAACTCGGTATTTAGCGTAGCGGCGGTGTGCGGTTCGCTGGCCAGGTGTTGGAGCACACCAAGGTCGATGGCGTGGGTCGTGGTGGCAGGTTGCCATTGCTCGATCATGCGAACTCCCAAAGTAATATCTGAGTGAATAAGTCGGAATTGTAAAGCATGCCAGGCCGCCGATGAAGCGCCGTCAACCATATGGCAAATGTGCGTTCCCGCGCTTTAACCGCGGTCAGCAGCTGTTATCATCGCGCTAACGCGGTGTCTGACGCGTTTTTATGATGGAGCACAGAATTTTCATGCCAGATTTAAATGACCCGTATGCGGACATCCGCCCCTACAATGATGCCGAAGTTGCGTCGGTGTTGCAGCGCTTGTTGCGCTCGCCGCGGGTCGTGGATGCGGTCATTGATCACCGCTTAACGGCGATGAGCGCTTGGCAACGGCCGTTATTGCGCCCTTGGTTGCGCCGGCGTTTGGCCCAGCAGTTGGGAAGTGTTGCTACCGTTGAGCACTTTCAACAATGGCTGGAGCCACAAATTGAGCGCCTGCTGCTGGCCACCACCAGCGAGGTGGAGGTACGTGGACTGGAGCAACTGCAGGCAAACAAAGCGTACACCTGGATATCCAATCATCGCGATATCGCCATGGATCCAACCTTTATCAATTTTACGCTGCATCGGGCCGGCTGGCCCACCAGCCGTATTGCCATTGGCGATAATCTGCTGTCGGA
This sequence comes from Bacterioplanes sp., assembly GCA_965233665.1. GTDB lineage: Bacteria > Pseudomonadota > Gammaproteobacteria > Pseudomonadales > Oceanobacteraceae > Bacterioplanes. Next base: position 96,305 of record CBDDTG010000015.1, on the reverse strand, counting down.
CCCAGATGTAGCCGATATTATGCGATTAAACAAAAGCTTTGTTGTGAAGCGCACGGTGTCGGGTCGACGAGAAAAACTGCAAGAGCTGACGCGTTTGTCGCAGTTTATTGCGCAGTCAAATCAGCAAGGTCACAGTGTGTGGATCGCTCAGCGTGAAGGGCGAGCCAAAGACAATCGTGATTTGACTGACACTGCGGTATTAAAAATGTTGTCTTTGTATGGTCGTGCGGAGAAAAAAACCTTTACCGATGCTGTGGCAGCTCTGAATCCGGTGCCCGTGTGTATTTATTACGAGTGGGACCCATGCGATGTGTTAAAAGCACGTGAGTTGGTCGCGTTAAGTGAGCAGGGTGAATATCACAAGCAAGATCACGAAGACATGCACAGCATTATTCGTGGCTTGACGGGCTATAAAGGCAAAGTCTGCGTTTCTTTCGGTCAGCCGTTGACCAGCCAGGATTTGGCCTCCGCGGAATACATGGCACAAGCCATTGACCGGCAAATCTTGGATATGACGCCAGTGTATGATGTGCAGCACGCAGCGGTCGCACTGCTGGATCGCAATCAGGGCACTCCGGCCAGTGAGGCTGGCCAGGCTTTGCTGAATCGGGTGGCGCAAGAGCCGGCCGAGGTGCAGCGTCGGGTGTGGCAGACCTATGCTGCGCCTTTATTGAATTACTAATCATTCGCTGGGCGATAACTACCAGCAAATCAAAGGAGGAGCCACGGTGTTGGCAAAATGGGCGCTGCTACTTCTGGCAGCCACGCTTGTATCGGGTTGTCAGCTAGGTCGTCACTGGGATGACAAAAAGGAAACCTTATTTGTCGATTTTTATAAGGTGCCCTGTGATGACGACGAAAGCCGTTTGTGCTTTCGCAGCCGCGAAAAGGAAACCAATAGCTGGCGCAATGATGCACCGGAGCTGTCAGAGTTTGATCAGTTTGAGTGGGGTTATCGCTATACGCTGGAGGTTGAAACCTCGTTTAACAGCAAGGGCAATGCTAGCCGCTATCGATTTTTAAGCGTGGAAGAAAAAACGGCCATTACGAGCGCAGAAAATACTTTTGCACTCAAAATCGATGCCAGCACCGGCATCGTTTCGCAGTCAGGTAGTGAGTGGTTTTTGCATGACAAAGCCTTTGCCTGCAATAGTGATTGCTCGTCTTTAAGCACCATTATAAACAACAGTCAGCTGGCTGAGTTGGAGTTTCAAGCGCAGGAAAACAACCTGACACTGACAAAAATAAAATGCAGTGCGGGCGAAGATAATTACGATGAACAGTGTGGCGGTCAAAAAGACGTTACCTGGAAAGTCGCACATTTCCGCAGTGACTGCGGCAATGCGGATGGTGAACTGTGTTATTTGTATCGACTGAACAGCTCCGATGATTGGGAGCTATTGCCAGTCGATATCGAAGGCTTTGAGCATACCTGGGGTAATGAGTATGAAATCGAAGTCAAAGAAACGCGCTCTGACACCGATCGCATCACTGCCGCCACATTGAAGCAAGACGACGCTGCGCCGCGTGATCGCACTGGCGAAGCCAATGATTTCTATTTTGTATTGCAAGGCCGACTGTTAGACGACAGCAGTGATGGCAAAGTGACGTTATACGACAGCGCGGACTTAACACTGTCTTGCGGCTCAGCATGCAGCAAGTTGGACGATTACATCGAAGACGATGACTGGCTATTACTGCAAGCTTATGTGGGCAGTGATGGTCTGGTGTTGGAAGAAATTACTTGTCATGCCGAAACGCTTAATTTGTTGCGTCAATGCGATGAAAATGTCGACTGGGATTTTTAGTCACTAATGATATGGCGCCCTAAGCCGAAAGCTGGCTTAGGGCATCGGGCGGTTTAGGCGCCGTGCAGTAACAAATACAGCTCAATGACAGCGGCAGGAATGTTGCCGCACATGCGGTCTGACAGTTCTACATCCTCATCGATATCCGCCATTTCCGCCTCATCCATAAAAAGTCCAGAAGCGTACATGATGGGAAACAGCCCCTGAGCGACTTTATCTTCTTCTTGTGCATACCAGGTTTCTTCTTGTAGCAGCACCGCGGTCATAAAGCCCATGGCCCAGCTTTCCAGCGGCGGCTCATCTTCTTCATCCACCAAGGTGAGCTCGGCTGGTACCGGGAAATCTACGCCGGAATCCAGCCAGGCTTGAACTTCAGTGGCGAGCTCGCCTAACAATTGGCGCAACTGCTGCTGCTCGGGCTTGCTTAGGCTTAATTGATCATCAAAGGCACTGGCAAAAACGTCGTCCAGGCTGAATGGCAGTGGGCTAACAGCCAGTGCGGTCAGCAAACCGTGCATGGCGAAAAAGTCAAAACTGTCCTGTTGCTCGGCTTCTTTTTCCAGCAACAGGCCCAGAGTTTCCAGCGCTTCTTCAGACAGGGCTGGGATGCTGTTTAAGTCGGTCATACAATACTCCTGCAATAGCCGCTCATGCTATCACAGCCGCTAGTGTTCTGAGTCAGAAGTTCGTATATTTTCAGAGCGAATGGAAAGTGCGAGTACAAGGCGCTGTTTGCCGAAAATATCGGGATCTTTCCAAGAACAGCAACGCCGTAATGGGGCTTTCTATTCGCTCCCTTGGGCGTGCCCTTCAAGCCCTCTGGCTTCGTTCAGCCTTTTGCCAATGGACCCACCATTGCCGGCGAGACAGGCCTCGCCAGAGGGCTTGAATGGCCCGCTGAAAGCATGCGAACTTCCGATTCAGAACACTAGGAACACCGTCAGCAAATGTCCCACCAATATCAGCAAACCTTGCAACTTGTTCTCGGCGGTGAAGAGGTGGCGGTTCATATTCAGGCGTCACGGCGCAAAAGCATGCGTTTGAGCCTAACCGACAAGGGCACTGTGGATTTGCGCATTCCACTGCGGGCACCACGTCGTGAGGTGCTGGCTTTTGTTAAACAGCATGAGCAGTGGCTGCTGCTGCAGCGCCAGCGCTTGGCGCAACAGCAGCAGCGCTGGCAGCACTCGATTTGGGTGTTAGGCCAAGAGTTGCCTGTTACGCGCAGTCCAGACGATGAGTTTTTGGTCGCTGAACAGCGTATCTGGGTACCTGAGCAGTGGCAGGCGAGCGACATCGCCACAGCCATGGACGCCTGGTATCGCCAGCAAGCCAAGAGCCGTTATCAGGGCTTGATCGAGCATTGGTGGCCAGCGTTTGCCCAATTCGGTGATAAGCCAACTCTCAGGGTCAAACAGATGCGCACCCGTTGGGGCAGTTTGTCTAAGCGCGGCTACATCAACTTGAACCTCGCGCTGATGCAATGCGCGCCGGATTTGATTGAGTTGGTGGTCGTGCACGAGCTGTGTCATTTGCGCCACTTTGACCACGGTCGCGGCTTTCAACAGCTGATGACGCAGCATTTACCCGACTGGCCTCAACGTGAGCGGCGGCTACAACAACAAGGTGACATGCTGTTATAAACCCTACTGACACACAGCTGTCAGTAGCCCTTTGGCATCATGCTGAGGCCAGCTAAGGCAAGTTGCAGATACCAAAGGAGAACAGCGATGGCGGTACTTGAAATAGTTCAGTTCAAAACTCAGGCAGCGCGAGAAAGACATTTTGCATTACCAACGCGAAATCCAAAGCTTTGCTCAGCGCCAGCCAGGTTTTATTCGTCGTGAAGTAGCCAGCGATGGTGAGTATTGGACGGATTTAGTGGTGTGGAAGGATGATGCCAGTGCACAAGCTGCTGGCCAGCAGTTTATGCAGCAAGCATTTGCCAAGCCATTTATTGCGTTGACAGAAGAAGGCAGTGTGGTGATGCGTAAACAACAACTGCACAATGTATCGTCGGCGGCGGGAATCGAGGTGACCTTGTGCGCAAGGCTGAGCGACTGTTTCAGTTATTAACGTTATTTCAGGGCCGGCGACGGCCCTTAACCAGCGAGTACATCAGCCAAGCGCTGGAAGTCAGTCAGCGCACTGTGTATCGCGACATTGCCGCGTTGCAGCAATCCGGTATTCCCATCGATGGCGAAGCGGGGGTGGGCTATGTCTTGGATCGACACTTTCTGATGGCGCCGCTGATGTTTAATACCGATGAGCTGGTCGCCATTCGCCTCGGCATGAGTTTGATACGCGCCAGTGGTGACGATGACTTACGCAATGCTGCTGAGCAGGTATTGCATAAAGTCGCCTCGATTTTGCCAGACACGGATAAAGATCCCTTTTCACGCTCAGCCTTAGTCGTACCTAAGCTCAATCTGAGTCGCGAAAATAGTGAGCGTCTGACACAACTGCGCCAGGCCATTCGCTTGCAGCAGTGCGTGAACCTTGGCTATCGCGATGACAAAGGCAACGATTCTCAGCGCTTAATTGAACCACTGGGCATTATGTGCTTTGTCCATCATTGGACACTGATTGCTTTTTGCCAGTTGCGCCAAGACTATCGCTCCTTTCGCCTGGACCGCATGCGCACATTGGAGTGCTTAGACCAAACCTTTGCGACCCACGAGCAAAAATCTTTGTCGCATTATTTGGACGCGATGCAACAACAATACGACGTTTCCTGGTTTTTTTAATGGCACAAGCATTTAAAGAGAATTTTAATCGTGAAGCTGTAAAAGCGCTGTCAGAGCAATTGCAAAATGCATGGCCTGAGTTTGACGGCGAAGGTTTTGTCGCAGCGGTGGTGCCACACTTGCAGGAACTGGAGTTAAAACAACGCAGCGCTTTAATTCAGCGCGAGTTAGGGCACTATTTACCCTCTGATTTTGCTGTTAGTGCCGATGTTCTTTATCGTTGCTTGGCGCCCAAAAGCAGAAAAAGGCTGGCAAGCCAGTGAGGGGCGAAGGCGTGAGTGGTTGGCTCATTATGCCACTGGCGGATTATGTGGCAGAGCAGGGGCAGCAGCACTTGCCACTGGCCCTGGATTTATTAAAGGCCATGACGTCGCGTTTTTAGCAGCGAGTTTGCCATACGGCCCTTACTGCAGCGTTTTCCTGAGCAAACCCTGGCGGTATTAAAGCAATGGGTTAATGACGACGATGAGCATGTGCGCCGCCTAGTCAGTGAGGGCACGCGTCCACGCTTACCCTGGGGCATACGGCTCACACAGTTTATTGCTGACCCTCGGCCGATGCTGCCGTTATTAGAGCAGCTGCGTGATGATTCCAGCGAGTATGTGCGCCGCTCCGTTGCCAATCATTTAAATGATATTGCCAAAGATCATCCGGAATTAATCGCTGAACTGGCTCGCGAATGGATGCAAGGTGCGCCTTTAACGCGACAAAAACTGCTGCGCCATGCGTGTCGAACTTTAATCAAGCAAGGCCATCGTGCCACCTTGGCGGTGTTTGGCTGGCAGCCTGTCACACTCAGTGAGGTGAGTTTTAGCGTGTCGCCGCAAGCGATTGTACTGGGCCAATGCTTACAGCTGCAGGCGCAATTAACCGCCACGCGCTCTCAGCCTGTGGTGGTCGATTTTGCCATTCATTTACTGCGAGCTAATGGTTCAACGTCCGTGAAAGTGTTTAAAGGTCGCGAGTTGCAATTGCAGGCAGGGCAAAGCGTGGTATGGCAAAAACAACACGCCATCAAACCTGTCACCACACGGCGCTATTATCCAGGGCGCCATCGAGTCGATTTATTGATCAATGGCGAGTGCGTGGCGAGCAGCCAATTTGAGCTACTCAGCGAGGCATGACGTCGGTATTTATCCACACCTGCGAATACCAATAATGCCAGCCAGAATGTTCACGGCTGGCTGCCGTGCAGTTGTAGCGAAAGCGGCCGCCGCCAATCGCCGACTCTGCTTGTGCACTCAGCTGCCATTGTTTGCCGCTTCGCTGTTGCTGCGTTGGAATCGCCCCCTGGCCACTGGCAAAGCATTGAAAGCCGTTAGCGGCAGTTGTTGGCAGGGCAAACTTTAACGTCAGTTGGGGTGGATTGTGCTGCAAAATAGGGGAGAGCATTTGCTCTGCTCCAATCGGCAGCGGCAAAGTCTTTAACTTGGTGGCCAGGGTTTTCGGGTTGGCATAAATGCCAGAAGCGGGAAAGCGTGGCAGTGCTTGCGGATGAGAATCGCGACCTATCGGGCCAGATTGCTGGCCAAAAGCTTTGTAGCCCTGCTGCGCCAGCCACTCGGTCATGGGCAATGAAAACTCACCGTAGGGGTAGGCAAATAATTTGGGCGTGGGCCCGGTTTTTTGCTCTAAGCGCAACTGTGCTTGGCTAATTTGCTGCTGCAGCCAAGCGTCCAAGTTCATGCCCTCAGGCTGCTCAAGCAAATAAGGGTGGTCCGCACTGTGATTGGCTAGGGTAGCGCCACGTTGTTTCATATCGCGCAACTGCTGCCAGCTCATAACGCTCTGATGGTTTTCATCGACGGCGGTGGTATTAACGAACACCACAAACGGCCAATCACGTTTTTCTAGCGCAGGTAACGCATGCTTGTAAATGGACTGATAAGCATCATCAAACGTAATGGCCACGGCACCTTGGGGCAAGGGTTGGCCTGCATCAATGCGTTGCAGTGCATCTTCCAAGTCGATGACGGGTAATTCCAAGCGCTCAATTAACTGCAAGTGCTGTTCAAATTGTTCTGGGCTCACGCTGGTAATGGCAGGTGTCGTGGCATCTACGTGGTGATACTGCAATACCACCAGTTGTGCCTGAACAGGCAGGGTGAATAATAAACAAATAAATAAAAAGGCGCGCATGATACTAATTAAACTGGGTTTTTAACCGCTCGTAGGCTTGGCTGATGCGGCGAAACTGTTCTTGGTCGCCGCCGCGATCAGGATGATAACGCATGGCCAGGCGTTTGTATTGTTGGCGCACCTGCGAGCCATTGGCGTTGACCGTCAGTTCTAGCGCTTCAAGATCGCGTTGCTGATGTTCGCTGGCATCCAGGCGTTGCCAAAAACTCCGCAGCAATTCTTCGACGGCGATGCGATCTGTGCTGAGCTGAGTTAAATCAAGGTAATACGTTGCCAGTGGATCGTTGGTTTGCAGCGCATCCCCGGGGTTGTCGGCTTGATAATGGCCATCGAGGGGCACAATCTGAATGTGTAGGGCGCCGATGATCAGATCTTGGCGCTGTTCTGCGCGCCATTGCTGACGCAGCGAGTAAAGGCAATGCATGACAATAAAATGGCAGCGAAACAGGGTGAGTGAATCACGCAGCGCGTCGCCCGCGACCAGCCCCTGCTGCTGCAGACCCTGGATCAGCTGATGCTCAGTAAAAGATTGTTGGCTCTGCAGTTGTTCGGCTAAATGATGGCGAACAGCCGCTATGCCAGCGTGAAAATCGTATTCCATGGCCTGACCTTAGCATGTAGGCCTGTGTCTCTCACCCCAGCAGCCTGTTGAAAAAGTCTTTTCGGCTCAGGCTTTCGGACTGGTTCGGAATCACGGCGCCATTTTGAAGGTGTGTGTCCACCCATCGAGAAATGGAAACACAGAGTCCGGGCCAGCCCGAATGCCCCGTCGGGCGAGGCCTTAAACGCACATCTGCTGCGCTTTGCCTCTAGGAAAGGGAGCCACCCTGTCCGTCGAGACAAAACACACCAGCTGCACATTTCAGGTCTCGCTGAGCATGCAAAGACTTTTTCAACAGGCTGCTAGTGTCAGGAGACTAGGGATGTTGCTCGGGATCGGTATCGTCCAGTAAGTGCCGTAAAGCTGCCGGCAAATAGCGCTTTTGTCGCTGTAATGATCGAGACCATTTGGGAAATCGTTGACGCACCGCCAAAATGCGCAGGCGCAGCGCAGGCAAAACACTGATCAATAACGACAAACCGAGCAAAATGAATAACAGTCCCAGAGGAATGGGCATGGGCATCATGATCAAGCCGGCGATGACCAACAAGCCGCCGATGGCCAGCCTGGCACTGCGTTGCAACATGGTTTATCTCACTTGCAAGGACATGAGTACGGCCACTAGGGCACCGAATTATTCAGATGTGCCCTAGGGCTTGCTCACGGTGGCATAAATCCTGATTATCAACCAGATAAATTGCGAAACCATGACGAGAGTATGAGCACCCAACCTTTACCGCGCCGTGCCCACTTGATTACCCCTGAAGGGGAGCAAGCATTGAAAGACGAACATGACTTTCTCTGGCGTACTGAGCGCCCACGTGTCACCCAACAAGTATCCGATGCTGCCAAGTTAGGCGATCGCTCAGAAAATGCCGAGTATATCTATGGCAAAAAACGTTTGCGTCAGATTGATAGCCGCCTGCGCTTTTTGCGTAAAAGACTAGAGCAAGTCACTGTGGTCGAGCGGCGGCCGGACAATCCGCAGAAGGTTTATTTTGGCGCCTGGATCGTTTTAGAAGACGAGGACGGTGCGCTACACCGCTATCGCATTGTCGGTGAGGATGAAATTGATCTGCCGCGCGGCTACATCAGTGTCGATGCGCCGCTGGCGCGTGGTTTGCTTGGTAAGTCGGTGGGCGATGATGTCAGTGTGCGGCTACCCAAGGGCGAGGTGGAATACTACATTGAATCGGTCAACTACGATGTGCCTGACTGGGACCCTGGGCGGCAGACACAAAGCCGCTGGGTAGAAGATTAAGGAGCAATCATGAAGGTTCGAAGCGTTGTCTTGGCCGTTTTTACTGTGAGTGGGGTGGCCAACCCCTGTTGGGCTGCAAAGGGGGATGAACAGCTCAAGGCGATTTACAAATTGCCGGTCTGGGTTGCTGAAACCCAGCGTGTTTGCCCTTGGCGAGTGGATGGCGGCGAGGGTTATGTGCGTGTGATTCGAACCAGTGAGCAAGGTCAACACCGGTTGTTTTTCCAGTGGATTCGCAAAGGCATTGCTGGCGGCCCGACCGAGGCCATTTCGACGGTGGCCGTTGAAGAGCTGGAGCAGCAGTATCAGGTACGCAGCCAGCTGCCCGAGCCACTAAAGCCAGGTGGCTGCCAGCTGCAGGCCATGGCCGAAGACATTCATAGCGAACGACGTTACCTGATGCAGTATGAGTTGAGTCAAGACAAGCCCGGCCACTACCATTTGGATGTGACCCACAAACTCATGGTGGGTCAGTGATCTAGCCGAGCCGTTGATCAGTCGATATTAACGGCGTCTAGGCGGGTAAACAGGTGAGATTTATCCTGCTGTTTTTGCAAATTGACAAAATCGAACAGCTCTCTGTCACCCAACTGTGACGGTGCAACGTTGCAAACCGCAGCAAAGATATTTTCACTGCGCCCAGGCTGTTGGCGCTCCCACTCTTGCAGCATTTGCTTGATGTTTTGACGCTGCAGATTTTCCTGTGAGCCACACAAGTTACACGGAATAATGGGAAATTCCTTGGCGCTGGCAAAGGCTTCGATGTCTTTTTCTTTGCAGTAAGCCAATGGGCGAATCAACACATGCTTTTGGTCGTCACTGAGCAGCTTGGGTGGCATGGCTTTGAGCTTGCCGCCATGAAACATGTTCAAAAACAGTGTTTCGATGATGTCGTCACGATGATGGCCCAGCGCTATTTTATTGGCGCCAATGCTTTCGGCAAAGCCATACAATGTGCCGCGACGCAGGCGAGAGCACAAACCACAGGTGGTTTTGCCTTCCGGTACCACTTCTTTGACGATGCTATACGTGTCTTTTTCGACGATGTAATAGGGTACGCCGAGCTGATCTAAGTACTCAGGCAGCACGTGCTCGGGAAAGCCGGGCTGTTTTTGGTCCATGTTCACGGCCACCAGCTCAAACGACACCGGTGCACTTTTTTGCAGGCTGAGCAAAATATCCAGCATGGTGTACGAATCTTTGCCACCAGACAGGCAAACCATCACCTTATCGCCTTCTTCGATCATGCAATAATCTTCGATGGCTTTGCCGACATTGCGGCGCAGGCGTTTTTGCAGCTTGTTGAACTCGGTACGGGCTTTGCGCTCAGCGGCTTCGGTGGTCATACGGCTAGGATCAAAAAGTGAACAGGGCGCGCATTCTAACGAAGTTGCGCGCCAGAGTCAGCATCAGGCTGCATGCAAACCCGGTGGTGCCAGCGTGAGGTAGCGATCAGCGAAGGCATCAATGCTGACGCGGCTATTGCGGTGGTAATAGCGCCGCCACAGACGCGCCAGTGTGGCCACGCTGGGCTTGTCTGGCAGTTGAAAACGGCGGTTACGCAAATAAATCAGTGCCGCGATAGCGGTGGCGTAGGATAAATTGGTGGTTAATTCAGCGTGTGGATGGCGCAAAAAATCATGCTGGCTGGCTAGGCCGCGCACGGTACTGGCCAGTTCTGGGTGGTGGACTAAGTAGCGATCCCAAACATTGCGATGGGTGCGACTGCTGATTTGATAAATGCCCAGGCCGCGCTGCTGCTCGCCGTGTATGTGTTGCCCCAGTTCTGACTCTTGTGCTGCCGTTGCGAGTAGTAGCTGCACTAGGGCGGGTGACCAACAATCCATGGTGGTTAGGGTCGGTTCAATGACCCAACGTTGAAGTTCTTTGGCACAAATACCCATCTTTACCTCCCGGCAACCACTTGCCGCACCACAACCATAGATCAGGTGTTAGTCGCTTTCCTGGATATCGGCGCAAATAATGCGTCAAATCAGGTTGCGCTCAATAGGAACTAAGCAGGGAATGTGCCAGGCGATGAGCAGGCGGGGTGACCCGCCCGTCACTTATTGATGATGGCCGCAGTCTTCTTCGTCTTTGATACCAGCCAATTGCTGCAGAGACGTAATGTCTTGCAGGATAACTTCTTTGCCTTGGGTTTCGATCAGGCCATTTTTCTGAAAGCGGGTGAAGACCCGGCTGATGGTTTCTACCGCCAAGCCCAGGTAATTACTGATGTCCACCCGTGACATGGGCAAGCGGAAGTGGTTGGCAGAAAACCCGCGCCGTGAGTAGCGCTGGGAAATGTCCAGCAGGAAGGAAGCAACGCGTTCTTCGGCGTTTTTCTTACTCAGCAACAGCATCATATTTTGATCATGACGGATTTCGGTGCCCATGGTGCGCATCAACTGGCGACGTAAATCTGGCAGGTCGTCGGCCAGCGACTCCAGTTGTGTCAGCGGGATCTCGCACACTGTGGTGGTTTCCAGCGCTTTGGCTGTTAAAGGGTACTGACCATTGTCGTAACCAGCCAAGCCGATCAGCTCTGACGCTAAGTGAAAGCCTGTGATTTGCTCCTCACCGTTGCTGGCCAGGGTATAAGTCTTGAGGGCGCCGGTGCGCACGGCAAAAACGGATTGAAAGTCTTCACCTTGTTGAAACAGCAGTTGGCCTTTTTGAATAGGGCGGCCACGGCGAATAATATCGTCCAGACGCTCCATGTCGTTATCACTGAGCGATAAGGGCAGGCACAACGCATTCAGTGAACAGGTTTGACAATGGGGCTGGCTGCCGCGCAGCGGCATGCTGGAAAGATTGGATGGTTTCATAGGGGCCTCAAGCAAAGCGCTCAATCCCGGTGGATTGACTAATGATAATAGTGCCAATGGTCGACTCGATGGGCGAGTCTGTCAAGTTAATGTAGGGGATTTATAAGACGAAAACCCCGCAGTGCATACCTTGTATAAATGCTGTAGCGATCATGTGAAACTATCCATATTGACCGCCATGCTACGGCGCTGGATATCAGCCGTGATGGGCGTTGGGGAAAGCACTGACGATGGTCCAAATGCCGTAGCCGATCAAAATCAAGCCAGAAGCGCTGCGCACCCATTGACGGCTGATGAGATTGATTAAGGCCGAGGCTGCCAAGGTGCTGGTAAACATCGCTGGCAAGGTCCCTAAGCCAAAGGCCAGCATGGCTAATGCGCCATTAATCGGATCGCCATTGGCGGCCACCCAGCTGAGGGTGCTGTAGATCAGGCCGCAAGGCAGCCAGCCCCACAGCATGCCGAGCAACCAGCGATCCATCAGTTCATGGCTGCCAACCAACTGTTGTGCCATGGGTTGGAGATGGCGCCAGAGGCGTTGTCCTAACTGTTCCAAACGGGTCAGCCACAGTGCCCAGCGGGCGATGTATAACCCCATTAGAATCAACAAAGCGCCTGCCAGGGTGCGTAGGCCAGTCATTAACCACAGGTGTTGGCTTTGCAGCCATAAGCCAGCGAAGCCGACTATGGCCCCGGCCATGGCGTAGCTGGTGATGCGGCCACCATTGAACAACAACGCGCCCACAAGGCGCTGCTGCTGCAGTTGTGTCCCCATCGAAGCCGCAATGCCGCCGCACATAACCAAGCAATGACTGGCGCCAAACAAGCCGAGCAAAACCGCGGTAAGCAGTGACAAGGGTTCAGTCACGATGCGGATCCTGATCTTTGTCGGTGGTCTGGTGATGTTGTTCTGGCTCGTCGTCATCGAAAAGAATGCGGCTTGCCGGTGAGTCCATGTCGTCAAACTGACCGCTGCGCACTGCCCAGAAGAAAATGGCAATGGCCAAGCCGAGCAAGATCAACGACAGTGGAACCAATACGTAAATGATGTCCATGGTTACCCCCGAGGGTGGCGCACCAAACGCAATGCGTTGGTAACGACTAACAGTGAACTGAGTGACATGCCGATCGCCGCCGCCCAAGGTGGCACCAGCCCGGCCGCGGCTAGCGGTAAGGCCACTAGGTTGTAAGCCAACGCCCAGGCGATGTTTTGACGAATAATACGGTGTGTCTTATGGGCGTGGTTTAAGCCTTGCAGAATCACGTCGAGATGGCCGTTGGTCAGCATGCAGTCGGCGTTGGTTTTGGCCAGATCGCTGGCCTCATTGACGGCCAGCGACAAATCCGCACCGGCCAGTACCGGTACATCATTGATGCCATCCCCCACCATTAAAACGCGCTGCCCTTGGGCTTGCCACTGACGCACAGCGGCGAGTTTCTGTTCCGGTGATTGACCACAGCGCACATCGTCTATGCCTAGCTCTGCGGCTAAACGCTGACCGCTGTTGCTTGGGTCCCCGGTGAGCAGCGAGATCGCGATGTCGCGCTGTTTAAGGCCTTCGATCAAAGCCGGGGCGGATTTACGTGTGCTGTCGTTAAGGCGCACCCAAGCCTGGGGTTGGTATTCGCAGCTGAGCAGCAGCCACTGCCCAGGCTCTTGGCTAGGTGACTGCAGTGCTTCGCCGGCGGCGTAACGGCTGTGACCAAAGCGCCAGCACTTGCCTTGGTAGTGGCCTTGAATACCGTCGCCGGAGTGCTGCTCAACTTCTGCCATGTCGTAGCCACGCAACTGGCGAAAGGCGCTGGCGATGGGGTGAGTCGAGTGTCGTTCTAAGCCGGCAATGATTTGTAGGCACGTATCTTGGTTGTGCTCGGCAATGGGGTTGCATTGCTCCAGCGTGAGTCGCCCTTGGGTGAGCGTTCCGGTCTTGTCGAAAACGATGCGATCGATGCGCGTCAGCGCTTCCAACACATAACCTTTACTGATCAACAATCCAGACTCACGCAGAGAAGCCGTCGCAGCGGTTAATGCCGTCGGCGTCGCCAGTGATAGGGCGCATGGGCAAGTCACCACCAGCACAGATAACGCCACAAAAAAGGCATGCTCCGGGCCTTGTGGCCACCAGTAAGCGGCGACGGCGGCAGACACTGCTAGAACGGCAGCAACAAAATAACTGGCCACTCGATCGGCGATGAGTGCGATAGCGGGTTTTTCCTGCTGCGCTCGGTCCATCAGTCGCATAATGGTAGAGAGCTGTGCCTCTGCCCCTGTGGCAGTGACTCGCATCGTCATCGGACTTTCGACGTTAAAGGTGCCGCCGATGACCGCATCGCCGGGTTCTTTACTGACCGGTAGGTACTCACCCGTCAGGGCCGCTTCATCGACGGAGCTGCGGCCACTGAGAATAACGCCATCCGCGGGAATGGCTTGGCCAGGTTTCAATCGCAGCACATCGCCACTGCAAACGTCGCTGCTGGCGATGATTTCTTCGTCTTCACCGTTGAGTCGCAATGCCACCGTCGGCAGCAATGTCATAAGATTATTGCCGGCTTTCCCCATGCGGTGACGTGCCCGCATTTCTAAGAAGCGGCCGAATAATAAGAAAAAGGTAAACATGCACACCGAGTCGAAATAAATTTCGACTCCTTGGTTAAAGGTGCTCCAAACACTGGCGCTAAACGCCAGCAAAATGGCCAGAGAAACCGGCACGTCCATGGTCAGATGGCGGTTTTTTAAGTCGCGGATGGCGGCGTCAAAAAAGGGTTTGGCACTGAACAAGACCACTGGCAAGGTCAGCAGCATGGCGGCGATGCGCATGAAGTTTTCGTATTGCAGCTCCATGCCGACGTAAATCGGCACCGAGATCATCATAACTTGCATCATGCCGATGCCGGCGACGGCCAAACGGCGAATGGCTTGGCGACTTTCATGGCTGCGCTGGGCTTCTTGCTCGGTGGCGGAAAATGGCGCTGGCTTATAGCCCAATCTGGCAATCGATTCCATTAACTCAGATAAAGGCTGTTGCGTTTGATTCCAGCGCAATACCAAACGGTGGTTTGATAGGTTGAGGCTGGCTTGCTGAACCGCTTCGAGTTGTTTCAAACGGTGCTCAATCAGCCAGGCACAAGCGGCGCAGCTAATGCCATCAATAATCAAGGTGGCTTCACGCTCATCGCCGTGACGCACTACAAACTGCTGCTGCACTGCATCGGAGTCGTACATCTTTAAGGTGTCGCGAGCAACCAAGTCTTGGTTGTCAAACTCAGCCGGCGACAGTTCAGGCAGATCGGTCCGATGGCGGTAATAGTCTTTCAGGCCACTGGCAACAATGGTCTCGGCCACGGCTTTACAGCCCGGGCAGCACATGGGTTGTAACTGGCCGTCGATTTGGGTGGCCCAGCGCTGTCCTTCATGCGTGGTTTCACCACAATGAAAGCAGGCTTGGGTCACAGTGGAGCTGGCGCTGCTCATTGATGGCTAATGCTGACTACCTGCTCGGGCATGATCAGCTCCGTTGCCCGTATTTGCCAACCTTGCTCCGGGCTCGACAGCCACAGACGGCGCCTTTCAGGAAGCGGCATTTCGTTGACACCGGCATAGCTGTTATCGGCCATCTTTTGCAGGAACAAGGTTAAGTCACGCTCTTCAAGCGTCGGATGAATCAGCTTCAACTGCAGCGTGTTGGGCAACTCATCAAAGAAACCGTGCAGTTGGAGGCGAACTTCATCAGTACTAAAGCGCACATCTGCTTCGACTTGTAGGCGGCTTGCGGCGTCAAAAGCGGCTCTGTTTTCGGTGTAGCTAACGCCGTCTTTGTAATAGCTATCGCTGACCAGCGAATCCTTGGTGCCCAGGGCAAGGGTCAACATGACGCCTCCCCAGATAACGGCCAGCACTGGAATGCCGGCGACCAGCCAAACCATTGGCTCCTTGTACCAGCGGGTTACGGATTCTTGTGACTCAGGTTTCATACTGCGCTCGGCGATGTCAGACGTGATGGTGTGGCGGAGTACCGCCCAAATTAAGCCGCCCAAGTTTAATCATTTGGGCGGCCTGGCTCCAGCAGCAAAGTGTCAGATAAGGTCGGTTATAGACGTGGCGCAATAAAGCGGCTTTCTTCACGCGCCACTTCGATGCCGCTGGACTTGTCGACCACAACAAACTCAATCAGGGTTTTGGTGCCGCTGAGTTTGGAGGTGTCTGGGTCAACTTCCAGAGTTAATGACATTTCTTCGACTTTGTTCACCGGAATTTGATATTCCGTCGCTATGTCCATTTTTACGCCATCAATGCCTTCGACGCGCAACAGATAGGTTTGTGGTTGTTGCGTCATGTTCATCATTTTCAGGGTGTAATAATTTTCTACCGTGTCGTTAGGAGTCACCTGGTAAAGGCTGCCGCGATCACGTTCGATGTCCAGCTCAAACGGCGTACGTGTCATCATGGCGTAAGAAAAACCGGAAATCATCGCCAATAAGACCACGGCATAGCCCACCAAGCGCGGACGCATCAGGTGCGTGGTTTGGCCTTCCAATTCGTTTTCGGTGGTGTAGCGAATCAAGCCTTTGGGTTTGTCGAGCTTTTCCATGATGGAGTCGCAGGCATCAACACACAGGGCACAGCCGATGCACTGATATTGCAGGCCATCGCGAATATCAATGCCGGTCGGACAAACCTGAACGCACAGGGAACAATCGACACAGTCACCCAGCTGCGCTTGTTGCTCGGCGTCGCTGGCTTTTTTGCTGCGCTTTCCGCGCGGCTCGCCGCGGTTGTAATCGTATGAAACCGCCAAGGTGTCGCGGTCGTACATCACCGATTGGAAGCGGGCGTAAGGGCACATGTAAATGCACACTTGTTCACGCATCCAGCCAGCGTTGATGTAAGTGGCCAGGGTAAAAAACATGATCCAGAAGGCCGACCAGCCACCAATGCTGAAGGCAGCGAGATCCGGTACCAGCTGGCGAATCGGAGTGAAATAGCCAACAAAAGTGACACCGGTCCAGAAGGCGATGACCAGCCAAGAGATGTGTTTGAGTGCTTTTTTGCGAAACTTGCTGGCACTCATGGGTTCTTTGTCTAGCTTAATGCGCTGGTTGCGTGAGCCCTCAGCGCGCTCTTCGATCCACATAAACAGGAACGACCAGGCGGATTGCGGACAGGTATAGCCACACCAAACTCGGCCCGCCAAGTTGGTGATGGTAAACAGGCCATAGGCGCAAATAATTAATAAGGTCGAGAGTAGAATGAAGTCCTGGGGCCAGAAGGTGGCGCCAAAAATATGGAACTGCCGCGCGGGTAAATCGAACAACACGGCTTGTCGGCCTCCCCAGCTGATCCATGCGGTGCCGTAGTAGGCCAACATTAACGCCCACAAAGAATAGGTGCGTATTTTTTGAAACAGGCCATGCACTTCGCGCACATAAATCTTCTCGCGTTTTTGGTACATGGATTGAGGTTCTGGGGTGACGTTTTTGACCGGAATTTCATCACTCATAACAGCAAATCACCTTATGGCTGCGGTGCATGTGCGGGCGTTTTGCGTCCGGTTGGGGCGAGTAACGCTCTATGTATATAACGCTCTGATTATATAGTGTTGAGGCTGCGCCGATAACGAAAAAAGCGGCCCTAAAGCCGCTTTTTTCTGGTTTCTTGCCTTAGCTCAAGAGTGCGCAGACTCCCAGTTAAGTGCCTTATTTGTCTTGCGACAAAGAGTAGACATACGCTGAAACCACATGGATTTTCTGCTTGGTGTTGGTATCCCAAATTTCGCTGAAGTTTGGCATACGACCGTTGCGTCCATTTTTCAGAGTAAAGGCGATGTCTTTGGTCGAGCCACCGTACAACCAGATTTCGTCGGTCAGGTTAGGCGCGCCCAGCAGCTGATTGCCTTTGCCATTGGCACCGTGGCACACCATGCAGTTTTGCTGGAACTTAGGTGCAGCGCGTTCAGCCGCGGCAGCATCGTGCTCCAGGCCCGACAGGCTGCGCACGTATTGGGTCATGTCGGCAACACCTTCATCACCCAAAACGCTTTGCCACGCTGGCATGGCTGCAATACGACCGTGGGTAATGGTCTGCACGATGTTTTCAGGTTCACCGCCGTACAGCCAGTCATCATCGGTCAGGTTCGGGAAGCCGCGAGCGCCTTTGGCTGTGGTGCCATGACACACAGAGCAGTTGCTCTTGAACAGACGCTGACCGGTTTGCATGGCTTCTTCATTGTGAATCAGCTCGGCAATCGGTGTTTCGGCATACTCGTTGTACAGTGGGGCAATTTTCTGCTCGAAGGATTGTACTTCTTCTTTCCACTGGTTGTGCGAGCTCCAAGCGACTTGTTCACCGTCAACTTCAACGGTTAGAAAGCCTTTGATGTTACCAAAGCCATAAACACCCATGTACGCCACGGCAAACACGATGGTTGACCAGAACATCATGACCCACCAGCGTGGCAGTGGGTTATCCAGCTCTTCGATACCATCGTAGTTGTGGCCGGTGGTCTCGTCGGTTTCTTCTTTACGTTGGCCGCGGCTAGTGTACTGAATCAGCAACCCGCAACCGATGATGGAACCCAGTGTGATCACTAGGATCCATCCTTGCCAGAATGAATCTAACATATCTTATTTACTCCGATCGTTATCGTCGTGCAGCGGCATTCCGTCGTCGTCTTCTTGAAACGGAATGTGAGCGTCGTCGTCAAAGCGCTTACGGCGACTGCTGCCGTAAGCCCACCAGAAGATTCCGGCAAAAGCGATGAGGGCGAAAATCGAGCCCAAACCGCGCACGTCGTTAATGTCCATAGGGTTACCGTTTAGTGATCACTGTGCCCAGTTGCTGCAGGTAAGCAACCAGCGCTTCGATTTCAGGTTTGCCATCTACCGCGTCTTTCGCACCTTCGATGTCTGCTTCTGTATATGGCACACCGACCATACGCAGAGCTTTCATTTTCTTAGGTGTGTCACGGCCATCGACCTTGTTTTCGAACAGCCACGGGTAGGACGGCATAATGGACTCGGGCACTACGTCACGTGGGTTGTACATGTGTGCACGGTGCCACTCGTCGGAGTAACGGCCACCCAGGCGCGCCAGGTCTGGACCCGTACGTTTTGAACCCCACAGGAACGGGTGCTCATACACGGACTCGCCGGCAACGGAGTAGGGGCCATAGCGCTCGGTTTCTGCACGGAAAGGACGCACCATCTGGGTGTGGCAAACGTGACAGCCTTCGCGAATGTAAATATCACGACCTTCCAGCTCCAACGCGCTCAGAGGCTTTAACCCTTCGACCGGCTCGGTGGTGTCGTCATGGAAGAACAGTGGAACGATCTCTACCATGCCACCCCAGCTTAAGGCGATGACAATCATCACCACCATCAGGGGTAAACTGCGTTCAATATCATCATGCTTAATCATGGTTTACTACTCCTTACGCCTGTGCCGGTACTGCGTTCGCGGCTTCTTTATTCGCGGTGCGCGCAGTCATGTACACGTTGTAGGCCATCAGCAGCATGCCCAGCAGGAACAAGGCGCCACCCAGCACACGAACAACGTAGCCACCATGAGAGGCTTCTACCGATTCAACAAAGCTGTAAGTCAGTGTGCCGTCGGCATTCACAGCGCGCCACATCAGACCTTGCATGATGCCATTCACCCACATAGCAGCGATGTAAAGTACGGTGCCAATGGTGGACAGCCAGAAATGTACGTTAATCAGTTTGGCTGAGTGCATGTCGCCCGCTTTGCGGCCAAACATAATTGGAATCAGGTGATACAAAGCACCAATCGAGACCATAGCCACCCAACCCAGAGCACCAGAGTGCACGTGACCGATGGTCCAGTCAGTGTTGTGTGACAGAGCGTTTACTGTCTTGATCGACATCATCGGACCTTCAAAAGTCGACATGCCGTAGAACGACAGAGAAACCACCAAGAAGCGCAAGATAGGATCGTTGCGCAGCTTATGCCAAGCGCCTGATAGCGTCATCATGCCGTTGATCATGCCGCCCCAGCTCGGCGCTAACAGAATCAAAGACATAATCATGCCGGCAGTTTGTGCCCAGTCTGGCAAGGCGGAGTAGTGCAGGTGGTGACCACCGGCCCATACATAAATAGAGATCAGCGCCCAGAAGTGAACAATCGACAGACGGTAAGAATAAACCGGGCGGCCGGCTTGCTTAGGCACGAAGTAGTACATGATGCCGAGGAAGCCCGCAGTCAGGAAGAAGCCCACCGCATTGTGGCCCCACCACCATTGCACCATGGCGTCTACGGTACCGGCATAAACAGAATACGATTTAAACATCGACACAGGCACAGCCAAGTTGTTGCCGATGTAGAGAATCGCCACCATGATCATGAACGCAGCAAAGAACCAGTTGGCCACGTAAATGTGGCTTTCTTTACGAATTGCGACGGTTCCCAGGAAGTTGATCACGTATGCTACCCAAACAATGGCAACCGCGATGTCGATGGGCCACTCCAGCTCGGCGTACTCTTTAGTCGAAGTAAAGCCGAGCGGTAACGTAATCGCCGCAGCCACGATGATGGCGTTCCAACCCCAGAAGGTGAACGCTGCCAAGGTGTCCGAGAACAAGCGAGTGCGGCAGGTACGCTGCACAATGTAGTATGAGGTGGCGAACAGGGCGCTACCGCCAAACGCAAAAATAACCGCATTGGTGTGCAGCGGGCGCAAGCGTCCGAATGACAGCCAAGGGGTATCAAAGTTCAGTGCAGGCCAGGCCAGCTGAGCGGCGATTAATACACCGACCGCCATACCGACGATGCCCCAAACTACCGTCATGATGGCAAATTGTCTTACCACCTTGTAGTTGTACTCGGGATGGTCAAATGCTGTGCTCATGATCAGATTCCATTTAACAGCGAGGATTGAGGGTTAAAAAACGGTGCGCCATTATCCCGGCAGACCCTGCTATTTGCAACGTAATGCCGGTAAACACCTTGAATAACATGGAGTTAACCCCAGTTACCGAAGGTGCTGCGGATTCTTTTCTAGAACCCTGCCGAAAAAACAGGCTTCCTGTGCTCGCCTTAGGCACCTTCTACCAATCAGTAGAAACACGCTGTTCTACTGGTGGACAGATGCATCATAGTAGGCCGACAAGGCAATATATTGATGCAGAGCAAGAACCCAGCCTGTGAGCGTGCAAAGCAAGGCGAGTTTACGCGTTATCTAGCCCACTTTTGTGGTCGTATTCTAGTTGTTCCATCTTTATACAATCAGCAGAGATTATGTCTAAAACTCTACGTTTTGATGGGCCGGAAGAGGGTCCGATATTGATATTGGCGCACGGTGCCGGTGCCGACAGTGGCAGTGATTTCATGCAACGCATGGTGGAAATGTTGGCGCAGCACGGGGTTCGTGTGGGGCGATTCGATTTCCCGTACATGCTCAAGCGTCAGCAGGACGGTAAAAAGCGTCCCCCTGATCGCGCGAATATTCTGCTGCAGGCTTACCTCGAACAGGTTCAACAGTTGAATCAACCCTGCGTGGTGGGCGGTAAATCGATGGGTGGACGTATTGCATCCATGTTGGCACAAGCGGATGACTCAGATCCCTTGATTCGAGCCTGTGTGTGCTTGGGGTATCCATTTCATCCGGCGGGCAAACCTGAGCGCTTGCGAACCGAACATTTACAGTCGTTGCGAGTTCCCCAGCTGATCGTTCAAGGTGAGCGCGATGCGATGGGCAGTCTTGAGGAAGTGAGCCACTATGCGTTGGATAAGCAATTACAGTTGCAATGGTTGGCGGATGGCAATCATGATCTGAAGCCACGCAAAGCGAGTGGCCATAGTCATGAAAAGCATCTGCAACAAGCGGCACTGTGGGTGGCAGAGTTTGTAAAACGGCAGTTGCGTTAAAGCCATTAACATTATTAGTAGGGCGTTGTTCGACTTATGGAGTGGGCATACACAGCAATCAAGCGGCTCAAGCCGATTATGCCATCGCTACGGGTTAGGTCGACTTTGCCGCCTAAGCTTAATCATTGGTTTAGTTAAGGACGCCAACTGTGAAAAAAAGCGTTGAGCCAATGCTCGTGCTCTTTTGAGGGCGGCTGGCTTTGTTGTTGGCGCTGTTGCAGCTCTTCGCTGCGATCGGCATCGTGTTGGCGAATAGCAAACCAGCGCGACAAGATATCTTTGCGTACATGCGGTGATAAGGGATGTTTCATAGGACCCCCGAGCAGCCAGTTGTGATTAGCATACTCTCAATATTAGCGCTCAAATGGGCGGTTTGCCTGTTGCTTTGGCCACTGTGGCCGTTTACCAAGGTATGTGCGAGCCATCCCAAAACAGCAGTTTGGCGTGGTCCTTTGCTGAAAGATTGGCCATAACCTGGCTGAGTCGCTCGCCCGTTAGGGAGGGGGAGTAGAGTTTGTCTTGGCTGACATTGGCCTGAAACGGTAGCGATAAATCGGTGTCGGTGGTGCCGGGGTGAACGGCCGCAATGATGCTGTGCGGACTCTTGCGCCCCCATTCAATGGCCAGATTTTTAATCCACATGTTTAGCGCCGCTTTGCTCATTCGATAGCTGTACCAACCACCTAAATAATTGTCTTCAATACTGCCAACTTTGGCTGATAAAGACAGCCAGCGCAGAGGCTGTTGGCGGCTAACTTTGCTCGCCAAGGCTTGGGCTAGGTGCACATGGCTCATGACATTAACGTTCATGCTGTGCAGCAGCCACTCGGCGTTTAGTGCTGATAAGGACTTCTCGGGCCGGTGTTGCCGGTCATGCAACAGCCCCTGGCAGGCAAACACACGCTGAATACTGTGGTCTTTTAATGCGTTTTTTAATTCGGCCACACTCTCTGGCTTGTTCAGATCTACTTGTATGTGCGTCAGCTGTTGGCTGTCGATGCCTGCGGGCGGGGCGGGGTGCCTCGATAGGCTGATAACTGGCCCTAATTTCAACTGCTCGATTACCAAAGCGCGACCAATACCGCCGTGGCTACCACTCACTAATGTTGTTGTCATAGGCTTAAATGTGCTCGCTCATTCCATTTCTTCATTAATATTGGGTATGCTCAGATCACTGTGGTTCCCTAGGATAAACAAGGAGATCTTAACCATGATCAAGGTCATCATCGAACGTCACATTGCCGCTGGTATGGAGTCAACCTACGACCAAGCGATAAAGGATACCTTGCGCGCCATGCTGGAGGCTCAGGGATACGTTTCTGGCGCGACCTACAAAGACATGAAAAATGATAACCATCGCGTCATTATCACCAATTGGCAGAACCAGGAGGCCTGGAATCAATGGCTGACCTCGCAAGAACGGCGCAATGCCATTGCTTCCATTCAGCCGATTTTGGAAACCGATGAAAAAATCACCATCCTTACCGCTTAGCTGGCGCTGAGTGTGTGCAATGTTATGATGCCGCCCATTCATCAAGACCAAGAAATCAGGTAATAGCATGTCAAAAAGCTTTGAGGCCCAAGGGATTATTCACTCAATCGACCAAACACGTGAGTATGGTCAAAATGGGTTCACCAAACGTGAGTTTGTTGTCAAATTGAGCGGTGAGGGTGAGAACCCGGATTACCCTAATTACATCGCACTGGAGCTGATCAAAGACAAATGTGCCTTACTGGACAGCTTTCAACCAGGCGATGAAGTCCAAGTTACTTTTAACCTGTCTGGTCGGTTGTGGAATGCGCCGGGCAAACCTGAAAAATGCTTCACCAGCCTGCAAGCATGGAAAGTCGAGCGCTTATCGGCTGGCCCGGCCACTGGGTTTGCTGATGATTTTGCGCCACCGGCCTACGACGACGATGTGCCGTTCTAATATCGGTGCTGGCTTTAGAAAGCATTAGACTGCCGGGTTCAGTGAACCCGCAAGACTTATAGTTTGATTCGTTATTACTAAACATAATAAGCAGTCCGCCGATAGCATGAGAAGTAGATGGCCTTAAGCCAACTTTCTTCTCGTCGGAATGAGACTGCTTTATGTTGCTTCGCGATCGTATTCGTATAGCCAGCGCTGCCCTGCTGCTGGCTGCCACCATCAGTATCTATCTTGTTACCAGTCAGTTAGCCCAGCCTAGGTTGTATGAAGAAGCCCGTGCTCATGCTCATAGCCGAGTCCAAGGCATGGTGGCTGAGATCCATGCCGTGCTGTCATCGGCCGCGACCTTAACCCGCAGTATGGCGGCATTGGCGCAAACACTGCCGGCGGACGAACAGCAATTTCGAACTCATATGCGTGACTTGATCCACCACTTTGGTGATGCCAGCGTCGCCGGAGGCGGCATTTGGCCTGAGCCCGGGCAGCTCATAGCCGGTCAGAAGCGTGCATCGCTGTTTTGGGCGCGCTCAGGTGGCGGACTGACGCTGCTTGATGATTACAACGACCCGTCGGGCGTCGGTTATCACAATGAAAGTTGGTACACGGTAGGGCGTGGCTTGCGTGATGGAGAGTGCGCTTGGTCAGAGGTGTATTTTGATATGGCCTCTGGGGTGGCCATGACCACCTGCACCGTAGCCATTCGTCGTAATGGCCGCTTCTGGGGCGTCGCTACCATCGATTTAGTGCTTGAAGACATGTCGCGTTTGCTGGCCGAGCAAAGCGCAGGCAGTGGCGGCGTTGCCGTGGCTTTGGATCAAACCGGGCGAGTGATTGCTATGCCTGGCCTGCGTGGAAGTGAATTGGCGACCAAGCCACTCAGGGATGCCGTGCGCGCAGATAATACCTTGCAACCGCTGGCCGACGCCTTGCGCCAAGGTGCCGGTGCCTATGAGCTGCCATCCGGGGTGATTCGGGGGGACTCATCGCAGCTGGTGGTGATGGATATGGCGCAACAAGGCTGGCGCATTGGATTAATTCTGCCGGATGACGTTGCGCTGGGCACGCTGAGGTACATCACTCTGGGGTTGTATGCGGTGATGATTCCCTTAATGTTGATTTTTATTGCGGTGATGTTGATTTACGGCCGCCAGATTGTTCGCTGGCTGGTGGAAACCCGAGTGCAGATAGAAGCCCTGACCCAGGGGCGCAGTACGGAACGTTTAGCGATTTACCGCGACGATGAAATAGGGCAACTGCGCACCGCTGTGAACCGTTATGGCGATCATCTTAACCAACTGCTCGATGAGCTGCGCGACGAATCTGTCGCCGTTAAAGACGGTGCCGAGGCGCTTCATGCGCTGAGTCAGACACTTACCCAGCGCGCACATCAGCAAACCGAAGAAAACCACACGCTAGCGACTGCGATCACAGAAATGTCGGCCAGCGCCAATGAAGTCTCTCAAAATACGGTCGAAGCTGCGCAAACTGCAGAAGACTCGGTGGCGCTGGTGAACAATGGCAGTGACGTGGTCGGGCGCAATGCTGAGGCCATTGGTCAGTTGGCCGAAGCGTTAACCGACGCTGGGCAGGTCATTGATACCTTGGCCGATGACACAGAGCGTGTCGGCACTGTGTTGGACGTGATTAAGGCGATCTCGGAACAAACCAACCTGCTGGCGCTCAATGCCGCCATTGAAGCCGCTCGGGCGGGAGAGCAAGGGCGTGGCTTTGCGGTGGTGGCGGATGAAGTGCGCACCTTGGCCCAGCGCACCCAAGAGTCCGCCAGTGAAATCGACACAATGATCGCTCAGCTGCAGTCGGCTGCTCGTCAAGGCGTGGCTGTTATAAAGCAAAGCCGGGAGTTATCCGAGCAATCCATTGAGCGTGCCAATCATGCACGCGAGCGCTTCGCAGACATCGTTAGCGCCTTTGATCAAATTCGAGACCGCACGGCTTCCATTGCAACGGCAGCAGAAGAACAAGCGCGAGTCACCGATGAAATCGACCAGCTCGCCGATCGGATTCGCCAGATTTCAGAGCAAAATGCCCAAGACGCTAGCCAGCTAAACGGTATGAGCCAGAACTCCACGGCACTGGCGAAGCGGTTACATGACATTAGCCAGAGTTGAGTAAGCTTTAGGCCGCCCTGGCAGAGCGATTTTGGACTAGTGTTGAAACTGCCGCATTGCTCTGCCTAAGGATGTGCTTGTTATGCTCAAACTGGACCAAGACTATTTAGATGGTTTGCAAAAAACCTTTTTTATTCCCTCACCGCCTAAGTTGCTGGTGGAGGCCCAAGCGCTGGTCCAGTCAAAGGAGCCTGAGCTGGGCGATTTGGCCGACTTGGTGGCTCGTGATTTGGGGTTGTCGTCGGCGATCTTGAAAACCATCAACTCATCGCAATTCGGTTTTGGGCGGGTAGTCAGCGATGTTCGGCAGGCGGTTATGATGCTTGGGTTGGATACCACGCTGACGCTACTGACGGCGGTGATGCTGAAGCAATCGTTTAGTGGTAAATCAGCCATCAGTTTTGAGCGCTTGTGGGACGAATCCTCCGAAGTCGCCGGCATCATGGTGTATTTAGGCCAACGCATCAAAGACGAGGTGCCACAAGAAAACCTCTACACCACGGGCCTTTTTCATGACTGCGGTATCGCCGCCATGGCGATGCGTTACCACGACACTTATTTGGAGTGTTTGCGCACTGCGAACGCCGATGACGATGTATCACTGGCTGTGTATGAGGATCAGTTCTACAACACCAGTCACCCAGTTGTCGGTTTCTTAATTGCCAACTCATGGAACCTGCCAACCGACATTTGTCACGTGATCCTCAATCATCACAACCTGGAGTATTTGTCTTACAACACCGACTACGAAGAAAACATGCTGCTGGCGGCACTGAAAATCGCCGACAACTTGCATCGGCAGCTGACGTTATCGAAAGACGATCATCAGTGGCAAACCCATCATCCACAGTACTTTGAGCAGCTAGGTATGACCGAGCATGACTACCTCGATATTCTTGAGGAGCTGACGGAGATGCGAGCACAGCAATCGCTGGCCGAGTAAGTTGCAGACACGGGCTGATGGCTAGTTAATCCAAGCACGGCATGCAAGCGCCGCTCTGTAACAGTTGGATGCAACTTGTAACGGTAAGTCTGAGCCAGTATTGGTAGTGTGGCGCGTTTTCCGCTAGACCTAAGTTTAGGTCAGCATCGACTGCCCTAAGCCACTCATCGAGGTTTGCATTGTGCGCCGTAATTTTCCTGTTACCCAAGTAGACCATCCATTAACGGATAAGCAGTCGATTATTTCTACCACCGATGCGCGCGGTGTTATTCGCAATGTGAATCAGGATTTCCTGGATATTTCAGGTTTTGAAGAAAACGAACTGATCGGCCAAGCGCACAATATTATCCGCCACCCGGATATGCCCCAAGCGGCATTTCAATTGATGTGGGATCATTTGAAAGCCGGTCACCATTGGGTCGGAATCGTTAAAAATCGCTGCAAAAATGGCGATCATTATTGGGTAAATGCCCATGTCACGCCGATTTATGACGCCGGCAAAATCTGCGGTTATGAATCGGTCAGGGTTAAGCCCAGCGCCGGTCAGGTTCGCCGTGCTGAAAGTGTGTATGCACGGCTTAATGCCGGGAAAAAGCCGTTTTCAATGTGGCAGCGCTTATTTCCGCGCATTAAACGCTTATTGCCCTTCTGGAGCTTGTTTGGGTTGCCAGCCTCGGCATTGTTGGTGTTTTTGGCACAAATGTGGTGGCCGGCGATGGCGCTGCTGGCGGGCACGGCTGCGCTTGCTATGTGGCTAGACGGTTGGATGCAGCATTGGATGATGCCAGCGGATAAATGCTCAGCTGCGATCAGTCAGGACGCGCTAACGCAGTACGTTTTTACCGGCGAAATAAGCAACCTTGGGCGTTATCGCTTGCAACAAATCATTGATCAGTCGGCGCTTCGCACCATCACTGGCATGGTGCGTCACAGCAGCCACGATGTGGTGGCAAAATCCCATCAGGTGGCGACGAACGCCAGCCACAGCAGCCACAGTGTGCAACAGCTCAGCTATGAAACCGACCAGATCGCCGTAGCAATTGAACAGCTCAGTACCAGCATTGATCAGATCAGTCACTCGGTCAGCCAGGTCTCTCGCGATGCGGAAGCTTCACGCCAATTGGGTGAGGAAGGTCGCAGTGTGCTGCATCAGGTCGCGGAGTTGGTCTCAACTCAGCATGATCATTTGGTCCGCGATGCTGAACAGGCTGAGGCTTTAAA
Organism: Bacterioplanes sp.; assembly: GCA_965233665.1. Lineage (GTDB taxonomy): Bacteria > Pseudomonadota > Gammaproteobacteria > Pseudomonadales > Oceanobacteraceae > Bacterioplanes. The sequence goes on along the minus strand of CBDDTG010000015.1, from coordinate 68,817 downwards.
TCAATTGGTGGCCGAAATCGGCACCATCGCCACGTCGATTGATGCCATCGCTGAAAAAACCAACTTGCTGGCCTTGAACGCCGCGATTGAGGCTGCCCGAGCCGGAGAAGCTGGGCGGGGCTTTGCTGTGGTCGCAGATGAGGTGCGCAGTCTGGCGGCCGATACTCAAAAATCGACTGAGCGCATTCAATCGGCTTTGGGCCAGATTCAACAACAGGTCGGTGGATTGGTTACTCGCATGCAGGAAGGGCGCGACGGTGCTGCGGCGACTCAAGAGCAAATGCACAATGTGTCATCGCAGTTGGAAACCCTGCTGCAATCTGTCGATGCCATCGCCAATAGCGCCCAAGAAATGGCCGCTGGCGCCGAGCAGCAGTCGAACGTATCCACCGATATTGCCGCCCGAGTCACGCAGATTCGCGACAACAGCGTGCAAGCATCTGAGCTTATTGATGCCGATGCCAGCCTGAGCCGCGAAATGGAGCAAGCGGCTGATCGGCAGCTGGAGTTGGTCAGCCGTTTCAGTCGCTGAAGGGCCCTAGTGCAAACCGGCGCTGCTTGATGGCAGCGTCATCTGATGGCAGCTCAACGCCTTTGAAACCAGATTTCAATAAACGTTTACCCCGGCTTCCATCTGACTATAATGCGCCGCTAATTGATAGTGATTGTCAGGTGCATTTTTGTTCTCTCTCAATAACCTACTGCAGGGCAAGCCACGGCCTGGTACTGCTCACTGGGCTTTAGTACATCTGCTGCCCGCATTGCTGTTGTCCTATGGCGCGGCGGCCCTGCTTTCTGCCGCTGTGGCCTGGCTGTTGGCTCAATGGTGGCAGCCGGCGCAGGTCACCATGGCGGTGCTGGTATTTTCCCTTGGGTTTTATACCGTTATCTTTATGTGTGTTGTCAGTCGCCCTCAACCTGGCTTGGCGTTAATAGCGATGACGTTATTGTCTGTGGCAGCAGGAACTTGGCTATGGCTGTAGTGCGTTGGCGTCAAAGCCTCAGTGGTGTGCATACCTGGCTGGGGTTGCTGTGTGGCTGGTGGCTATTTTTTATGTTTGTGACTGGCACGCTGGGCTTTTTGGATGTGCAAATCGATTATTGGTTGGAGCCCGAGCTTTCATCGCAGCGCCAGTTGCCAGCAGAGCAGGCATTGCCCGAGATTGAGCGACATCTGCAACAACAGTCTGCGCAGCAGTGGTGGGTGCAGTTTCCGGTTGGTCAACAACGCCCTTTTTATGAAGTGTATTGGCGCGATAGCGAGCGCCACTCTGCACTGTTGCAGCCAGGGGGAAACGGTTGGCAGTGGCAAGGCATGCCCGACTGGGGTGGGCAATGGCTGTATCAGTTGCATTATCGCTTTCACTATTTGGGCCGCGACGTCGCTCGCATCTTGGCTTGTGCTTTGTCGGCTTGGCTGCTGCTGGTATTGATCAGCGGCATTGTGGTGCACAAAAAAATTCTGCAGGAAATGCTGCTGCTGCGCCCTGGCAAGGGGCTACGCAGTTGGCTCGATGGCCATAACTTATTGGCGGTCACGGCCTTGCCGTTCTATTTATTAATGGCCTACAGCGGTTTGCTGTTTTATGGCTCGTCGGTGTGGCCTGGCACGGTCGCGGCAGGCTTCGATTTTTCAGGCGATGCGCGGTCCCAATATTTTGCAGCCATACGCCAGCCACAGCCTGACGGCGAGCCGCTTGCGCCTGTCGAAGCGGTGTCGCTGCTGCAGCTGTATCAACAAGCGCAGCAGCACTGGGGCAGTAAGGGAGTTGCTGAACTACGTATCGACTGGTCGACGGGGTTGGCGCGTTTGAGCGGTCCCGCCGAGGGCATTGTGGGCGGCGGCAAGCTGGCCTATGTCAATCTGAGCACTAACGTGTGGCAATCTCATACGGCAAGCTTGCCTTGGCCTCAGGCTCTGCAGCAGGCGTTGTTTGGCATACATGAAGGCTTATTTGCCTCTGCTTGGCTGCGTTTTTTATATGTTTTTGCGGGGCTGCTGGGCTGCCTCATGATCGTCAGTGGCCATGTAATTTGGCTGCGCAAACGAGAGCGGCGGCGCGATCGTTGGTGGCATATGGTCAGAGTGTTGAACCTAGCCAGTTTTGCCGGCTTACCTGCGGCCATTGCGCTGTTCTTGCTGTTGTTGCGCTGGACTGACGTGTCGCTGAGCGCAGCCCAAGATGGCTTGTTTCTATGCTGGCTGGCATTGGCCGTTGTCGCCATTCGCTGCCCACCTGCCATTCTTTATGGCCTAGCGGCGCTGGCTTGGTGGCTGGTGGCAACCCTAGATTGGTGGCAAGCACCCTGGGCCAGCTGGCAAGCGTTGACCGGCATGAATAGCGACTGGATGGCGGTGCAGCTAGTAGCCTGGTTAACCGCCCTTGGGCTGAGTGTTATTGCTTGGCAATTAAGGTTTCAAAGCAGCAAAGGAGAGCAGTCGTGTTTAGCTTAATGTTGCTGTGGTTGGCGTGCGTGTTCGGCTGTGGTTGCGGCCATCGCCAGCGCAAATGCCTGAGTTTGAAGCGCCCGCGGCGCTATGTGAGGCACTTGTGGCAGGTATTAGCCCTGAGCTGCTGCATGCTGGCCTGGCTGGGGTTGGCGCAGCAGTATCAGACCGGCGTGGCTTGTGTGGCGGTGCTGGGGCAGTTGAGCTTGGTTGGCATGCTGGTTGGGCTGAGCTTGGCTTGGCGCCCGGGTTGGTGTCGCTGGTGTTTGCAGCTGACCGGTGCTGAAGTGGTTAGCCGGCGTTAGTCGTGATGTAACGCTCAGAAGTGGAATAAGTATATTCTCATAGGTATTTAATAACTATTTGCATTTGATTTTGTTGTCAGCATAATCGCCGCTGTTTTTTTGTTGATAACAGGACGCGGTTATATGCCTGCACGACCTCCGGCGCTTTTGCGTCGCCATCCTTTGAGTAGTTCGATTCAACAAGTGTCTATGCTGGCCTGCCTTGGATGGGCAGTGACGACACACGCGCAGGATGCGACAGAGTTAGCCCAGGTTACTGTGACTGGCACGGAAGAACGTTTGCCACCGCAAGTGGGTTCCACGGCAACTAAATCGTCAATGAGCTTGCTGCAAACACCGGCGGCGACGGTGGTGATTGATCGCGAGCTGCTGGATAGTCAGGGCGCACAAACTCTGCAAGACAGCATTCGCAATATCAGCGGCATCAGCCAGGCCGGCAATAACTACGGCATCGGTGACAACTTGGTGATTCGTGGTCTGGGGGTCAATTACGCCCTCGACGGCATGTATGCCGGCGGCGGCTTAGGCAACACCTACAATCCAACTCGCTCGATGCTAAATATTGATCGGGTGGAAGTGCTTAAAGGTCCAGCTACGGGCTTGTATGGCATCGGTGAAGCCGGCGGTGTTATCAATCTGATTGAAAAGCAGCCCCAAAGCCAGGCTCGAACCGAAGTCTCTGCCAATGCTGGCCGTTGGAATGAATGGGGGCTATCGCTGGATACCACGGCGCCGATCAATGACGCCTTGGCTTATCGCTTGGTGGCAGGCCATCAGCAGAGCGATGGCTATCGGGGTTTGTCATCCGAGCGCAGTGAGGCATACGGCAGTGTGCGCTGGCAGTTAAACGCGCATCATCAGTTGCGCCTGCAGATGGCTTATATTGGTGACAGTGTGCAGATCGACTCCGTCGGCCATCCGGTCCGCATCATGAACTGGGACAGCACCCTGGCGACACCCGGCCGTATCGATGCCAGCGACTTACCGAACGATGCGGATGGCGACGCGGATGGCAGTTTGGGTTTGCAGCTAACGGATGAGCAACGCCAGCAGCTCGCCGACAGCGTTCGCAGCAGTGACGGCTTGGAGCCATACGATTTAGGCAGCGCATCGCTGATTTCGCCCCTGTCCGAACCGAACGAGGGCACTGAGCAACGCGTCAAACTGATTCATGAATGGCATGGTCGTGGCGGCTGGTCCTTAGTGCACCAGTTGCAACAACGCAGTTATGAGTCTGAGTTTGTGCGTCAAACGGGCGCCTACAACTATGTGTATTGGAATCGCCGCGGCGAAATCAATGCTGATCCACGCGCGCCTTTGGTGGTGGATGGCGAGCTCTACCCCTATGCCATTCGACGTCAGGAATACCGCCGTCAAGTGGTCGACGAAGACAACTGGCAATACTTCGCCGATATCACTAAAAGCTGGAACCTGGGAACCTGGTCAGGTGAGCACTTACTTAGCCTGTATCACGATCAGCGCGAGATTAAGCTGAAAAGCTGGTCGGCTTACGACGCCGATGGTGGCAGCGGCAGCAACCCGATTCCCTACATTTTGGACATGCGCGATGCCAATTGGCCCAGCGGCGATTTCATGGATTACGACCATAGCCTGCGCAGCCACTACAACAAAGAGCTGATCGCGCAGGGCGTCAGTGCTCAAGAAGTGTTCTATTGGGCCGAGCGTTTAACCGCACGATTTGGGCTGGCGCATACTCGCTTGGAGCAGCGCTATCAGCACCTGGGCACAGACAGAAGCCCGCAAGCAACGCCCGAGGCAGACACCCGTGATGCCGGCAATACGTTTAATGCTGGATTGAACTATCGCTGGTTGCCGCAGCTCGCTACCTTTGCCAACTTTGCGAAAGGTCGCACGGCTTACAGCATATTAGATAGCGTTAATGGCGAGGACGATCGCCCGGATTCAGAATCGCAGTCGCTGGACATTGGTCTGCGCTGGGCCGCTCTGGCGGGACGTGTGACGGGCTCTCTGGTCTGGTTTGATACTCGTCGCACCAACTTGCGCTATGCCAACCCTGAATACAACGATAACCCGGAAGACGACGAATATAACGTCGATGTGCGTCAATACTTCTACGATGACGAAGACAAAACCCGTGGCTATGAGTTGGATTTGGCGTTGGCCTTGGCAGAGCGCTGGCAGCTGACAATGAACGCCACTTATCAAAAGGCCGAGCAGGTGCGCAAGGGCGAGAACTTGGGGCAAGTGAAGGGCATACCAAAACGTTTCGCCAGCGTGTGGGGACGTTACAGCCTGCCTCTGAGTCAGTTACCTGCACCAGTGACGCTGGCGCTGGGTGTGCAGTATGAAGACAAGCGTACGATTAACTCGTCATCCTTCGGAGTCGATAAAGCCGTTGTGCCGGAATACACGCGCTTTGACGCCGCAGTCAGTTACGATTACGAGCAGCTGGCGCTGCAGTTAAATGTTCATAATCTGACCAATGAAACGTACTACAGCAAGCCGATGTTCCTTGGCGGTCAGCCGGGCGATCCACGCAATGTCAGTGTGTCTACCAAGTATCGGTTCTAAGGGTTGTTTTAGGCGCCGGTTGGCGCCTTTATTCGGTTTTAAAGCGATTTAGCTTGGTATGAAGGTCGATCAGGCGCATGGCAATGTTTTCATTGGCGGCGTGGGTCTTTTTCGCCCCCTGAGTCGTAACTTCGGCCAGATCGCTGATGCTGTTCAGGCTGTGGTTGATCTCGACGGCGACGCTGGCTTGCTCTTCGGCTGCAGCCGCGATTTGGTGATTCAGGTCGGTGATTTGGTTGACGGCTTCCGATGCTTGCTCAAACGTCGCTGCTGTCGCCTGGCTTTGCTGTAAGCATTCCTCGCTGGCTTGTTGTCCAGAGCGCATGCTGTTGACGGCATTGTTGGCTTCGGTCTGCAGTCGTTGCACCAGTTTTTGAATGTCTTCGGTGGAGGAATGCGTGCGCTGCGCCAGTGAGCGCACTTCGTCAGCGACCACGGCGAATCCTCGCCCTTGCTCTCCAGCACGGGCAGCTTCAATGGCGGCGTTGAGCGCCAATAAGTTGGTTTGCTCGGCAATGCTCTGAATGGTGTCTAATACCACGGCAATGTTGCGTGTTTCTTCTACCAGAGCTGAAACCACATTAGAGGCATTGTCGATTTCCTGAGCCAAGCGACTGATCGTGGCTTGCGTGATTTCAGCGCCTTCTCGACCGTTGAGCACTTGGGTGCGCACTTGCTCTGTCACGTCAGAGGCATGATTAGAGCTGCGTGCCACGTCCTCTGTGGTGGCGCTCATTTCGTTGACGGCGGTCGCCACTTGCTCGGTTTCCACATATTGGCGTTCAACATTTTCTAAAGTATCTCGCATGATTTGCAAAGCGGTTTCGGAGGATTTGCCCAGCTCATTGGCGTTGTCACTGCTAGCTATGATAAGCCGGCGCAGCACGGCTAAGAAGCGATTGAAACCGCGGCCTATCTCGCTCAACTCGCTGTTGCCGCTGTCGTCCAGGGTCTGAGTTAAATCACCGTCACCACTGGCGATGTGTTTTAAGCGTGCGCTCATATTTTGCAAAGGTACGACGATACTGCGACTGATTAACCAAGACAGGCCACTGCCTAACAGCAATGCAATCACCAACAATATCACCAGGCGCTGAATGCCTTGTTGTTCTGCTACATCGGCGCGCTGCGCTGCTTGCAAGGTCAGTTGTCGAATTTGCTGAGACATTGCCAATATTTTTGCGTTGAGGGCCTGCTGCTGCTGTTCGAGCGCTTCCAGCGACGATTTTATCGATTGCACGCCTTGTTGCTGTGCTTGCTGAAGCAGCGAGCTGCGTTGCTGACTTAGATTGCGCCCATCTTGCTGCAGTTGGCGGAGCGAGCTTTGTTTCTCTTTCAGTACGACCTTGATCGCCTCGTCGTGGCTGGCGCTTAATGCCAGCTCTATCTGACTGCCCAGGGTTTGATAAAGCTGAGTGATGGCTTGATCGAGGGTGGCCAACTCAGCGCTTAGGGCGTTGGTTTGACGTGGCGTTTCGAGGGCAATGGACAGCAGTGTTTGTTCAAAGGTGAGGGCGTGCCTCTGTTGGTTTTCACTGAGTTCGGACAGCTGATTGGCAATCGGCACATCAAACTCAGCAATATCATGAATTTCTCGACCAATTTGGCTCATTGTCTGGTAAGCGCTTGCGCCAGTAAGAAGCAGGAGTAGCAACAGTGCGATGGCGAGCAGGGCAACGTTATGGGCAACTTTTATGTGCTTCAACATGCATGGCGCTCCCGTTCTAAGCGGGCTTTAAGGCGAAAATAATCCAGCATGCGAAAGGCAAACGACGTTTCTTGTTGGCTAAGCCCCTTTTGGCTGTCAGCAAACATAAAGTTAGAAAAGCCTTCAACTTTGCTGATCAGCTCAGGCGATATGGGAAAGAAGCCCATTTGCCATTCAGGAAAGCTGCGCTGCTGAAGGCGTTGACGCCCGAGTACGTGCACATGATCGTGGCGTTCATCGGTCGTGATGCGATTAAACAGCCGCATCACTTGCTCATCTTCTCCCTCTAAAGCCTGGATGAAAGTGCCGGCGCCGTCGTACAGCAGTAGCCCGGTAATGCCATGACCTTGGTTGTTGCGCCGGGCAATTCTCAAAAGCTCTGTCAGGGCTTGATCATCGAAGCGTTGGCGTGAGCGACTGACATACAAAAGTTCGATCAGCATAACTGGCCCGTATGGACGAAGTGATTGTTTTCACTGTAGATGTTCTGGCGTTCGCCGCCAGTGCAGTTATGTCACGGAGGTATGTAACCGCGATTTGCCGCGGGTTAACTGTGGTCTTGGCGTTTTAAAGTTGGTGTCAGTGAGGAAGGAAAGCAGCGGCGCAGGGCGCCGCCAGGCTGCTTACCACATTAAATCGTCAGGGATTTGATAAGCGGCATAAGGGTCGTCTTCATCCAATTGGTTCGCTTTGGCATCGGCGATATAAATAAATATGTCGCTGTCGCGCTGGCGAATTTTTTCTGTGACCGGCACGGGAATTACCGCGAAACTGTTGCCGAGCTCCATGATGGCCAGCTGACCTCGGCTCAAACGGTCAAAGATCGCTTGGTCCACGTGCAGCGGTTTTACTTTGTTGTCCGGGCCGACAAACTGGTAACGCACATCGCCTTTTTCGCTGACGATGGCATTGCTGGCCACCAGTTGGCGAATTTGCGCGGCAACGGCTTTCTTTTGTGCCTGTTCTTCGCGCTGGCGGTTTAGCTCTTTATCTCGCTCAGCTTTTTCTTTGCGAGCTTTCTCTGCATTAACTTTGCTTTCATCGACAATGTCTTCTTTGCCGGTGCGCTGCAAATGCTGTTGACGCTTTTTGTCGCGTTGAGCTTGCTTCGCTTTTTTGTTGTTGACCAAGCCGGAGGCCAACAGCTGTTCCTGTAGTGATTTAGCCATGTCTTACCTCATTGGCCAGGTCGCAGCCGGTAGCACGGCTTGCAGTTGATCAATGGTGTTGTCACGTTGCTGGTTGTTATCCGCTGTGACAGTGATATGCCCCAGTTTTCGACCGGGGCGTGCTTCTTTGCCATAGCTATGGCGGTGCGCCTGAGACAGCTCATCAGCCACTTGCGCAGGGTGCTCATCGCCAATCACATTGAGCATGGCAACGCTGTTGTGTTTTGGCTGTGTGCTTCCCAGTGGCAAGCCTGCAATGGCCAGCATATGGTTGCGGAACTGACTGGTATGGGCACCTTCAATCGACCAGTGGCCGGAGTTGTGCACGCGTGGCGCGACTTCATTGGCCACAAGGCTTGCGCTGGTATCAAACAGCTCCAACGTGATGGTGCCGACGTAATCTAGGCTGTCGGCGAGCTGGCGAACGTAGCGCTCTGCTTGCGCTTGTTTTTCCGCCGTCAACGCATCCGCCGGGTACAGCGAGTAGCGCAAAATGCCCTCGTGGTGGACGTTTTCAGTCATCGGCCAAACCACCAGCTGACCTTGCGCATCGCGACTGGCAATGACGGACGTTTCGCGCTCAAAGGTCACGAAGGCTTCGGCAATGAGGGCGCGGCCGCCGATGGCATCCCAAGCCGCTTGGGCTTGTTCTGCCTCGCGAACCACAAACTGACCCTTGCCGTCATAGCCTTCGGTGGTGGTTTTTAATATCAAAGGCAGGCCGAGTTGCTCTATGGCGTCGTGCACGTCGGCGAGAGAATTTACTGCGTAAAATTCGGCCGTGGCAATGCCGGCAGCGCGTAAGGCGCGCTTTTCCAGCAAGCGATCTTGGAAGGTCTTCAAAGCATCCAGGCCAGGCCGCAGTTTGTCGGCATAGGGCTCAAGCTGTGCGACGATCTGGGCGCTGATGTTCTCAGTTTCGAAGCTGATGCAGTCAACTTGGGCGACAAACTCGTTGAGTGAGTCGGCACTGTAGGCACGTAAATCGTATAGGTGAACATCCAACTGCGGCAGATCGCTGACGCTGTCGGCCAGCATTTGTCCAAGCTGGCCGTTGCCGAGAATACCAATCTTCATAGGTAGGAAAGTCTCTTTGCTACTCAGTCTGTAATGCGCGGGTCTGGTTGCTCTAGCACATCGTTGGTTTGTTCCTGTCGGAACTGGGCGATGCGTTGTTGCAGCTCTGGGTTATGGGTTCCCAAAATCTGGGCCGCCAACAAACCGGCGTTTTTAGCGCCAGCATCACCAATGGCCAATGTGCCAACGGCGACACCGCCTGGCATTTGCGCGATCGACAATAACGAATCCAAGCCATTAAGGGCTCGTGATTTTACCGGCACACCGAGCACTGGTAATACGGTTTGTGATGCCACCATGCCTGGCAAGTGCGCTGCACCGCCGGCGCCGGCGATGATGACTTTAATGCCGCGTTGCTCCGCTTGTTTGGAGTAGTCGAACAACAAGTCGGGTGTGCGGTGAGCCGATACGACTTTGACTTCGTATTCCACCTGCAGTTTGTCGAGCATCTCTGCTGCGTACTGCATGGTTGGCCAGTCACTGCGCGAACCCATGATAATTCCAACGGTGGCCGCCATGATGTGCACCTCAATTTGATGAGAAAGCGGCGCATTCTAGCACAGGCCGCAACAGGCGACAGTGTTGTTGCCCGATCAGGCTGCTTGGGAGGGCATGCGACGGCGTATCAGTACCACTTCGGTACGGCTAGAGCGAGCGCTGTCTTCGAGTTGCTGCCGCTCTGCTTGTGATAGAGGACCCTGCCATTCCACCAGCAAGTGGCTGTTGCCTGCGTCAATGGCGCGAAGGCAACGAGCAAATTGGTTGTTGCTATGACAATCGAGTTGAATCACGGCCGCTTGGTGAAGACCCAAGCTTTGCAGCCATTGTTTGTTCATTTTGGGGTGTGGACTGAGCCACAGCAACCAGCGTTGGCCATGATTACACTGTGATAAAAGCGGCAGCAACTGCATCGGATTGATGGCGCTGCCGTCGCTGATAATCATCTCTGTTAGGCTGCCACCGGCGGGCAGTTGTGCAAATACATCAGGGCGTTGAAAGGATAGAGCTGCTGGTTGCATGGGGCCTCCGCAAATTATGAGCGGCGAATCACGCCGACATATAAACCTTCAATGGCAAACTCGGTGTTTTTTAAGTCCACTTCGATGGGGTCATAAGCTGGATTCTCGGCATGGAGCCATACCCGGTTGCGCTTTTTTTCGTAGCGCTTCACGGTGACCTCATTCTCCACTCGGGCCACGATGACTTCGCCATTGCGCGCGGTGTTGCATTTATTAACGGCAATGTAGTCGCCGTCCATAATGCCGATGTCTTGCATGCTGTCGCCATGCACCTCAAGCAGAAAGTCTGCTTGAGGTTTAAAGAAGCTGGCGGGGATGTCGCAGTAATCTTCAATGTGCTCTTGCGCCAAAATCGGCGAGCCTGCTGCCACGCGACCTATGATGGGCAGTCCAGGCTGTTCTTCCTCAATGATGCGGATGCCACGAGATGCACCTGGCATAATTTCAATGGCACCTTTGCGCGCCAAGGCCTTTAAATGCTCCTCCGCAGCGTTAGGGGAGCGGAAGCCCAGTTGCTTGGCAATTTCCGCGCGCGTTGGCGGAAAGCCAGTGGCTTCGAGGGCGGAGCGGACGAAATCGAGCACTTGCTGTTGCCGTGCCGTCAGCTTGATCATGTCACTATCCATCTGGTGATTTATACAGTGTCTGTGAATATATACAGTATTTTCGGGGGTGTAAACCGTCACTCAACCAGGCTTTTAAGGCAAGGGGGCCTCAGCGCTTGCAGGCGATAGCAAAACTTGCGCTGGCAATGTTTTAAACGTATGTTTGAAACAACCGTTTATTTGAGATCTTGGTATGGCCCAGAAAGACACTGCCAAAGCGATTTTGAATGCCGCCGAAGAGTTGTTCTCTGAGCGTGGTTTTGCCGAAACGTCATTGCGTAACATCACTACCAAAGCGGGTGTTAACCTCGCGGCGGTGAACTACCACTTTGGCTCCAAAAAGGCATTGATTCAGGCGGTTTTTGCACGCTTTCTGACACCCTTCAGCGAGGGGTTAGCACAGGATTTAAGTGAATATCAGCAACGCTTACAAGGACGGCCGCCGCAACTGGGTGAGCTATTGCGCTTGCTGTCATCCGTATCGATGCGTAGCGGTGGTGATAACCCCAAGCGGTTGGGGATGTTTATGCGCCTGTTGGGGCTCGCGTACACCCAAGGCCAGGGCCACTTGCGCAAATTTTTACGTCACGAATACGGCACCTTATTTCGGGACTACATGGCTTTAATCACAGCGGCCACCCCAGATTTATCCAATGAAGAGCGTTTTTGGCGCATTCATTTTATGTTGGGTGCGACGGTGTTTACCTTGTCTGGTGCCGATGCGTTGACCGCCATGGCGGAACATGACCTCGGAACAAGCTCCGATATTGCGCAAGTTGTCGATAAGCTGGTACCTTTCCTTGCGGCAGGAATGACAGCTGCCTGATTTATGCGGAAAACAGCCAAGGGGCGGTTTTCTGCTCTCGTTCTTGCAAAGGGCTGCGCATGTTCGAACCTAATGAAATGCCGCTAATTGAAGTATCCATCGCCGATCAAGCGCTTCGTTTATCGACTCCAGAAGCGTGTCATCTCTATCCAGTATCGACCGCTGTGAAAGGCATGGGAGAGCACAACGGTAGCCAACAAACGCCGCGTGGCTGGCATCGAATACGTGCCCGCATTGGTGAATCTGCTGCACCCGGTGCGGTCTTTGTCGGACGGCGCCCGACGGGTGAAATATTCAACCATCGACTGGCACAGCAGTACCCTAAACGCGATTGGATTCTGAGCCGCATACTCTGGCTGCAAGGGTTGGAAGTTGGTTTTAACCGCGGCAACGGCGTCGACAGCATGCGACGCTTTATTTATATCCACGGTACCCCGGACTCTGAGCCCATGGGCGAGCCACGTTCACACGGTTGCATTCGTATGCGCAATGCAGACGTGGTCGAGCTGTTCGATCAGGTCCAAGCCGGCACTCTGGTTTGGATTCAACCCCACAGTTTTAGCAGCATTCCATGTCGAAATTTAAGCTAGTAAGTGATGCTGTCGGTGTCGTCGCCGACTTGCAAGGGACGACGCTGCTACCGGAAGAGCATGCCCTGTTGGAGCACCCTTACTTAGCCGGTTTGATACTGTTTGCACGCAATTATCAAGATCCACAACAGCTATGCCAGCTGACCCGTGCGATTCGAGCGATCAGACCTGAGCTGCTGATTTGTATTGATCAAGAAGGTGGCCGGGTTCAGCGCTGCCGACAAGGATTTACTCGTTTGCCGGCCATGCTGAGCTTCGAATTTCAGTGGCAGCAACAGCCTACGTCGACGTTGGCTCTGGTCAAAGACACAGGCTGGTTGATGGCCTCGGAGCTACTGGCTTGCGGTGTGGATCTAAGCTTCGCGCCGGTTCTCGACATTGACTATGGCTGCTCCCAAGTGATTGGCGACCGTGCCTTTGGTCGCCAGGTCGACAGTGTGGTGGCTTTGTCCAGTGCCTGGATCGAGGGCATGAAAGAAGCGGGCATGGCAGCGACGGGTAAGCATTTTCCCGGACATGGCGGGGTGGCAGCAGATTCCCATACCGAGTTGCCGCGAGATGAACGCAGCTGGCTTGAGCTGCAGACTGACTTACAGCCTTTCGAACAGCTGATAGACAAAGGCTTACTGGATGCGATCATGCCTGCACACGTTGTCTATCCTGCGTTAGATTCAACGCATACCGCTGGGTTCTCTCCTGAGTGGTTGCAAGGTGTGTTGCGCCAGCAGTTTGGGTTTGCAGGCATCATTTTTAGTGATGACTTATCCATGGCGGGTGCTGCCGCCGCTGGCGGTTATGACCAGCGTGCGCGGCTAGCAATGCAGGCGGGTGCCAATGCACTGCTGGCGTGCAATGACCCTGACGGTGCGAAGCAGGTGTTGGAAGCGGTTCGTCAGGCATCCTCGCCGGCGCTGAGTTTGCAGCCTTTGCAACCAGGAGAAGGGGCGTATGGGCGCGCGATGGCGGCGGTGAGCAGTGACCGAGCTGACCAGATTCGGTCTCGACTTCAGACGTTAATGGCCTAAAATCAGCGCTTTTTATTAGAGGCGCTGCTATGACCGTCACAGCCATCATCGGTGGTACCGGGTTGACCGAACTGGAAGACTTGGAGTTGACTGCCAAGCCCATCAAAACTGAGCTGGGTGAGCCATCATCTGTACCCCAAGTGGGCGTTCTACACGGTCAGCCAGTGATTTTTCTATCGCGCCATGGCCAACCGCACGCCATTCCTCCGCACCTGATTAATTACCGCGCGAACCTGTTGGCGTTGCAGGCACTGGGTGCGACTCGCATCATCGCCGTGAATGCCGTGGGCGGTATTCATCCTGATATGGGAAGCGGTGCCATCGCTGTTCCTCACCAAATAGTGGATTACACCTGGGGGCGAGAATCGACCTTCTTTGACGGCGCTTATCGACCATTGCATCACATTGATCTGACACATCCTTATGATGAGCCGCTGCGGCAAAAGTTACTGCAGGCGGCCGAAAGAGCGGAGACCACGGTGCACGACCGTGCCGTGTATGCCGCAACGCAAGGTCCCCGCCTGGAGACCATCGCTGAGATTCAGCGTCTGGAGCGGGATGGCTGTGATTTGGTCGGCATGACCGGTATGCCTGAGGCGACGTTGGCGCGTGAGTTGGAAATTCCCTACGCCAGCATTTGCTTGGTGGTTAACCCCGCGGCAGGCAAGTCCAATGAGCTGATTACGATGGACGATATTCGAGCCGTCTTGGCGGGAGGCATGCAGCAAGTGGTTGGAATCGTTGAGCAACTGCTGGCAAATGGAGGCGATAAATAGTCATAAGATTTATATGAGTCCCATGCTCTATTGCATTCAACTGTGAACCTGGTCTTTCGCGCCTGAGAAGCCAGTCACAACCCGCTACAGTAATCAATGGCACACTTCGCGCCCTTGCTGGCTGGTGATAATAAAAGGTTGTGATATGCGTAAATGGTGGTTGGTTTTATCTCTGTGGGCAGCGGCTGCCCTGGCAAATGCAGAGTGTCGCTCTGTTCATTTTGGCATGGTCGATTGGAGTGACTTGCGCTCAACAACGGCCGTTGCGTCTGAGCTGCTGAACGAGCTGGGTTATCGCCCTCGCCAGACAGAGCTGGACGAAAACGACATTTACGCTCGCCTTGCCAGTGGCGAGTTGGATGCCTTTATGGGCTTGTGGTTGCCGTCCAGCCAAGAGCAGGTCGATTCTTATTTGTCGCGTGGGCAAATCACGTTACTGGCCAAAAATATTCCTCAGGCGCGCTACGCCATGGCGGTGCCGGACTATGTCTATGAGGCCGGTGTGCGCTCAATTGCAGACATTGGCTCGCATCGCGACAAGTTTGCTGGTCGCGTGCACGCCCTAGAGCAAGGCAACAGTGCCAACGATTATCTAAAAGGATTGGTGAACGGTAACCAGCACCGGCTTGGCGGCTTTGATGTGATTGAGCTGCCTGAGCGTTTGATGTTGAGGCAAGTGAATCGCTACCACAAAGATCAACAGTGGGTGGCGTTTCTGGCGTGGGAGCCGCATCCGATGAATCAATCGTATAACGTGCGCTATTTAAGTGGTGGCGAGGACTTTTTTGGTAAAGACATGGGCTTGTCTTCCGTGCATACCATCACACGCTCATCGTTTAGTAGTGAATGTGCCAATGCTGCCAAACTGTTGTCTCAGATCCAGCTGCCAGCGGAGCAGGTGGCGAGCATTATGGACATGATCATCAACCAATTTGTACCGGCGGATCGTGCCGCTCGGCATTGGATGTTTACTCACCCACACCTGGTGACCGAGTGGCTTTCGGGCGTCACCATGGCCGACGGCTCTGCCGTAAACCTTGAGCAACTCCTGGCCAGCATGGAGCTGCGCATCAGCAACTGATAGCGACACGAGGCGCAGCCTCGCTGTTAACGAATCTCTCCTTCGCCCATGACCGTCAAAAGTCATGGGCTTTTTTGATCTGAGTGTCTTGAATTGGCACTTTTGCTGCGCGCCCAAACTGGTTAGCATCGCCGGCCAAGTCGTGGGGGGAGTTATGAAAAAAATCATTTTAACCGTAATGGGGTGGTGTGCAGTCTGCTTGCCTGTAGTCAGTTGGGCTCAGTGTCAGAGTGTGCGCTTTGCGCAAGTAAACTGGACCGATGTGCAGGCAACGACGGCGGTGGCCTCTGAGCTGCTGCAGCGGCTGGGTTATGAGGTTGATGTTGAAGAAATGTCGGTGCCGGAAGTTTATCAGGCGCTGGCTGCCAATAAGGTGGATGCGTTTTTAGGCAACTGGATGCCGAGTATGAAATCTGTGGTGGCGCCTTACACAGACGCCGGCACGGTTAAAGTGCTGACAGAGAATTTGCAGGGAGCCAAATACACCTTGGCCGTACCAGATTACGTGCATGCTGCCGGAGTGCGTCATTTTCGAGATCTGGCGCGTTTTAAAGAGCGCTTTGATGGTCGCATCTATGGTCTTGAAAAAGGCAATGATGGTAACAGCCTGCTGTTTTCCATGATCGAAGCCAATGAGTTTGATTTGGCTGGTTTTGATGTCATGGAGTTGCCCGAGCGTTTGATGTTGCGCCAGGTTGAGCGCCACATTCGTGAGCAGCAGTGGATTGCCTTTTTGGCGTGGGCACCGCACCCAATGAACAACCAATTTGACCTTCACTACTTGGCCGGTGGCGATGCGTATTTTGGCCCCGATTTTGGCGGTGCCACGGTGTACACCAATGTGCGCAGTGAGTTTGCCGAGCAATGTCCGAATGCTGCGAAACTGCTGAGTAATCTGCAGTTCGACGTTCGCATGGAGGGGCAGATGATGAATATGATTTTAAATGAGTTTGTGCCGGCCGATCGCGCTGCGCGAGCCTGGATGCATGCCAACCCACAAGCGGTGGCAAGCTGGCTGGACGGCGTGACCAGCCAGCAGGGAAAAGCCGTGAATGCCGCTCAGCTGACTGAGGCGATGAAACTGACTTTCGGAAATTGAGGTCAGCTACCTACTACTGCCGGTTGATCAGGGTCGTGATGCGTTTGCTGGCGTCTTCTGCAACCGGCGTTTGAGCAAACTCCTGGGTGATTTTGCGAAAGTAAGCCAGGGCTTTGTCGTTGTCGCCATGGCGGTTGTACGGGCTCATGTAAATCAGGCCCAGCTGGTACAGCGCCTTGGCGCGCATGTCATCGGATGAGGCCTGATTGTCGTACAGAATCAAGTAAACGGTTTCTGCATCGGCCACCCGCTCATGGGTAATGGCTCGCTCACTCATTGGCGTCAGTTGCGCGTCAAACGGCGTGCTGTTTCTTTGCAGCAATTGACTGCGATCGACGCGTTTAAGCAACTGTTTGGCACTGAGGTGAACGGCATCTTGCTGGCGCTGGTCGAGAACGGCGAGGCGTTTATTGATGCGTGGCTGTAAACGCGAATCTGGGAACTCAATGCGGTGTTGCTTTAAGTAGGCGCGGGCTTTGTTGTCATCGCGCTGATCGTTAAAACGGTTCATATACAGCAGTGCCACCTGGTACAGCGCCAAGGATTTCATGTTTTGGCTGTAATTGGGGGCGCTGTAGCCTTTCATGTAGGTGGCGACGGCTTCTTCCGTCTTGCCGCGCACAATCGCATCAACGGAGTAGGTCAGTAGATCGGGTTCTTCTTGTAGGGCGGCTGCCGCTCTGACTTTGCGGTCTTCATCCTTTCTCGCCAGCTGGTGACCACCAGCCTCGGCAACAAGTAAAGGCGTCGTGGCGGCGCACCCTGATAGCGCGACGGCAACGGCGATAATGGCGACTTTGATCATGTTATATCCCTGATCTGGTGTTCAAAGGTGGTGAGCTTTGTTGGCCAGAAGCACTGGCTCTTGTAATAGGTGTTGAGATTGAACTGGCTGTGGGCCTGGCGCAACCCGTCCGATCGCTCAAACGGGCTTCAGTCTACTCACGGCCTAACAGCAAAGAAAGGTACAGACAGGCCATCCATGCGCTAAACCGCTTGCTGGCAGGCGCGCGGTTGATCGATATCAAAGAAACAGGCTAATGACGACGCCAATGCTGGCACCGATAACGGCACCGGCCACCGCGGCCATGATCATGCTGCGCTTAATTTGCTCGCCGAGCTGCTGCTGCTGTTGGGTCAGTTGTTTGAGCTGCTCTTGTTGTTGCTGCAGTTGCAGCAATAAGCGCTCACTTTGACGTTCATCCAGTTGTTTGGCGACACTGACGGCTAAGCGCTGCTGCAGAGGCTTGAGTTTGTCGAACAAAACTTTAGGCTGCAGCTCTGCTTGCAGTTGCTGGCTCAGTTGTTGTTGCAGTTGCTGATGTAACTGCTCAGCGCTGTGCTGCTGAGTGTTCTGCAATTGCTGGGTCGTGCTGTCGAGTCCGGCGGCGATTTCTGCTTTGGCTTCGGTCAGCGCGCGTTTGAGTTGGCGCTGAATGAGCTTGTCGACTTCTGCCAGCGGAATCGGAGCAGGGGCCGCGGGCGTTGGCTTTTCATCATTGGCTGCGGGTGCATCCAGGGTTGCCATCACCGCCATCACGGCTTCTTGGTTGGCCGGCTTAGGCAGCACGGCATGGGCACCGTGGGAGCGAGCTTCTTGTAGGTAGTCGTCACCTTCTTTCGAGGTGTACATGATGGTCGGAATGGCAGCGGTTGCCGGGTTGGCTTTAATCAGCTGGGTCGCTTCTAAGCCGTCCATGCCGGGCATCATATGATCCATAAAAATCACATCAGGCTGCTGATTTTCCAGAAACTTCAGTGCTGCTTCGGCGCTGTCGACGGCGTCCACTTGGACGTCCATGCGACTGAGCAAGCGTTGCAACATGATGCGGGCAGACTTGGAGTCGTCCACCACCAGGGCGTTTTTTACCGGCATGGGGCTTTCCTTAATGATCTGACAGGTTGCTTGTTGCGCGACTGACGCGTCCTTGGCGATGAACAGAGCCGCAAGCAAGCAATAACGCCGCTAATATGGGCAGTCGGCGACGCTAGGTCAATAGTCAGCACCGGGGTAATTACGCATAATGGCGCTGAGTCACAGCATTGGCAGCCAATTGAAGGAGTAACGAGTGGATCAACAGGCGCGTCTGGTCAAGCGTGCAGCTACGGCATCTGTGGTGGTTGCGGTGGTGTTGCTGATCAGCAAGCTGGTGGCTTGGTGGTACAGCGATTCGGTCAGTGTGTTGTCATCCTTGTTAGATTCGCTGATGGACATCGCCGCATCGGGCGTGAACTTTATTGCCATTCGTTATGCATTGATGCCCGCCGATGAAGACCACCCTTTCGGTCATAGCAAAGCCGAGGGGCTGGCGGCTTTGGTGCAGTCTGCCTTTATTAGCGGCTCAGCGGTGGCGCTGCTGCTGCAGGTGTTGGATCGGCTCGCCAACCCTCAACCATTGCAAGCGATTCCACTGAGTTTGGCGGTGATGGGATTCTCGCTGCTGTTGACCGTTACGCTGGTGCAATATCAACGTTGGGTGGTGCGACAAACCCAATCGTTGGCGGTGAAAGCAGATTCTGCTCATTACGTCAGCGATATTCTTGCCAACCTCGCCGTGGTGGTGGCTTTGGTGGCGACGGCAGCCGGTGTGCATTGGCTCGATCCTGTGGTGGCGCTGGCCATTGTGGCATTGCTGCTGCACAGTGTGTTCGGCATTGTGCGCTCGGCGCTGCAAGTGCTGATGGACCAGGCGCTGCCTGAGCAGGATGCGGTTGAGTTGGATCGCATCATTCAATCGGTGGAAGGGGTTCAGGGCTACCACAAGCTACGTACTCGCCAGGCTGGCGCCGTGCAGTTTATTCAGCTGCACCTGGACCTAGACGGCGGCCAATCGCTCAGCAGTGCCCACGCGATTGGTGATGAGGTAGAGCGCCGCATTGTTGCCCACTTCCCGCGCGCAGAAGTGCTGATTCACCACGACCCGGTATAAACATGCGTTGGTTATTGTTGTTAGGATGTCTTCCATTGATGGCCTGGGGCTTGCCGCCAAAGGCGTATTTTTACAACCCTCCAGACCCTGTCGTGCCAGTTGAGCCTGAGCCCGAACGTCCGCTACAAACCACAGTGACAGCCGATATGGTGAATCGCTCACGCGATTGGTTGGCCGATTATCTGGATTCGTTATCCGGCAATATCGATGGTTTTTTTGTCGATACCTTCTTTAGCGATACCGTGACGGAAGACGATATTGATGGCAGCCGTGCACGCTTATCTTGGTATACCCGCCGGGAGTTGGGTGACCCGGTTGATTACCGCTTTGGCATCAGTGTGAAGCTGGTCTTTCCGAATACCAACGAGCGCCTCAACTTACTTTTGGATTCCGATGATGACGACGACAGTCGCGAATCTGACCCGCTGGAGTCGGTCGAAAACGCCGAATACACGGCGGCGCTGCGCTTTATCTTGAATGAAACTGACGCCTGGAAAACCAACATCGACACGGGTATTCGCTGGGGCATTCCTCCGGATCCATTTGTGCGCCTTAGAGCCAGGCGCTATGCCTACTTTTCTGAGTGGGAGATGCGGTTAACCCAGCAGTTCTATTATCGAACCCTTGATGGCTGGGGAGAAAAGACCGACGTCCGCTTCGATCATCCGCTTAACGTAGAGAAGCTATTTCGGGTAGAGGCGCAAGCAGAATACTGGCTCAACAACGATTACATTGATTTGGGCTATGGCTTGGGGTTGTACCATCAGCTCAGTCGGCGCTCGGCGCTGGCGTATACCTTATCTGCCGGTGGCGATAATCGTGAGCAGGCGACGTTTTATAACTACAGTGCTCGGGTGCGCTATCGCCGCAATCTCTATCAAGACTGGGTGTATGGCGAAATCGCGCAACAACTGGTGTGGGAGCGTGATAAGGATTATGAAACCACGCCGGTGATCATGTTTCGCGTCGAAGCGCTGATCGGTCAGTAACAGGCGGACGTTAAAATACGGCGAAACGTCAGATTAACGCGCGCCTCCAAGATGCCGGCTCGCTTGGGCAAAGCATGTTGCCACTGCTGCTGCATGCCTGGGTGCATGACCAATACGCTGCCGTGATCTAAGGCGATTTTGCTGTGTTGGCGACGGCTGCCGCAAGGGCGCAGACAAAAGTCGCGGGTGGCGCCAAGGCTGACGGAGACAATCGGTTGTTCCGGGTCGAGTTCGGGTTCGTCGTCGCTGTGCCAGCCCATGCTGTCTTGGCCGTTGCGATAGAGATTACACAGAACGCTGTTGCAGCCCAGTAAGCCGAACTGCGGTAGCTGTGTGCGCAAGGCTTGCAGTGCCGGTGTCCAAGGTTTAGGCAGCATGGTTTGGCCGGAGTAGCGATAGTGGGCGTCGCGATCGCCATGCCAGCTTTGTAGACGAGGAATGGGGTGCCAGCGGCCGTAAATCAGAATGTCGTCCTGTTGCCAGGGCAGCTGGTGCAGCAGCTGCTCGAACAGAGCATCTGCCGCACCAATGGCCTGTGGATGGTATTCCAGCAGGCCGTCGAGCAAGGTAACCGGCTCGTTTAGCACTCAGTCGTTATCAAACA
Source organism: Bacterioplanes sp. (assembly GCA_965233665.1). GTDB lineage: Bacteria > Pseudomonadota > Gammaproteobacteria > Pseudomonadales > Oceanobacteraceae > Bacterioplanes. The sequence goes on along the minus strand of CBDDTG010000015.1, from coordinate 48,012 downwards.
TGCCAGCAAACAGCGGCGAGCTAAGGTAGCGCTCTCCGGAATCAGGCAGCACCACAACGATGACTTTGTCGCGGTTCTCTGGCTCGGCCGCCACACGCAGGGCGCCATGCAGTGCTGCACCGCAAGAAATGCCGGCAAGAATGCCTTCTTTGGCCATCAGCTGGTGCGCCATGTCCATGGCGTCTTCGTTGCTGACGTTTTCTACCCGGTCGATGATGTCCAGATCGAGGTTGTCAGGGATGAAGTTGGCACCAATGCCCTGAATTTTATGCGGCGCTGGGGTAATGTCCTCGCCGCGCAGGCGCTGCGCGATGATGGCCGAATCTGCTGGCTCTACGGCCACCGAGGTGATCGCTTTGTGCTGCTTCAAATAGCGTGAAACGCCACTTATGGTCCCGCCAGTGCCGACGCCGGCCACAAAGATGTCGATCTTGCCCTCGGTATCCTGCCAGATCTCTGGCCCCGTGGTTTTCTCATGAATGGCTGGGTTAGCTGGGTTGCTAAATTGCTGCAACATAATGCGCTGTTCAGGCGCTTCTGCAACCAGTTGCTCGGCTTTTTCTACTGCGCCTTTCATGCCTTTCGGGCCTTCGGTCAGCACCAGGTTTGCCCCCAGCGCTTTCATCACTTTGCGACGCTCCAGGCTCATGGTCTCTGGCATGGTCAGCGTTACTTTGTAGCCGCGTGCGGCGCCCACAAAGGCCAGAGCAATGCCGGTGTTGCCACTGGTTGGCTCGATGATCTCCATGCCAGGCTTAAGCACACCGTCTTGCTCTGCCTGCCAAATCATATTGGCACCGATGCGGCACTTGACTGAGTGCGCCGGGTTGCGGTTTTCCAGCTTGGCATAGAGGTGTGGGTGATCGGTCAGGTGACGAATGCGCACCAGTGGAGTGTTACCGATCGACTGACTGATGTCGTCGTATACCTTCATGAAGTCCTCGGTGATAATCTATTCAATGAACAACTGATAATAATAAAGCCAGAGCCTAAGTCAGGCGTTATGGTCGTCTGCCAATACAGGAGCAGCTCTTGTCACAAGCCGTGCCCGACCCAGGCCAAGATACCTTAAGGTCAGTCGAACAGCAGATCAACCAACTGCAGCAGCTCAGACAGCGTCAGCGGCATTTTTTACCTTTCCCGACATCGCTGGAGGCCGACTACCTCAAGCATCGTGACCGGCGCTTTTTGCAGCTCGACTTCGCCATGATTTTGGTGGGGCTGGTGTTGTACATGTCCTTTGCTTGGGCTGACTTGGCATTTGGCGGTGATATCAGTGGCTGTCTGGTCACTACTCGGCTCCTACTGGGACTGGCTTTGCTGCTGTTGGTGATGCATTTGCGCCGCCATGCCGACGTGCCGCGCTTATTGCCACTGACCGCCATGGGCATGACCTTGATTGGTTTGTCCTTGGTATTGTTCATAACCCAGTTAGAGGGTTCGGTGAGGCTGGCCTATCACGTCGGACTTATTCCTGTGCAGGTGTTTGCCATGGTGCTGCTGCGCAACAGTGTGCGCGCGTTTATGGCCAGCTCTGTCACGGTGTTGCTTGGCTATTTGCTGGCATGCTGGCAATGGTCGTATGCCAGCAGCGATGCCGTTGAGGCCGCCTTGTTGACGTTACAGCCATATTTTGTGCTGTTTTGGATGCTGCTGATTGTCTTAGGGGCGTATTTGGCGCTGAACATGGAAGCCGTGGCGCGGCATGAGTTTCTGCAGCATCGGTTGTTAATCTCAGAGTCGCAGCGTCAGCAGCAGCTTGTGCAGCAGCTCCAATGGCTGTCGATCACGGATGGCCTGACGGGCATTGCCAATCGCCGCCACTTTGAGCAGCAGCTGCAATCACAGTGGCAGCAATGCCGGCGCCATCAACAGCCGTTGGCCGTGGTGATGTTAGACGTGGATGACTTTAAAGCCTTTAACGATGGCTTTGGCCACCCAGCGGGTGACCGTGCCTTACAGCAGGTGGCCGCGCAGTTAGCAGAGGTGTGTCGGCGCAGCGGTGATGTTTGCGCTCGCTACGGCGGCGAGGAGTTTATTTTGCTGTTAACCGACACAGATACGGCCGGCGCCAAGCAAGTGGCTGAGCAGGTGCGCTTGGCGGTGTTGGCGCTGGCGATTGCTCATCCGCAAGCCGCGACCGGCCGGCTTAGCATCAGCGCCGGTGTCGCCAGCCTGATTCCCGCAGCGGACGACAGTGCGCCGCTATTGCAGCAGGCTGATGAGGCACTGTATCGAGCCAAACACCAGGGCCGTAATCAAGTGTGCTGCGCGATTAGCTCTGCCATTTGCTGATCTTTATCCTGCCACAGCTGCTGCACCCATTGCTGAAACTGCTGGCGATAGGCGTCATCGCCTTCGTAGTCGCCTTGGCGCAAGGCCTCCGGGATAGGCTTTTCTTCCACCTGTACAACACAGCGCGACATCTTGCCTTGTAAAAACTCCCAGAACGTCGGTGCGCCTTGGGGGTAATAAATGGTGACATCAACGATGGAGCGAAACTGCGAGCCCATGGCATTTATGGCAAAGGCCATGCCGCCAGCTTTGGGCTTCAGCAAATGGCGATAGGGCGGTTGCTGACGCTCATATTTGGCCGGCGACAGGCGTGTGCCTTCTAAAAAGTTCATCACGCTGGTGGGCATATGGCGAAACTTTTCACACGCTTGGCGGGTGGTTTCGATGTCTTGGCCACGTTTTTCTGGGTGTTTTTCTAGGTAGGCTTTGCTATAGCGCTTCATAAACGGAAAGTCCAACGCCCACCAAGCAGCCCCCATAACGGGTACTTTAATCAGCTCTTGCTTGAGGAAAAATTTTAAAAACGGTACTCGCCCATTTAGGGTGTGCTGCAGCACCAGAATATCGACCCAGGACTGATGATTGCAAATGACAAAATACCAGCCATCGCGGTCGAGACTCGCGGGCAGCTGCACATCCCACTCCATGCATTGAGTCAGGTGCATCCAAGCGGAATTGCCATAAATCCAAGCACGCGCCACCCATACCAGCGCAGGGTTGAGACGCTGGCGCCAAGCGGCCACAGGCAGCAGCAGTTTAAGCAGTGTTAGTGAGAACAAAAACACACACCAGAACAACGTGTTCAGCACCAGCAGTAAACTGGCGAGGACACCGGTGAGCAATGCCATGACGAGACCTTTCCTTATTTGTGTTGTTGGGCCTGTATCGCGGTGAGAGCGATGGTGTAAATAATGTCCTCCACCAGCGCACCACGTGACAAATCGTTCACCGGTTTCGCCAAGCCCTGCAACATGGGACCAATGCTGATGACATTGGCGCTGCGCTGAACGGCTTTGTAAGTAGTATTGCCAGTGTTGAGGTCGGGGAAGACTAACACAGTGGCTTGGCCGGCTACAGCGCTGTCTGGCGCCTTGCTTTTTGCCACACTGGCGGTGGTGGCGGCGTCGTATTGCAGCGGTCCGTCGACAATTAAGTCAGGGCGCCGTTGACGCACAATGTCGGTGGCGGCGCGCACTTTTTCAACGTCTGAGCCTGCGCCTGAAGCACCGGTGCTGTAACTGATCATGGCAATGCGCGGGGCAATGCCCATGGCCATCGCTGACTCTGCACTTTGAATGGCGATATCGGCCAGCTCTTCACTGTTTGGGTCAGGGTTGACGGCGCAGTCGCCGTACACCAGCACTTGATCCGGCAGACCCATAAAGAATACTGACGATACCAAACGCGCATCCGGGGCTGTTTTGATCAGCTGCAAGGCGGGTCGAATAGTGTTCGCTGTGGTGTGCACGGCGCCACTGACCAGGCCGTCGACGTCGTCTTCGGCCAGCATCATGGTGCCGAGTACCACATTGTCTTCCAGATGAGACAGCGCCATGTCTTCGGTCAGCTGTTTGTGTTTACGCCGTTCCATCATGGCCGCGACGTAGCGCTCGCGGGTGTGCTCTGGGTCGATGATTTGCAGACTGTCTGGTAGGGTGATTTCTTGCGCTTCGGCGACCTGGCGAATGCGTGCTGGATTACCAAGCAGCACACAATCGGCAATGCCACGCTGTTGGCACGCGGCGGCGGCTTGAATCGTGCGTGGCTCATCGCCTTCTGGCAACACTATGCGCTTGGTGGCGGATCGGGCTCGAGAGACGATCTGGTGGCGGAAGGCGGCAGGAGAAAGGCGCGTTGAATGCGGCGCCCCAAGCCGCTGCTTCAGTGTTTCAGCATCGAGGTGCTCGGCCACCGTCGACATGATGTCGTGCACACGATCGACATCGTCAATCGGCACGTGGGTTTTCATGTTAGCCAGCACCCGTGCAGTGGCAAACGTATCACGGCGGGTTTGCAGCACGGGTACTCCGGTTTCCAGAGCACTGCGGCACAAGTGAATCAGGCTTGGAGACGGGGTAAAACCTCCGGTCAGCAGCAAGCCTGCCAGAGGAGTGCCATTGTTGGCGGCCATGGCTGCCGCCAGGATGATGTCATCACGGTCGCCGGGCGTTACCACCAAACTGCCAGGGCGCAGTGTATCGAGCATGTTGCCCAGTGTGCGTGCGCACAGGGCAATGCGTAACACACGCCGACGCGCTAACTCGCCAGTGTGGAGAATGTCAGCGTTAAGTGCGCGGGCGACGTCCAATGTGCGCGGGCTGATCAGCTCGGCCTGCCAGGGGATGACCCCCAGTACCGGACAGTTATCGAGCTTGATGTCCCAGGCTTGCTGCTCGGTACATTGATCAATGATGTAGCGCTCGCTGGCGATTTCGTCGGTCGGTAGTCCAGTTTCGCTGGCGGGGCCGCCGACTTTATTAATCAAACAGCCCATCAGGTTAAGGCGCTGACTGCCAAATAAACCCGTTTGCAGGCGCAGATCTGCCTGAATGCGCTCTGCGGTACGTGCCTGGCCATCGGCCACCAGCAGCACATCGGCATTCAGGGCTTTGGCCATTTCAGCATTCAGTTTGGCGGTGTAAGGCTCGCTGCGATCCGGCACCAGGCCCTCAATCAACACAACGTCGCATTCTTGCGCCACTGCGGCGTGCAGCTCGACCACGTCTTCTAGTACGTGGTCGAGCTTGCCTTGGCTGACACGCTGTTGAACCCCGCCGAGGTGCATCGGGTCGGGCGTGGTGAGTGCTAAAACGGCGCGCACCAAATGCGTAGAGCGTTCGCTGTCGCCATAATTGGGCGCGATGGGCTTCACAAAACCGACTTTCAAACCCTGGGCGTCGAGCGCCCGGATCAGTCCAAGGCTAATGGTCGTAAGGCCGGTCTCTAGGCTGGTAGGAGCGATAAACAGATTAATCATGCGATGCACTCATAAGTATCGGTAGCAATCATGCGTTCTTCGTTGGTGGCGATGACCATCACTAAAGGACTGTCTGGTTGGCTGATACGGCCACGGGCATCGCCATGTGCGGCGTTGAGTTTGGGGTCGAGGGCAAATGGAAGGCTGCGCCAGGCAGCAACAATGCGCTGACGAATGACGGCCGCGTGCTCGCCAATGCCGCCAGTAAATACCAGGGCGTCCATCTGTGGTAACGAAGCGTACAGTGCAGCGAGTTGGCGGGCGGCGCGAAAGCAAAATACATCAATGGCGCGCTGCGCGTCTTCATTGCCGGCAGCTTCCGCTTCTAGCAGTGTGCGCATGTCATTGCTGAGACCATTTGATAAGCCTTTTAAACCGCTGTTTTTATTGAGTTCGTGCACGATGTCAGGGGCATCCAGACCACGGCTGCGTGCCAAGTAGTCAAATATGCCGGCATCGACATCGCCACTGCGCGAACCCATCATCAAGCCTTCCAGAGGGGTTAGCCCCATGGTGGTATCCACAGACTGGCCAGCGTCAACGGCACAGGCACTGCAGCCATTGCCCAGGTGAGCGATCAGTAAGCGGCAGTCAGTGAGAGGTTTGTCCAATTGTTGGGCTGCGGCTTGGCTAACGTAGCGATAGCTGGTGCCATGAAAACCGTAGCGACGAACCCCGTCTTGCTGGTACCAGTCGTATGGCACGCCATAGAGGTAGGCGGCAGGACGGAGGCTTTGGTGAAAGGCGGTATCAAACACCGCCACCTGTGGCACCTGAGGCAACAACTGGCGCAGGGTTTGAATGCCGAGCAAATTGACCGGGTTGTGCAGCGGCGCTAGGCCTGAGACTTGTTCAAGTTGCGAAAGGCTGGCGTCGTCGATGACGGTGCTGGCGCTGAAGCGTTCGCCGCCGTGGACCACGCGATGGCCGACGCCAACGATGTCTGGCAGTTGTGCTGACAGCTGTTGCAACAGGGCGCGCAATGCCGCCTCATGATCGTGTGGGGCGTCAATCGCAAGTGCAGGTTGCTGATTAATGAGCAGTCGGGCTTCTGGGGTGCCGAGCTGTTCAGCTAATGCTGTCAGCTCTGGTTGATGTGCTTCAGCATTGGCATACAAGGCGCTTTTGATGGATGAGCTGCCGCAGTTAATCACGAGCACTTTCTGTGCTGCAGTCGAGTCCGTCACTGTGTTCTCCAGGCAGGTGTTCAGGCCGCGGTGTCCAACGTAAGTTGCAAACGTTGCAATACGGTGTCCACGGCCTGACGGGCGTTATCAGATAAGTGGTCGAGGCGAAAACGCAGGGCGCATACATATTCTGAGCCGCTGGCTTCGCAGCGCAGCAACTCGGCTGGCACGGCCGCCAGTCGATGGTCACTGCTTTCTAAGTTAATGACGATCAAACTGCCAGGGCGCCAGCGTTGCTTGCTGAATACGGCGATGCCACTGCGACTGAAGTCACGACCAATGGCCACGTGTTCTGGCCCTTGGAGGCCGAGCCAATACCGACGACGCAATGTCAGCTTGAGCGGTGCAGCGCCGTAGCGCTGTTGAAAACGACGTTCGCTGGTCACGGTTATCCCTGCGGTAAAGGTGCGGTTGCCTCGGCGTCACTGACGGACACCTGAGCATCTGGCTGGGTCAGTTCGGGGTCGCCGTCGGGGTGATCGTATTGATCCAGCTCGTTGAAGCTGATCATATTGCGTATTTCGTGCACATAGGCTTCTCGGCGCTCAGAGTAGCCCAGCAAGCCTGCGGCTAAGTGACGTCCTTCGGCGTAGCCCTGTTGCTGCCATTGCTGCCAGCGTAAACGTCTCAGTAGCTGGTATTGAGGGTGTGAGTTGAGGTTACGCACATAGCTGCGGACAGAGGCCAGCGGCGATTCAAACACCGCGACTTCGTGGATATCGCCCTCCGAGCGTTGCAGGGGCACCAGGCCACATCCTTTGGAGAAACACCACTGACCAAACAGGTTGTTGCCTTCGACAGCAAACCGAGAGGTGCCCCAGGCCGATTCGTTGGCCGCTTGTGCCAGCACCAAGGAAGGTGGAATCGGTAATAAACGCTGCAACAGTGCTTGGCGCTGTTTGCTTGGTTCGGATGTTTTTACACGATAACGCTGTGCCAGCTGCTGCAGTTGCTGTTGTTGCTCTGCAGACAAGGGTTCATCTAACGCTTCTAACTGTTGCCTTTGGCTGAGCACTTCATCATTGACTTGCTCAATCATTGGCAATAGGTATTCGAAAAACGCCTGTTTTTTGCGATCGACGTCGTCAAAGCCATTGAAGTCAGGCAAAGGAGTGGGCGTGGCGGCTGACGTTGTGTTCGACTCGCTAGGTGCTTCATTGCACCCGCTTAACAGGCCAATGCACAGGGTTAGGCCGGCAAGTGTTCGCATGCGATATCCATTAAGCAGAAAACTGGCTCGATTGTAGCGCGAAAGTGGCTGGTGACCACAATGTCACCAGCAAGACGACTAACCGATGGGCGTGACCATAGAGCTGAATTGGCTCAGCAGGCGGCGCAAACGCTGCTGCGTGCGCAGGCGATGAGGATAATTGGTGGCGAATTGCTGGTATTCAGCCAGTGCCTGAATCATGGCGTCTTGGCTGGTAGAAATCACTTCATATTCATAGTGATGATCTTGCACGCTGACTTTTAACAGCTCCATATACTCTGCGTTGAGTACCTGCAGCATATTGAAGTTGCAGTCTTTGTCTTCACAGGTGGAGGCCTCCCAATACGCATCCTCCAGAGCTTCGAGAAGTTCCCAGATCAATTCATTGGCCTGGCTGATGGTCACGCTGCTCATATTCACCTCGCTGTGATTGCTGCCTTAACACTAGCAGAATTGCGCCAAATTGGCCTGATGCAAATCAGGCTTTGCGGCGGACGTATAGGGTCTTACGTGCCTTGGCGACTAACTCGCCACGCTCATCAATGATGTTGACTTCGTAGGTAGGCAGGTATTTTTCACCGTTAGCCGTATGGTGCTGAATATCCGCCAGCATGGCATCGGTGACCACAAAATGTGCTTTCACCGTGCCGCGACCTGGCTTGATGAAATCAATGTCAGCGCTCGCGTCCCAGACGATGTAATCGCGCCCTAAGCTGTTCATCAGCAGTAGCATGTAGAAGGGATCGATCATGGCGAACAAGCTGCCGCCAAAATGCGTGCCGACGTAGTTCCGGTTGTACCAGCGCAGCTTCATTTCGACCTGGGCTTCGCGGTAATCCTTGGCTAAATAGCGTACCCGCACGCCGGCGCCTAAGTAGGGGCCATATAAGTTGAGTATGCGGCGCAGTCCTGAGGGTGAGTTGAGCCAGGCAAGCAAACGTTTTTTCATAGCGAGGTCGGTGTATAAATCAGGGCGGAGCAACATACTCCGCCTTATTTCCGCGGGCAAGTGCTGGCTGTATCAGCCTTCGGTGCGGGCGAAATGGCGCAAATAACGCTGATTCATATCGTTTTTGTCGAGCAAGATCAGCACGTCGGCGACATTAAAGTCTTTATCGTGAAAGGGCTCGCCACAGACTTTAACGCCAATTCGAAGGTAGGCCTTAAGCAGGGGGGGCACCAGGCTTTTGCCGTCTAGATCCACCCGGGTGCGCGGTAAGTGCACTCTTGGCTCCGCGCGCATATCGGCTGCGGTAAAGTGTTTGTCGCGCAGGTGGTCGACGATGGCAATGGCGCGAGAGACGCCGTCTGCCAGAGAAATACTGGCGCATCCCATCAAATAATCGATGTTGTGAGCGGCCATAAACTGGGCGATGCCCGACCACAGCATGCCGATCACGGCGCCGCTGCGATAATCTGGGTCAACGCAGGTGCGGCCGATTTCCATGTAGGTTTTATCGGCTTTGATAATATGCGACAAATCAAACTCGCTGGCGGAATAAAAACCGCCCGCCGCGGATGCTCTATCGTTAGTCAGGATGCGGCTGTAGCCAACTACCTGATCGCTGTGCACATCTTTAACAATCAGGTGCAGGCAGTGCTGATCATACTCATCGCGGTCGATACCTTGCTCGGCGGTTGGAACTTTCGCGCCCATCCCCTCAACGAAGACTTTGTAGCGTAACTGCAGAGCCTGGTGAATCTCTTCGGCATCCTGTGTAATGCGTGCCACCAGGGGTGACTCGCTGCCGGCAAGGCTCTGACTGGCAGTAGCTTGTTGCATGGTGAAACCTATCGTTATGTTTGTCGTGACAGTAATGGCGAGGTATGACAGTTGGGTGACATATTCGACATTCGTCTAGGGTCTGTATCCTAAGGGACGGTTAGAAAAGATGAAACCAGCAATTATTACAGTTTTATTTCTGCTAGCAATGTGGCCTAAGGCGCTGTTGGCGCAGCCACAGCTCGATCGTGAGCAAGCCAGCCAGTTGATTGATCAGGCGTTGAAAAACGAGCCGCTCATCTGGCTGCCGTTTCCACTGCCTTATGATGTGGAGCGCTCCAGCCGCGGTAAAGATGCGCGCTTATTGTCGGCGCTGCATGACCACGGCCTTGTGGCGCGCGAGGACACCATGGAAATGGTGACGATAGAAGGCCCCAGTGGTCCGCGCCGCCAGGTCCGGGTGGGCTGGCGCTACGATTATCCGGTGCGGCCTGAAGCCGGCGGTACGGTGGAGGGGTTTTATTATGGCCGTGGACGCCTGAAGAACATACTGGAGCTATCACCGGCGTATTTGATTGGTGAGTATTACTATGCCGAAGCTTATATCCAATGGTATGTCGAAGACTTGCAAGACTGGGTGACAGACCCGGCGTTTTTGCAGGCCCGCACATTGCGACGCAGCCAGGAGTCGTTTGAAAAACCGTTTGAGAAGCGTGTTTTTCTGATGCACGACGGCACCAGTTGGGGGTTTTGGCAGGGTCAGCCAGGCATTCTCTGAAGCCGCCACCAAAGGCCGGGCGGCGTGGTGAATCCGCGATCTTTGTGGCGCACTTCGCCGTCTTTGGCAACCAGGTAGTAACTCGGGTAACCGCTTAGCTTTAGTCGGTGAAAAACCTTGGCATCGGCGAGATAGACCTCGCCGTCGTATCCGATGTCACGAATGTATTCTGCCACTTGTTGCGCGCTGTCATAGTCGAAGGCCAAGGCGACAATGCGCACCTGCTCCGCATCAAGCAGATTTAGGCTGGGCATGCTCAGGCGACAAACACCGCACCAAGGAGCAAAGGCATAAACCAGAGTGCTGGGCTGTTGCCACGCTAACTGCACGGGGGTGCCATCGAGCTTCTGCACGGACAAGGCAGGCAGAACTTCACCATTGCTCAGCATGGAGCGGGTGAGCCAGGCGCTGACGGCGACAAAGACTAATGGCAGCAACAGCCACGACAGCCAGGGCTGTCGCAGCAAGGCAAGGATGCGCTGTTTAAATGGCTTTGGAGAAGCGTTGTTGCTCATGTTGTTGCAAATACCGGTCAAAGGCCATACAGACGTTGCGAACCAGCAGCCGCCCCCGATCCGTGATGCTAATGCCGCTGTCGTTGCAAATCACCAAGCCATCTTCTTGCATCGGCTGCAGTGCGTCGATGCTGGATTGTAACTCGCTGCGGCTGTCAGTACCGAATATCTTGTCGATGGCATCGAACTCGACCTTAAGGTGGCACAAAAGCTCTTTTATAACGAAACGGCGCAGACGATCATCGGCACTGGTGTGGCGATATTTCATGGTCGGCAAGTGCTGTTGTTGCAGCGCATGCTCATAGGCATCCACCGTGACCTGGTTTTGCAAGTAGTAATCGCCAATTTGGCTGATGGAAGACACACCTAGCCCTACCAAATCACAGTTGCCATGCGTGGTGTAGCCTTGGAAGTTGCGGTGCAGCTGACCGGCGTTTTGTGCGCGTGCCAACTCATCGTCTGGCAGTGCGAAATGATCCATGCCGATGTATTGATAACCTGCATGATCCAATGCCTGAATGCAGTGGCCTAAAATCGCGAGTTTTTCTTCTGCCGGCGGTAAATCGTTAACGTCGATGCGGCGCTGGGGTTTAAAGCGCTCCGGCAGATGGGCGTAGTTGAATATTGAAAGACGATCTGGTTTTAGTTCGATGATGGTTTGCAAGGTGTTGGCGAAGCTGGCCAGCGACTGATGCGGTAAGCCGTAGATCAGATCCAAATTGATCGAGCGATAGCCAAGCTCACGCGCCTCTTGCATGACGGAGCGAATCATGGCTTCCGGCTGGACCCGATTGACGGCCTGCTGCACGCGCTCGTCAAGGTCTTGCACGCCAAAGCTGATGCGGTTAAAGCCCTGCTGGCGCAGGATGCGCAGGGTGTCTTTACGCAGCTCGCGCGGGTCGATTTCGATTGAGAAGTCAGCGCTGGCCTCGGTGCTGAAATCAAAATTCTGCTTTAGATACGCCATCAGGTCGACCAGCTGGTCGTCGGATAAAAACGTTGGGGTACCGCCGCCAAAGTGCAACTGCTCAACTCGCGCGCGGCCCAGCATCGCACGCTTCATGTCGATCTCACGCTTGAGCAACTCAAGGTAGGGCTCGGCTTGCTCGCGTCGTTTGGTCACAATTTTATTGCAACCGCAGTAGTAACAAACGTGGGCACAGAAAGGGATATGGATGTAGAGCGATAACGGCGTTTCGGAGTCACGACGCGCTAAGGCATCACGCTCGTGCACATCGTCAGCACAGCTGACAAACTCAACTGCGGTGGGATACGAGGTGTAACGAGGCCCTGGACGATTGTAGCGTTGAATCAGCAGCGGGTCCCATTCGAGGTGTTGATGCATAGCGTTCACTAAGAGTCAAAGTAAAGCCCCAGTCTAGGCAGAAGGAGGTATGGCCATCTTGCGCTGCGTCAACGCCCAGCGAGACTTGTGCGACGTTTTTTTGACGAGGTCGTTGTAAATAGTATGAGATTGGTCCGAATGTCTTGATTTTGCAAAGAAAGGGTCGTTTTATACAGATTAGTCTACTGCTTGGCTCGAGCGATATTTTCTGGGTCCGGGCAGGTTAAACTTAAGTCTGGCGAAAGCCTGTTATTTGTGTGACAGCGTTTTTCGGCAGACGTGAAGAAAACGGGAAGGGGTAAGGCATGCCTAAAAAGCCGTTTACGCAGGAAGAAGTGGAAGCGCAACGTCACCGCATTATGGACAGTGCATCACGGGTGATGGCTGAGGTCGGTTTTCATCATTTATCCATGCGCAAATTGGCTGGTCAGTTGGGTATGACGGCCAGCAACATCTATAACTATTTCCCCAGTAAAGAAGCCCTGTTTTTGCATACACGTCGGCGTGGCTTCGAGCTGATGTTTGCGGCCATTCAGCGGCATATGAAAGAGACGAGCACCGCCACCCAGGCGCTTTATGCATTTACCGGGCAGTGGGTTGAGTTTGCCCAGCGCTATCCAGGTTATTATCAACTGATGTTTCAGCCGCCATTACTGCGCTTGAATGAATCTGATCTGGTCGATCAGCAGCTGCACTCCCAAGTGCAGCGTCAAGCAGAAGAGTGGCAGCAGCACATACTGGCGCTGTTAAAAGATGCGATTCCGGGTTACACACGGCAGTCGGATACCCAGCAGAAGCGTTTGGCGTTGTTCTTTGTGGCATCGGTTCATGGTTTGGTGGACGCTTACCGTTATCGGGCTTTTTCTGAGTTGCTGGCTGGCGTTGAGCTGATTCCACACGATGTGATTTTTGAACACATCAGCTGGCTGTTATCGCTGGTCGAGCGGCAAACAACCGACAAAGTTTGACTTACTCTGGCGGTGAGCTGGGGGTTTTACCCTCCAGGGCATACACAAACGCCAAGATCTCGGCCATGACCTGATATAAGGTTTCTGGTATTTCTTCATGCAGCTCAAGCTGCCCCAGCCAGCGTACCAAGCTGGCATTTTCATAAATCGGCACCTCATGCTGAAGGGCTAGGGCAATGATGGCCTGAGCTAACTCATCATCGCCTTGAGCACTCACGTGCGGCGCTTGGCCTGAGTCAGGCTGGTAAGTGACAGCGACGGCTTGCGTGGCTTGGCGCAGGGAATCGGGTATGCGCTCTTCAATATTTGGCATGCGACATCCTCAGGTATGTAAATCGACCAAGCGGGTACGAATCTGATTGTGCTCGCCGACTGGCAGTTGTCCATGCCGTGCGGTCAGCACATCGATGTCGACGCCCAGGCTGCTGAGCTTACTGCGCAGCGGTGGTAGCTGCTGCTGCAGTTGTTGCAGGGTTTGACTCTGCTGCGACCAAAAAGTGGCCGCTACCTGTTGTTGGTTGAGCTCAATTTCTACGTCCAAAGGGCCCAGTTGCGCCAGATCAAAGTGCAAAACCACTCGCCAGCCATGACGCCGTCCTCCCGCCGCTTGCTGCTCGGGTGTTTGCAGCTCCAGATCAATGCTGCGGATGTGCTCTCCTTGGCGCATAAATAGCGGCAGGCTGAGAGGGGTTGAATCATTGTTGTTGGCATCAGAGCGCAAGGCCTGAAACTGCTCGGTTTCAATGCGAGCGAGGGTGGATTGCAGCAAGCGCAACCCCTCAGGGCGTGGGCCAGCGCCATAAGACAGCGGCACAGGCGATGTCTGTGGCGGCGTTTGTGGCGAGTTTTGGCTGCGCTCAGAGCTGCCCGTTTGAATGACACTGAGCCACAGCTGCAGAGCCCGAGATAGAGTGGCCTTTAAATCCTGGCTGCTCAACTGACCAGGGCTCAGCAATGCTTGCATAAGCGACGGGGATGATTCTTCTGTCGGCGGCGCTGTGGGCTGCAGCGTGGCTTGTCGAATGCTCTGTGATTGCTGCTCCAAACGCTGTGCCAGCTGATTTAATAAGGCCGGTTGTACACCGCCCGTTTGTGTACTGCTGCCTGCCTCTGTTGGCGGTGCTGATGTCTGATTTGGCAATGTTGCGGTTGCTGTGAGCCAAGGGGCAGGCGGCAGGCGAACAGGCGCCAGAGGCGTGAGCAACTGAACCAACGCTGCTTGATTGGACGAAACACTCGCAGCTGAATGAGTGGCCGGGCCACTTTCTGGCTTCGCTGGCATGAGCAAAGCAGAAGGCAGTGTGATCGGTTTTGGCAAATGTGTGGTCGCGCTCTGTTGTGACAACGGCGAGCGACTGACCAACTCAGCAGTGCCTGGCTTTGTTTGAGTGGTCGTTGTTGGCACTGCAAGGTTAGCCTCGGCGCTGGCTTTGGTGGCCTGCCAGGCTTGCTGAAATACAGCGGACAGCCGTGTTGTCAGGCTGGTTGGCTTGGTTTGGGGGGCATCTGCTGGTGTGCCAGTGCCGAGGGGTTGCGCAGCGTGACTTGGTGGGCGCTTGCCTGGTGTCGCATCTGGCCGAGCGCCGGCCAGAGCCGTCGATGTCAGAGCCGATAACAGGCGCTGCTCGTAAAACAGGCCAGAGCTATGCACGGCGGTGCGCAGTGCCGAGGCGTTTTCTGGCTGGCTGTGGTGCTCCGCTGCCATAAGCGGCGGGCGTTGTTGTAAGAACTGATCAATGACTTGGCGTACGGCGGTGGGCGTTGTCGGTGCTTGGCTTAGCTGCTGCAGGCTATTGAGAAGCGGCTGCGCTTTGGCGCCTTGATCCGTTTGGTTGGCGGGCATCAACGGCACTCGGCTCGCAAGCCACTGACTTAATACTTGTTGCAGTGCTTTGTCGGCGCTGGGGGGCTGCAGCGATACCAGGCGTACCCCGGGAGGCTGATCGTCAGTGACGGCCAAAATGACCTTGCTGCCTTCTGGCAGTGGCTTATCGCTGTCTAGGGTGAGCTGCTGGCCTCCGGCTCGCACGGTGATTTGATAGCGCACCTCACCTTGTTCATTGCGCTTGGGCGTGACTTGGCTGACTTCGGCAGCAAAGGCGTTGCGAGGTGGCGATTCTGTGCTCAGACCGGCTTGCTGCAGGCTGCGCTCGCTGATGAGTGGAACGGAAGGAATGCGCATAGAATTGATGTCGGCCAAGGTTTACTCATCTTTACCCATGTTAATTCGCTGGCAAAACTCGCTGAAGAGTCATTTTGTATATAATGCGCCGGCTTTATTCATTATGGCAGACAAATGTGTCGCGCCGGACTGCATCACTGCCTTGTCGTCGACAGCATCAGTGGGCCGCGGTCAGATGAATCACGTATTTTTCATAGGCCTTCTCTTAGGCCCGTTTGCCCGTTGTGGGCCCAAAGGTTGAGGCATGGTCAGTCAGGCTCCAGTTGAGCTGCAAGCCAGAGATTTATTCTGCGAGCGCGATGATCGCGTGCTGTTTGAGCACTTTGATTTGAACCTCAGTGGCGGTGCGCTGGTGCAACTGGCTGGCCCTAATGGTGCGGGTAAAACCACTTTGCTGCGTATTCTGGCCGGCCTCAATCATGACTTTGAAGGCGAGGTGCTGTTTAACGGCGAGCCTTTGCACTCCATCTACCCCGAATACGCTGCCCAACGCTTGTATATGGGCCATCTGGCGGCGGTTAAAAAAAGTCTCACGGCACTGGAAAACTTGCGTTGGCTGACGTCTCAGTGGCAAATCGATGAGGATCGCTTGGTGCGCGCGCTGGAGGCCGTTGAATTGATGGGGTATGAAATGACGCCCTGTCAGCAACTGTCGGCCGGGCAGCAACGGCGGGTCAGTTTGGCGCGTTTGTTGGTAGTGCCGGCACCGCTGTGGATTTTGGATGAGCCGTTTACCGCACTGGATAAGCAAGGCGTTGCTTGGTTGGAGCAGCGCTTGCGCGAGCATGTAGAGCAAGGCGGAGCGGTGGTCATTACCAGTCACCATGCCTTGCAGTCAGTTCCAGGGTTGCAGGTGCTGGATCTGTCACGCTGGGCCGGAGAAATGCTATGAGCCTGGTGACGGCGACCTTAAAGCGTGACTTGCTGTTGGCGGCACGTAACCCAGGCGAGTGGTTGAACCCACTGATGTTTTTTTTGATGGTGGCGGCGCTGTTCCCGCTGGCCGTTGACCCAGACCCTAAGTTTCTCAGCAAAATTGCTGGCGGTGTGATTTGGGTCGCGGCCTTGCTGGCCACCTTGCTGTCGCTGGATGCCCTCTACAAAACCGACGTTGACGATGGCACCTTAGAGCAGTGGTTGGCGTCGGGAGAGTCCCTGTATGCTCTGGCGCTGGTTAAAGCGCTGGTGCACTGGTGCATCAGTGGGCTGCCGTTAACCTTGATGGCACCCTTGCTGGGGTTGATGTTGCATCTTCCTGACGGTGCGTATTTTGCGTTGATTGTCAGTCTGGCCGTGGGCACGCCGGTATTAAGCTTGTTGGGTGCCGTGGGCGCCGCGTTGACGGCTGGTGTTCGCAGTGGCGGCTTGTTGCTGACGCTGTTGATTCTGCCTTTGTATGTTCCCGTGCTGATTTTTGCAGCCTCGGCGGTCTATCACGCCAGTATCGGCATGGACTATAACGGCCAAATCGGCTTCTTGGGTGCGTTGCTGGCGCTGGCAGTCTGTCTGACGCCATTTGCTTCGGCAGCGGCACTGAAACTTAACTTATCGCGGTAGTGTGCGTATGTGGCAATGGTTAAAAACCCTCTATCACCGACTGGGCTCGCCTAAATGGTTTTATGACCTCACCAACCGTTGGATTCCATGGCTGATTGGCTTTTCCGTGCTCGGCGGCGTGGTCGGTTTGGTTTGGGGGCTGGCCTTTGCGCCGGCGGATTATCAGCAAGGCAACAGCTTTCGCATCATTTATATTCATGTGCCTGCGGCGCTGATCAGTCAAAGTGCTTACATCATGATGGCCATTGCCGGTGCGGTATTTTTGATTTGGCGAATGAAAATGGCAGCTTGGGTGGCGCGGGTGATTGCGCCAATCGGTGCCAGCTTTTGTTTGATTGCACTGTTGACCGGGGCGATTTGGGGCAAGCCAACCTGGGGCACATGGTGGGTGTGGGATGCCCGTTTGACCTCCATGCTGTTGCTGTTGTTTTTGTTTTTTGGCGTGATGGCCCTGCAGCAAGCGATGGAAACCGAAGAAGCCGGTCATAAGGCCAGCGCTATTTTAGCCTTGGTTGGGCTGGTGAATATTCCCATCATCAAGTATTCGGTGGAGTGGTGGAACACCTTGCATCAGCCAGCCACTTTGACGCTAACGGAAAAGCCCAGCATGCATCCTGACATGCTGTATCCACTGCTGATTATGATCGTTACCACCTATGTGTTTTTCGCCTTGCTGGTCATCTTACGCACCCGCAACGAGATTTTATGGCACGAGCGCAAGCGTACCTGGGTTAAGCAACTACTGGAGAACTGATGGAATTCAGCAGCTTAAGCGAGTTTTTCGCCATGGGACGGCACGGATTTTATGTTTGGCTGTCGTATGGTCTGGCCGCCCTGATCATCGCCTTTAACGTGGTGCAGCCGTGGCTGCGCCGCAGGCAGCTGATTAAACAACAGACACAGCGTTTGCGCCGGGAGAAGAAGCATGCATCCTCAACGTAAAAAACGACTGACCTTGATTTTGTTTCTGGTGGTCGGTGTTGGCACGGCCGTTGGTCTGCTGATGTATTCGCTGTCGCAGAACATCAACTTGTTTCAAACACCTACCCAAATCGCCAACGGTGAAGTGCCGGTGGGGCGTACCATTCGTGCCGGAGGGTTGGTTGTTGCGGGCAGTGTGGTGCGATCAGAAGAAGGCCTTGGGGTGACGTTTGAAGTGACCGATGGCGTGGCCAGTGTGCCGATCTTCTACGAAGGCATTCTGCCGGATCTGTTTCGCGAAGGGCAGGGCATCGTTGCTTTGGGCCAGCTGAACGACGCAGGCGTATTGCAAGCCTCTGAAGTGCTGGCCAAGCACGATGAAAACTACATGCCACCGGAAGTTCAAGAGGCGTTGGACAAAGCGCATCAGGCGGGCAAAGCCAATCTAGAAGCAGCGGCAGGATATTAACCATGAACGCAGACGTAGCAATGATGGTGCCTGAGTTCGGCCAACTGGCGCTGATTATCGCCTTGGTGCTGGCGGCATTTCAGGTAACTGTGCCGCTGGTCGGCGTGCAGTCGGGCCGTGAATGGTTGATGGCGTATGCCAGGCCACTGGCAGCGGGGCAGGCGGTATTTCTTATGGTGTCCTTGTTGGCACTGACTTATGCCTTTGTGACGGACGATTTTTCGGTGGTGTACGTCGCTGCCAACAGCAATACCCAACTGCCGACGCCTTACAAGGTGAGTGCGGTTTGGGGCGCGCATGAAGGCTCGCTGCTGTTGTGGGTCACCATGTTGGGTGGCTGGGGGCTGGCGGTTGCTTGGTTTAGTCGTACCTTGCCGCTGGATATGGTGGCCAGAGTGTTGTCCATCATGGGCATGGTGTCGGTTGGCTTTATTCTGTTTACCCTGCAAACCTCCAACCCGTTTGCCCGGCATTTGCCTTCGACGCCGTTAGAAGGTGCGGATTTAAACCCCTTGCTGCAGGACTTTGGCTTGATCGTGCATCCGCCGACGCTGTACATGGGCTACGTCGGCCTGTCGGTTGCTTTTGCTTTTGCGCTGGCTGCTTTGATGAGTGGCCGATTGGATGCGGCATGGGCACGTTGGTCGCGGCCGTGGACGACCGCTGCCTGGGTGTTTCTGACCTTGGGTATTGCTTTGGGCAGTTGGTGGGCTTACTACGAGTTAGGCTGGGGCGGCTGGTGGTTCTGGGACCCGGTCGAAAATGCCTCACTGATGCCTTGGCTGGTGGCGACGGCGCTGATGCACTCGTTGGCGGTCACCGAAAAGCGCGGCTTGTTTAAAAGCTGGACCGTGTTACTGGCCATCTTTGCCTTTTCATTGAGTTTGCTCGGTACCTTCCTGGTGCGCTCTGGTGTGTTGACCTCGGTGCATGCTTTCGCATCTGACCCTGACCGCGGTGTCTTTATTTTGGCATTGCTGGGCATCTGTGTCGGCGGCTCGCTGTTGTTGTATGCCATCAAAGCCCCCACCGTTGCCTCTGTTGGGCGGTATCAGTGGGTGTCGCGCGAAAGTGCCTTGCTGTTAAACAACTTGTTGCTGCTGGTATCGGCCTTTGCCATTTTGCTCGGCACCTTGTACCCCTTGGTGCACGATTTTATGGGGCTGGGTAAGTTATCCGTGGGTGCCGCTTGGTTTAACACCATGTTTGTGCCGTTATCGGTATTGCTGGCATTAGTGATGGGCATTGGTTCGATGTCACGTTGGAAGTCGGATGCCTTTTTACGCCTGGGGCAAGAATTAAAATGGGCTTGTCTGGGCGCCATTGTGCTGGCGGCGGCCGTGCCCTTGTTGGCCTCCGGCGCGTGGAACTGGCAAGTGGTGATGGGCATGGGAGTGAGCTTCTGGCTGATTGGCGCCACCTTGGCGGATGTTTGGAAAAAGTCCCGCGGCCAGTTAGCACGCATCCCTAAGTTGGGAGTCAGCTTTCATGGCATGGTGCTGGCGCATCTGGGCGTCGCCATTTCCATCATCGGCGTCACCATGGTGTCGAATTACAGCCTAGAAAAAGCCGTCAAAATTGCACCGGGGGAGTCGACCGAGTTGGGCAGCTACCGGTTTGAATTTGCCGAAGCGGGCCATATCGAAGGTCCGAACTACGTATCTGATGCAACGCGTTTCAATGTTTGGCGCGACGATAAGCTGATGAACGTGCTGACGGCAGAAAAGAGGCGCTATAACGCCAGCGGCCAAATCATGACCGAAGCCGCCATTGATGTGAGTTTGTGGCGTGATGTGTATGTGTCCATGGGTGAAGAATTGCCAGGTGGTGCCTGGGGCATGCGCTTACAGGTCAAGCCATACATGCGTTGGGTCTGGTTGGGCGCCATCTTTATGGCCATCGGTGGCCTGCTAGCAGTGATGGATAAACGCTATCGCGCGCGCCAGCAAAAACGCGCTGCTGCGCCTGCGGCGCAGGAGGCGGTGGCATGATGCGTTGGTTGCTGTTTATTCCCTTAGCGCTGGCACTGGCTCTGGGAGTTTTGTTCTGGATTGGTCTGGGCAAAGAAAATACCGATGTATTGCCATCGCCCTTAGTCGGCCAGCCGTTCCCGGCGTTTAACGCGGTCGCCTTGCTGACGGATGAGGCGTTGAATCAAAGCGCGTTGCCAGATAAGCCAATGCTGGTCAATGTTTGGGCGACCTGGTGTCCCACCTGTAAAGCCGAGCATGCGTTCTTAAACCAGCTGGCCGAGCAAGGTGTCACCATTGTTGGCATTAATTACAAAGACGACAGCGCCAAAGCCCGTGAGTGGTTAAAAGCTTTCGGCGACCCTTATGCGTTTAATATCGTTGATCCAGACGGCAAGCTGGGCTTAGAACTGGGCGTTTACGGTGCACCAGAAACGTTTTTGGTCGATAGCCAAGGCATTATTCGTGGCAAGCACATAGGTGATTTGAACCCCCGTGTCTGGCAAACCCTGCAACCTCAGTTTGAGGCCATGAACTGATGATTAAACGACTGTTATTGGCTTGTTTGTGCTGTTTGCCACTGGCCGCCCTGGCCATTGTCGATGGCCACAAGTACCCATTCGAAGATCAAGAAAAGGCCGAACGCTTTCGCCAGCTAGCGGAAGATTTGCGTTGCCCTAAGTGTCAGAACCAAAACCTGGCGGATTCCAACGCGCCGGTCGCGGTGGACTTGCGCGACAAGGTCTATGAGCTGTTGCAGGAAGATCAAAGCGACGAGCAAATCGTTGATTATTTGGTGGCGCGCTACGGCGATTTTGTACGCTACAACCCACCGTTTCGCATGGACACTTTGCTTTTGTGGATCGGCCCTGCGTTAGCCCTGCTGTTGGGCATTGGCTTGCTGGTGCTGATCTGGCGCAGCCAGAATTCTGCCCCAAAGCCTTTGTCCGAAGCTGAAAAAGCCCGACTGGAACAACTGAAAAAGGCAGACCGCTCATGATGCTTGCGTTGTTGTTGCTGGCCATTCCGCTGGCGATGTTTTTGTTAAAGCCGGTCTGGTTTAGACCGTCGACCGAGCAGGTCAGTCAGAGCGAAGAAAACCTGCGCCTCTACCAAGAGCGCACGCAAGAACTGGCCGACAGCGACCTTCCCGAGGATGAGAAAAACACCCTACAGCTAGAGCTGGATCGCGAGTTTCTGGCCTCGGCCGAGGGGGCCAGTCAGGCGCTCAAAACTGGCAGCAAGCGAGAACGCATTCCGTTGGCCATCGCATTGATGGTTTTGACCCTGACCAGCACGGTGTGGTTGTACCAGCAGTGGGGTGCCAGCAACGAGCTGCGTGCGACGGAGCTTTTGATGATGTCGGGCCAGAGTCAGCTCAGTGAGCTAGAACGCCAAGAGCTGATGCAGCGCCTGGCGCGCGCTACCGAGCGTGATCCAGGTAACATTGAGTGGGCGTATTTGCGCGGGCGCATTTTATCGGCCGAGCAAAAATACGCACAAGCCGCCGACGCCTTTGCTGGCATGCTGCAGCAATTGCCTGACGAGGCGAAGGCCGACCGGGCAGAAGCCCTGAGCATGTTGGCGCAGGCGCGTTTTTTTGCCGCTGAGCAAAAGGCTGATCCTGAAGTGTATGCCTTGCTGCAAGAGGCACTCACCTTGGTGCCGGATCACCGCCAGGCGCTCGGCATGGCGGGCATTCTGGCGTTTGAGTTAGAGCAATACGGCGATGCCATTGAGCACTGGCGCGGCTTATGGAAGCGTTTGCCTGCTGGCCCAGAAGCATCGCAGCTGGAGCAGGGCATTCGCCGCGCCGCCGAGCATTTGCGTGAGCAAGGCGGTGAGGTGTCGCTGGTGTGGTTAGAACGTGCCGAGCTGAAGGTATTGGTATCGCTGGCGCCGGAGGCCAAGGCACAAGCGCAGCCGGATGACACCGTGTTTGTATTGGCGCGGGCATTTAATGGCCCCCCCATGCCGTTGGCGGTGCAAAAACTGACCGTTGCTGATTTGCCACAGGTGATTACCTTGAGCGACGATCAGGCCATGGCGCCAGGCATGAATCTCAGCCAGTTCAAGCAAGTGACGGTGGTGGCGCGTATTTCTCGCAGTGGCCAGCCGGTAGCGCAGCCGGGAGATTGGCAGGGCCTGCTGGAACCCGTCGCTAATCGTGTTGACGACGTGTTGCAGCTGACCATTAACCAGCCGGTGGCGGCAGAAGGCTGAAGTCAGCGCCTGCTTACCAGCGGGCGTAGTGATCCTCGGTAAAGCCCCATTCGCCATGCAGGGCAATGGTTTCATGGGCGAGACGAATCTCGCCAAAATAGCGGCCAAAATGCTGGGTAAAGTTGGACGCGGCAATGATGGCGTTCATCTTTTCTTGGCGCTGCCCGGCTGGCTCAAAATGCAGGCGAATTTGGCCATCGTTAGAGTGCAGCTCCCAAGCATGCTGCTTTTGATAGCGATCGAAGCGAAAATCGACCATGTCGACCTTAATGCGCTTGCCATCCAGCCACAGTGCATTTTCACTGAAACCCGTTTCGTTCACGCCGGCGGCCAGGTTAAAACCTAAGCGCCGACCATCGCTTAAGCGGCAAGACAAACTGCCCCAGTTCCAAAAGGTTTCGCGGCGCATGTAACCTGCGGTCCAGTCGACGGAAGCGAGGGCGCCGATCTGTTGCATGTCATAACTGCGATCCCGCCAACGCACGCTGCCATTGCACACCAAGGCGGTACTTTTTTGGGTAAATACCCAGCCCTGATAACCAGCCCGGGTGCAAATTGCCAGCGGTTGATAAGACGTGGATTCATCAATGGTAACGTCAATCTCAACGCCCTTGCTGAGGCTGACCTGCACCCGGCGCACGCCGGGTACGCGCGTGGCTCGAATCGACAGCCGCTGTTTGCCCTTGCGAAACACCGCTTCGCCATCGTTCGGATGGGTATCGATGTGGGTGTGCCGGGCCAGTGGTTGAATAAAACTGTATTCGTCAAACTCGCCGCTGTTGGGATCGTACAAATACACAAAGGCATTGCTGGCAATTTTTAAATCGACAATGGCAATGCCAACAATCAATTGCGGGCTGAGCAGACCGATAAACTGAAATTGGTTGAATTTTAGCCGTTTGGCCAGCGGCCCCAGACGGCGATCCATCGGTGAGCGCAGGTCGTAATCGAGATAGTTAATGTCGTGCACGCCGTCGGCAAAGGTGCCGAAGGCGGGTTGACCGTGACGGTCGATGAGTTGTTGTTTTATCGACATGAAAGCGGTTCTGTGGTGAGTGTGAGTGAATGTTAAGCGGCCTGTTATTTTACCAGCCGGCTGATCAGCGCCCGCAACGCGGCTGGACGCATGGGTTTGCGTAAAAAATAAAAACCCAGTTGCTTGGCTTGTTCTTCGACTTCCGGCCGTGGGTCGGCGGTGATCAGCACGCCGGGAATCTCTGGGTCATCAAACTGTTGGCGCAGCATGGTCATGACTTCCAGGCCCGTTTCATCGTTGTCGAGCTGATAGTCGGCCAACATGATTTGCGGCTTAAACGCAATCTGCGCCGCTTCCTCTTGGGTACTGCAACTGTACACGTCGCACTGCCAGCTATCGAGCAGTGCGTTCATGGCGGTTAACACTTCTGGATCGTTGTCGATGCAAAAGGTTGGCATGCCACTAAAAGAACCATTTGAGCGACCACGAAAACGCGGTTGGGGTTTGTCGGGCAGGGCATCGGTCAGTGCCATGCTGACTTCAAAGCGGGTGCCTTGACCGACCCAAGAATCAACCTTGACGCTGTGATCCAAGCGCCCGGCCATGCGCTCAACAATGGCCAAGCCTAAGCCCAGCCCTTTGTCTTGTTTGGGTTGGTTTAGGCGTTTAAATTCGCCAAAGATTTCTTTTAACTTAGATTGCGGAATGCCCGGGCCGCTGTCCCACACTTGCACCACTAAGGTATTGCCGCGTTGGCGACAGCCCACTAAAACGCCGCCTTGCTCGGTGTAGCGCACGGCATTGCTGATCAGGTTTTGAATGATGCGCCTCAGCCAATGGGCATCGCTCATTACCCAATAAGGGCAATCACGCACGGTTAAGCGCAGGCCTTTGTCTTGGGCCAGGGCGGTAAACTCGTCGCGCAGTGGGCGCAAAATATCGCTGACTTTCACAGGGCGTAAATCGGGTTCTAAAGCGCCTGCGTCCAGTTTGGATATTTCTACCAACACAGATAACACATCTTCAGCCGATTGCAGCGAGCCTTCTAGGTGATTTAACAAGTGGCGCTGCTCATCGCTCAGCGGGTGCTGTGACAAGGTCGAAGCGAACAGCTTGGCGGCATTTAACGGCTGCATTAAATCGTGTCCTGTGGCCGCTAAAAAACGTGTTTTGCTGGTATTGGCTTCAATTAAGCGTGAGGTTAAATCTTCCAATTCTTGGGTGCGTTTTTCAACGCGCTGCTCCAGCGTAATGTTCGCTTGCTGCAGGGCTTCTTCCGCTCGGCGGTGGGCGGTGATGTCGGTAAAGCTGGTGACAAAGCCGCCGTCGGGCATGGGGTGGCCCTGCATCGACAGCACGGTGCCACTGGGTAAGTCGCGTTCAAAATGATGAGCGGAGCCGCTGCGCAAAAAGTTCATCCGCCTTGCCACCATGTGCTCGACATCGCCCAGGCCGCAATAGCCACGCTCAGCGTTGTAGCGAATAATATCTTCGATGGGTTTGCCGACCTGCATAAACCCCTCAGGGTAATCAAACAGCTCCAGATAGCGCCGGTTCCAAGCGACCAAATTAAGGTTTTTATCCACCACGCTGACGCCCTGGTGCAGGTTTTCTAGGGCTGCCTGCAGCTGCTCACGACTCATGGCAAATGCTTGGCTGGCTTCGCTGGCCAAAAAGGCCAGGTCACGAATTTGAATTTGCTCACCGCCCAGTAAAGTGGAAAAAATCACCCGTGCCGATGATGACCCCACCACCGATGCCAGCAGTTTTTCGGCATCGTGCAATAAAGTGGTCGACGCCATGGCATGGTCATATTGCACGCCGTGCTTGGATTGGTAGTCAGCGAAAAATGCTTCGCATTTGCGCACACCTAAAATGCGCTCTAATACCACGCGCACGTCGTCGACTTTGCAGTCAAAGCTGGGCGCCACTTTGTTCCCTGCCAGCGGTGCTTTGGTGCTGGTGTAATCGGAAGCCAACATGCGCTCACGCACGGAGGCATTAGTGGCCAGGGAGAATATAACAAAGAAAGAAATATTGACCACAAGGCTCATGATGACGCCAAAGCTGAACTCATCCAGGCCGTAAACCAGCAATGGGGTGCCGCTGCTGTCGCCATTGACGGTTTCGCTCAGTAGCGGCAATAACAGGGTGTAAAACCAGATAAAGGTGCCGCTTAATAAGCCTGCCATGGCACCCTGACGGTTGGCATTTTGCCAAATCAAACCACCGACTAACGGCGGAGCAAATTGGGCCACCGCGGCAAAGGACAGCAAACCGATGGCCGCCAACGATTCGAACTCGCCGACACTGCGATAAAACAGATACGACAGCAGCATCATGGCGACAATGACCAAGCGCCTTACGGTAAGCACCAGGGCTCTGACGGTGGTCGATTGTTGCAGCTCCACCTGATGTTGCTGGCTGCGGAAAAACACCGGCAATACCAGCTCATTGGAAACCATGGTGCTGATGGCCACCGTCGCGACAATAATCATGCCGGTTGCGGCACTGCCTCCGCCAATAAAGGCCATGACTGCCAGAGTTTCTTGCCCTAGGGCTACTGGCAAGCTGAGCACATAGGTGTCGGGAGCAAACCCCAGTTGTTTGAGAAATAAATCGCCGCTGAGCGCGATGGGCATGACAAACAACATCAGCAGCATGAGATATAAAGGAAATAGCCAGCGTGCTGTGCGCAAATGATGGATCGACTCGTTTTCGATGATGCCCACTTGGAATTGTCTTGGCAGGCACAGCATGGCAAAGCCGGCCAGCAAGGTTTGCAGTAAAAAGCTGACGGAAATAATGTCGCTATTAAACAGAATATGATCGGATGCGATCTCACGGCTCAGCGTTGCCAGATCAAGCGGTGAATCGTACAAGCTGGTCATCACCCAGATGCCCACGGCGACAAAGGCTAATAGCTTTACCAGGGACTCAAACGCCACCGCCATGATCATACCTGGGTGCTGCTCACTGGCGTCGATGTCGCGGGTGCCGAACATAATGACGAATACCGCCATGGCACAGCTGATATAAAAAGCCGTGTCTTGCCACATGCTGACGTCGGTGCCGCGATGATTGCCAAGGGGCTGTGTCACCAACTCAAAGCCGGTGGCGATGGCTTTTAACTGTAAGGCGATGTAGGGAATTACCCCCAGTACCGCCACCAAGGTCACCAAAATGGCCAGGGTATGATCACGACCGTAGCGGGTGGCGATAAAGTCGGCGATGGAGGTCAGGCGCTTTTCTTTGGCGATGCGAATGATCTTGCCCATCATGCGCCAGAACAACAGCAAAAACAGCGTCGGCCCTAAATACACCGATAAAAAAGTCCAGCCTGTGGTGGCGGCTTGGCCGACGGCGCCATAAAACGTCCAGGAGGTGCAATACACCGCCAGCGATAAGCTATAAATCACCCCGCTGCGATGAATCGGACGGCCTTGATGCGCGCGCTTATCGCCATACCAAGCGATGGCGAACAAGGTGGCAATGTAGAACACAGAAATGGCGATCAACTGCCAAGCGGGAATCATAACAGGCTTCGCTTATTGTTTTCGGCCACTATAGCATGGCCCATTGGTGCGCTGAATCCTTATGCTTGTTGGGGAAATCGCCTGCATTCTCGCGGGGTTGTAAGCCTGCTAGACCAATGTCGTGCTGGGTGTTGGCAGGAGCAAGGTTACACTGAATGTGAATAATCAAAGACAGCCCAGCCCTGTCGCCGGCCTCGAGCTTGGCTGATGCAGACAGTGCTCGCCGGGAGGGCAATGTATGTCGATACAGATCAACCTCAATCAGCCGCCTTTCAGTTTTTTATCGACAGAGCAGCGCCAGTGGCTGACCCAACGATTGGACCTGGTGTTCTTCCAGGCGGATCAAGTCATTCTTGATGAAGGTCAGGTCGCTCCCGGTTTATTCATCGTCTACAAAGGCGTGGTAGAAGAAAGTGACGGCCAAGGACAAGTGTTTTCGCAATACGGCAGCGAGGACATATTCGATGTACGCGCGGTATTAGAGTCTGCGTGCAAACACCGCTACACCGCCTGTGAAGAAACCTTGTGCTATTTATTGCGCGCTGATGACTTTATTAAGCTATTAGACGATAGCGATGATTTTTCGATTTATTTTAAAACCGACTTGGGCACCCAAGCTTCCTTGGTCGAGCAGCGTGATAGCGGTGTGTCGGAGTTTATTCTGGCGCGCATCGATGACAGCGCTATGCGTCCACCTGTATATGTGAATGGTCAGACCAACCTAGCGCGCGTCGCTGAACTGATGCACGAGCAAAAATACGATGCTGTGTTAGTGCGCTCTAGTCGGGGCGTTGGCATTGTCACCGGCACCGATTTACTGAAAGCCACCTTGATGGGGGATAAAACCAAGCAAACGCGCGTGGCGGAAATAGCGCAATACGATTTAATCACAGTTGAATACGGCGAGTTTCTATTCTCAGCCCTGCTGCAGATGACGCAATATCAAATCGAACGTGTGGTGGTGCGCCGTCAAGGCGACATCGTTGGCATGTTGGAGTTGATGGATATGCTCAGTTTGTTTTCCACTCACTCCCACGTGATTGCCATGCGCATTGAACAATCGCGCAGTTTGAAAGAGCTGGTGGTGGCGGCGCAAAGGTTAGACACCTTGATTCGTTCGTTGTCTGAGCAAGGTGTAAAAATGGCGGCCATTATGGAGCTGGTGACCACGCTCAACCGACGCTTGCTGCAGCGCGCGTTTGATTTGATATTTCCACCGCGCTTGCGCGACCGGGTATGCATCTTGGTGCTTGGCAGTGAAGGGCGGGGCGAGCAAATCCTGAAAACAGACCAAGACAACGCCGTCATTTTAAAGCATGAGCACGAGCGTGAAGCGGTGATGCCGCTGCTTAATCAGTTGCATCAGGCACTGTTGGAATTTGGCTATCCACCCTGCCCAGGTGGTGTGATGTTTATTAACGACAGCTGGATCAACACAGTCGAAGGCTGGCAAGGCAAGGTCGGGCGTTGGCTTAATTCGGGCTCGCCCAATGCCATGATGAACATGGCCATTTTGATGGATGGCGAACCGGTCTGTGGTGATAAAAACCTGTTTGATGACGTCAAAGCACGCTGGCAACACAGTGATTTGCGCTCCAGTATGATTTCTGCCTGGTTTGCCAAGCCGGCGCTGCAGTTCGAAACGCCGCTCACTTTCTTGGGTAAGATTCGTGAGGATCACGGCAAAATCGATATTAAAAAAGGCGGTATTTTTCCCTTGGTGCATGGGGTGCGTGCCTTGGCTTTTGAACACGCGGTGGATGCTTGCAATACCCTAGAACGCCTCGATTGGTTGCAGCAGCATCAGATCTTGGACGAAGAAGTGGTGCAAGGCTTAAAGGATGCGCTGTTATTGTTTGTGCGCATACGCTTGCGCCAGCAGTTAGCGATCAAGGCCGATAACCCAGGTTTAAGTCAGCAATTGAATCTTGAGCATTTGCGCAGTGTGGATCGCAGCCTGCTGCGCCATGCGTTGCATCGGGTGAAAAAATTTAAGCAATTACTGGTGCATCACTACCACCTGGAGAACTTCTGATGCGTTACTGGCTGAGGCGACAAATGCCAGGCTTCTTGCCGCCAGAAGGGCGTTGGCGGCATTTGGCCGACCCATATGATGGCGACGAAGTGGTGGTGCTGGATTGCGAAACCAGCGTGTTCGACAAGCGCAAAGGCGAATTGCTGAGTGTGGCTGCGGTGGTGGTCAAGGGCCAAGAAATTCAGCTGTCACAGGCGTTAGATTTGACGGTGAAATCCACGGCGAAGACCGATGAAAATGCGGTTCGCGTTCACTATTTGCGTCGCGAAGATCGCCACCTTGGTGTTAGCAGTGCTGAGGCGATTGAAAAGGTGTTGGATTTCGTCGGTAATCGGCCGATTTGCGGTTTCTACATTGAATACGACCGCGCGATTTTGAATCGCTACATTAAGCGTTTATACAACTTTAAATTACCGAACCGCTTTATCGAAGTTTCAGAAATCTACGTCAATCAAAAGCGCCGTTATATTCCAGAACTGCAGTTGGACCTCACCTTTGAGGGGCTGGCCAAAGACCTGCAAGTGCCCGTTATTGAACGTCACACCGCCATTGGCGATGTGATTTCAACGGCGCTGATGTACATCAAACTGACGCAGTTTCAGCGCTAAAAGCTGCCTTCCGTTGAGGCGTTCAGATGAAACGTCGGCAACTGCCAGTGCCAGCGCAATGCACACATTCGCAGTAACACCCCGACGCTAAACGCGGCCAATAAGGTGCTGTCTTCGTTGATCCCCAAGTGGCGCAGTTGCAAGTACAGCAAAGCAACGATCAGTGACACGCTGGCGTAGAGCTCGCGATGCAGCACTTCAGGTTCGCGCTGACATAAAATGTCGCGCAAAATGCCGCCAAATATGCCGGTAATGATGCCGGCCATGACCACGACGGGCAGCTCGTACCCCAGCTCCATGCCAACGTTACAGCCAATCAGAGTAAAAGCCACTAGGCCGATGGCATCCAGCACCAAAAACAACTGTCGCAGTTTATGCACCCAACGCACAATCAGCCAGGTGAACAGGCCAGCGCCAATGGTGAGATAAATGTATTCAGGGTGGCGGGTCCAGTTGACGGGAAAGTTGCCCAACAAGACGTCGCGTACGGTACCGCCGCCCAGGGCGGTTAAAAAGGCAATTAAAGAAACGCCAAATAAATCCATTTGTCGTCGACCGGCGGCTAAGGCGCCCGTCATGGCTTCAGCGGTAATGGCAATCAAATAGGCAAGGGTCAGCATGCAGTACTCCTGCAGTCGTCTGTGCCCCTCCCCCTGTCCGGTTACCTGAGAGTTTAGCAATGACCACTCAGACATTGCTTGCCCCGTCGGTGGGTTGCTGTTGCAACCGCTCTCCAGTTGGCGTTTTTGATTCCGCAGTCCGGGTGCCTGAGCGTTTATGGGAGTTTGCGCCTTCGGCGAGGCTTGAGCCTTCTCTCCTGCGGGGCGAGCATAGTAATGATTCGCAGAGTAAATGGCAAATGACGCCAGTATAGAGGGCGTGTCATTTTGTTCAGCTCTGAAACGCCGTAGAATCGCGCTTTTTAAGGACAGTGCGCATGTATTGTAGATTTCTAGCCACCTTGGCTCTGATTGCGGCTTGGCTGCCCGCTATGGCGTGGGCGGATTGGTCCAAAGTAGAGCAAGTCACTCGTGGCATCGAGCGCAAGCTAGAAGCCAGAGTTGGCGTTGCGATACTGGCCCCCAATGGCGATTTGGCTTGGTCGTATCAGGGCGAGCAACGTTTTGCACTGACCAGCACTTTTAAAAGCCTTCTGTGTGCGCAGCTGTTGGCCTCTCCTGATGTGAATAAGCAAAAAGTGACGATTAAGCAGACGGATCTCGTCAGCTACGCACCCGTTATTAAAGAGCGTGTGGGCGCTACCATGGCGTTGCCTGAGCTGTGCGCCATCACCTTGGCAACCAGCGATAACAGCGCCGCCAATTTGGTGCTGGATGCCTTAGGTGGGCCGCCCGCGCTCACCGAGTTCTTGCGCCAGCAAGGCGATGACATCACCCGCTTGGACCGGCGAGAAACACAGTTAAATAGCGCCATCCCTGGTGATGAGCGCGATACCACCACACCCATCGCGATCAGCAAAACATTGCATCGCTTACTTGTCGCCGAGGATTTGCCTAAAGCAGCGCAGCAGCAGTTGCGCTTGTGGATGCAAAAAAATCAGGTGGCCGATGGTTTATTGCGCAAGGTGTTGCCCAAAGGTTGGCAAATAGCCGATCGCAGTGGTGCTGGCGGTCATGGTGCACGGGCAATAACGGCGCTGGTGTGGCCGCAGGGAGCTGAGCAGCCTTGGGTAATAGCGATTTATATGGCTGAAACTGAGGCCAGCTTTGCCGATAGAAATGCCGCCATCGCCAGTATAGGGCAGCAACTATTTAACCAGCTGCAGTGATGATAAAAAAACAGCCGGCTTAGCCGGCTGTTTTTTTGAGGATTAATCCTCGTAGTTTTCGATGGCTGGGCAAGAGCAAATCAAGTTGCGATCGCCATAGACATCGTCAATGCGGCCGACACTGGGCCAGAACTTGTGCGCCCCTAAGTTGCGGCTAGGGTAGGCGGCGAGTTCACGGCTGTATTTATGCGACCAATTGCCGGCAATGGCTTCGGCAGTATGCGGTGCGTGCTTCAGTGGGTTGTCTTCACTGTCCAGCTCACCACTGGCGACGGCGTCGATTTCACCCTTGATGGCGATCATGGCATCGGCAAAGCGATCAATTTCCGCCATGCTCTCCGATTCCGTTGGCTCGATCATAAAGGTGCCCGCCACTGGGAACGACATGGTCGGTGCATGAAAACCGTAATCCATTAAGCGCTTGGCAATATCTACTTCGGTAATGCCGGTTTCGGCCTTGATAGGGCGTAAGTCGACGATGCACTCGTGCGCCACGCGACCATTATCACCACTGTATAAAATCGGGTAATGAGCACTTAAACGCTTGGCCAAATAGTTGGCTTTTAACAGAGCATTTTGGGTTGCTTTACGCAGGCCATTGCCGCCCATCAAGGTAATGTACATCCAGCTAATGGGTAAAATACTGGACGAGCCAAACGGCGCTGAGGATACAGGCCCATTGCCCGTCGCGGCGTTTTCGATCGGGCGCTGTAAATGGTTCGCCACAAACGGCGCCAAATGATCGGCCACACCAATTGGACCCATGCCCGGGCCGCCACCACCGTGGGGAATGGCAAAGGTTTTGTGCAGGTTCATATGGGTAACATCGGCACCAATATGACCTGGAGACGTGAGGCCCACTTGTGCATTCAAGTTAGCGCCGTCCATATATACTTGGCCGCCGTGCTGGTGAATCAGGTCGCAAATTTCTTTAACGCCTTTTTCATACACCCCGTGAGTAGAAGGGTAAGTCAGCATCAAGCAAGACAGCTGCTCGCTTAACTCTTCGGCTTTGGCTTTTAAATCAGCAAAATCAACGTTGCCGTGCTCGTCACATTCCGTGACTACCACGCGCATGGACGCCATTTGCGCCGAGGCCGGGTTGGTACCGTGGGCCGAGCGTGGAATCAAGCACACATTGCGATGACCTTCGCCGCGGCTTTCGTGATACTTTTTAATCGCCAGCAGGCCGGCGTATTCACCTTGCGCACCTGAGTTAGGCTGCATGCAAATGGTGTTAAAACCGGTAATGGTTTTTAAATAATCGTCCAGCTCGGCGATCATTTTTTCATAGCCGACGGTTTGCTCACGCGGAGCAAACGGATGGATGTTGGCAAACTCAGGCCAGGTCACCGGAATCATTTCCGTGGTGGCATTGAGTTTCATGGTGCACGAACCCAGGGTAATCATACTGTGGTTCATGGCCAGGTCTTTCGCTTCCAAACGCTTCATATAGCGCAGCATTTCATGCTCGGTGTGGTAGCGATTAAAGGTCGGATGCTCCAGGAACGGCGTGTCGCGTTGCACGGCTGCTGGAATAGTATCGGCAGTTTGCACTTCGCCATCCAATGCGTACACATCCAAACCATGGCCTTCGCCTAGCATGACATCAAACAACTGCTGTACATCAGCGGCGGTGACTTTTTCATGCAAGCTCACCCCCAGGGTGTCGCCTTGGTCAATGCGCAAGTTAATGCCGGCTTGCTGGGCGCGTGCCAGCACCGCGTCTTTATCTTTAATCTGCACGGTAAGGGTGTCGAACCAATGCTGATTAACAATAGTCAGGCCTTTGCTGGTTAAGCCTTTGGCAAGAATATCGGTTAGGCGATGAATGCGTTGGGCAATGGTTTTAAGACCATGCGGGCCGTGATATACGGCATAAAATGACGACAAATTCGCCAGCAATACCTGGGCAGTACAAATGTTGGAGTTCGCCTTTTCGCGGCGAATGTGTTGCTCACGGGTTTGCAATGCCATGCGCAGCGCTGGCTGGCCGTTGGCATCGACGGAAACACCGATAATCCGGCCCGGAATTGAGCGTTTAAAGGCATCACGCGTGGCAAAGAAGGCCGCGTGTGGGCCACCAAAGCCCATCGGTACACCAAAATGCTGAGCGTTGCCCAGAACAATATCGGCGCCCATTTCACCTGGCGCTTTGAGCATCACCAGCGCCATTAAATCGGTGGCTACGGCTGCCAGTGCGTGTTTTTCGTGCAGGGCTGCAATCACATCGGTCAAGTCTTGCACCGCACCGTCTTTGCCTGGGTATTGGAACAAGGCGCCAAAAACGTCGTGCTCGCCCGCTTGCTCGGCGGGGCCGACCATTAACTCCCAGCCAAAGGCGTCGGCGCGGGTGCGAACAACGTCGATGGTTTGTGGCAGGCAGTTTTCATCAATATAAAAGGTGTTGGACTTATTTTTCTTGACCGAGCGCTTGGCCATCGCCATGGCTTCAGCGGCGGCAGTGCCCTCGTCCAGCAACGAGGCGTTGGCCAGCTCCATGCCGGTAAAGTCGATCACCATTTGCTGGAAATTCAGCAAGGCTTCTAAGCGGCCCTGGGCAATTTCTGGCTGATAGGGCGTGTAGGCGGTGTACCAACCCGGGTTTTCCAGTACGTTACGCAAAACCACAGGTGGAATAATGGTGTCGTGATAGCCTTGGCCAATGTAGCTTTTGAACACCTGGTTTTGCTCGGCCAGGCTGCGCAAATAGGCCAATGCTTCGGCTTCATTACGGCTGTCAGCAATGCTTAGAAATGGCTCGCGCAAAATGTCCTGCGGCACAATTTCTGCGGTCAGGCTGTCGAGGGACTCAGCATCGATCACGTTCAGCATGGCATTTTCTTCGCGCGCATCAGGGCCGGCGCCATTGCTACCGATGTGACGGCCAACAAAACTGTCGTGCTGTTCCAGTTGTTTTAAAGACAATGTGGTCATGGGCTTGCTCGTACTAAAAAAACGGGGGGAGAGCCGGGTAGAGTGAACCCGGCGAGGGGCGAGTTATTCGCACTCAGCTTTGTAGTCGTCAGCGCTCAGCAGCTCATTCATGTCGTCTGCGTTGGCCAGTTCCATGCGGAAAAACCAGGCTTCGCCGTATGGGTCTTCATTGACTTTTTCTGGTGCATCCACCAGTGCTTCGTTGACGGCAACGATTTTGCCAGGCAGTGGGGCGTAAATATCGGAAGCCGCTTTCACTGACTCCACCACAGCGATGTCGTCGCCTTCGCCCACTTCGGTATCCACTTCAGGCAGTTCAACAAAGACCACGTCACCCAGTTGCTGCTGAGCGTAATCGGTAATGCCAACGGTCACGCTGCCGTCTTCTTCTAAGCGCAGCCACTCGTGGGATTTTACGTATTTTAAGTCTTGTGGAATGTTGCTCATCGTGTCTCTCCTATCTATTAACGGGTGGCGCGGTGAGTGCGCCTCATCGCCGCTGAAGTCTGGGCGATGGTGTTTTTGTAAGGGTGAATTATTCGCAGACGATTTTACCGTTACGGACGAAGGGCAACTTCACCACTTTGGCGGCCACCAATTTACCACGCACTTCAACCTCACAGCTATCGCCGGTTGCACGCGGCACGCGCGCCATGGCGATGGATTTCTGCATGGTCGGAGAAAAGGTGCCGGAGGTGATTTCGCCCTCGCCAACGCCTTCGACCACCACTTTTTGATGGGCGCGCATAATGCCGCGGCCTTCTAAAATCAGGCCCACCAGTTTGGGGCTGTCACCGGCTTCTTTTTCGCTAGACAGCGGGGCACGGCCATTAAATTCACGCTCGGCTGGCTCCCAGGCAATGGTCCAACCCATGCCGGCTTGCAGCGGGCTGACGCTGTCATCCATGTCGTTGCCATATAAGTTCATGCCGGCTTCCAAACGCAAGGTATCACGCGCGCCCAGGCCTGCCGGCTGAACTTGGTTGGCTAATAATGCTTGCCAGAAATCGGCGACTTGCTGCTCAGGAATCATGATTTCCAAGCCGTCTTCGCCGGTGTAACCCGTGCGGGCAATAAACCAACCATCGCAGGGCAGGCCCTGGAAAACACTTAGATTTTGCACCAACTCGGCCATATGAGTACGACCCGTGGTGTTGAAAATATTGGCGACGGTAGCGATAGCGTTAGGCCCTTGTACCGCCAACATAGCCAGCTCTGGGCGCTCTGTTAGGGTGACGTCGAAGCCTTCGCGTTGTTGCTCCATCCAAGCCAGGTCTTTTTCTCGTGTGGCGCAGTTCACCACAGTGCGATAACCATCGTCGGTTAAATACACGATTAAATCGTCGATGACGCCGCCTTGCTCGTTCAGCATGCCGCTGTAGAGGGCTTTGCCTGGGGTTTTGAGTTTATCGACGTTATTGGCCAGCAAGCGCTGCAAATAGGCTCTGGCATCACTGCCGGTGATGTCGACGATGGTCATGTGGGAGACGTCGAACACGCCGGCTTGCTCGCGTACGGCGTTGTGTTCCTGAATTTGCGAACCATAGTGAATGGGCATATCCCAGCCACCAAAATCCACCATTTTGCCACCTGCTTCGAGGTGCTGTTGGTACAGTGCGGTCTGTTTAGCCATAGTGCGCTGCCTTACTGCCATGTCATAAAAGGGCGGCAGTATAGCGTGTTGCTGCGCGGCGAACACCCCTGGGATGAGCCAATCCCGAACGGTAGTACCACTTTGGTCTTAGGTAATTTTTGCCTTATTGGTCAGTATTTTTCATCAGGTCTGGCGGCTGACTACAGATGGCGCGGGTTGCCAGGTCAATCATATTGTTGATCAGTTGGTCATTGCTGAGTGTGAGGCACTGGCGTTGGTAGAAACCGTCAATAGCCAATGAGGCAAAACCGTGAATGGTCGACCAGCAGGTGTTGGCCATGAGTTGAGCATCCAGCGGCAACAGTGAGCCGTCTTGAATGCCTTGCTCAACCAAATCGAGTAATACAGCGAAGGAGTTCATGCCGGCGGCCAATAGCTCCGGGTAGTCTTGACGGTGTTCAATGCTCTGGCCGAAGGTCAGCTTGTAGCGCTCTGGGTTGGCAATGGCAAAATGCACGTAGGCCAAACCGCAATGGCGGATGTTATCGAGTGTGGAGGCATTCGCTTGCAACGCTGCCTGGCAGTGCTGAGCCAGTTCATTAAAGGTTTGAATGGCGATTTCTACGAACAGCTGGTTTTTATCGGCGAAGTGGCGATAGGGCGCGGTTTGTGATACGCCGACTTCACGTGCGATGGCTCGCAGGCTGAGTTGCTCTATGCCGTGTTGGCGAATCAATAACAGTGCCGCGTCCAGCAGGGCTTGGCGCAAATTACCGTGATGATAGGAGGCAGAGTTCATGCAGGGCCTTGGGTCAAATGATTAAATCATTCAACCCAAGGATGTATGCGCTGTCAACTTAAGGCCGGCGAATGCCGACCTTATTGAGCGTTATGCGTGCTCCAGTGGCGAGCGCGGTGCAGCAGCCAGCAGCTGCTGAGTATAAGGATGCTGCGGCGATTGCATGATTTGCTCCGTCGCGCCCTGTTCAACGATTTGGCCGTTTTTCATCACCGCAACGCGATGCGCCAGGTGTGGAATGATGGATAAATCGTGGGTAATAAACAGGTAGGAAACTCCCAGCTCGTCCTGCAGCTCACGCAGCAAATCCAACACTTGGCCACGAATAGACACGTCCAGTGCTGACGTTGGCTCGTCGCAAATGATCAGCTTTGGGTTCACCGCCAAGGCGCGGGCAATGGCGATGCGCTGACGCTGACCGCCCGAGAATTCATGCGGATAGCGATTTAAATGCTCGGGCAGCATGCCAACCCGGGCCAGCAGACGCTGCATGGTCGCCTCGCGCTCTTCGGCGTTTTGTCCGACCTCTAGGCTGAGCATGCCTTCTTCAATGATTTCGCGAATGCTCATGCGCGGGTTCATCGAAGAAAACGGGTCTTGGAAAATAATCTGAATGTCGCGGCGCAGCGGCATAAAGCTTTTGCGATTCAGATCGGTGATTTCCTGGCCATTAAAGCGAATGGAGCCACCGTAAATTTCGTTTAAGCGCAGAATCGCTTTACCAGTGGTGGTTTTGCCAGAACCAGACTCGCCCACCAATGCCAAGGTTTCTTGCTTGCCAACGGTAAAAGAAACGTCATCAACGGCTTTGGTGTGGCCCGTTGTGCGTTGTAGCAAGCCTTGTTTCTTCGGGAACCAGATGCGCAAGCCCTCGACGCTCAACAGGTTTTCTTGGCTTTGAGCGCTGAGGTAATGATCCATGCCCGGCAATGAGTTAATTAGCCGGCGGCTGTACTCGTGCTGCGGGTTTTTGAAAAAGGTGTCGCGGTCGGCTTGCTCAAGAATTTCGCCGTACTGCATCACTGCCACACGGTCGGCCATTTCAGCCACCACGCCCATGTCGTGGGTGATCAGCAACACGCTGAGATTGTGGCTCTTACGTAAGTTGTTGAGCAGCTCCAGAATTTGACGCTGAATGGTCACATCCAATGCCGTGGTTGGCTCATCGGCAATCAACAGTTCTGGCTCACAAGCCAGCGCCATGGCAATCATGATGCGCTGCTTTTGACCGCCCGACAGCTGGTGCGGGTACCACTTTAAGCGTGTGGCCGGCTCAGGAATCCCCACTTCTTCGAGTAAGGAAACCATTTTTTTATTCATCTCGCCGGCGGCAATGTCTTGGTGCAGCTGGATAACTTCTTTCAGCTGATCGCCAATGGTTTGCACCGGGTTGAGCGAGCTTTGCGGCTCTTGGAAAATCATGGCAATGCGCTTGCCACGAATATTGTTCATTTCCGCTTCAGTCAGGCGGAACAGGTGGGTATCGCCGAGTACGATGCTGCCACTGGCGACTTGCAAGGCGTTGGGCAGCAAGCGCATGACGGATAACGACGTCAGTGATTTACCCGAGCCGGACTCGCCCACCAGGGCGAAAATTTCGCCCCGATCAATATGAAAGCTGATGCCTTTGACCAGCTCATTGCCGCGCTGGCCAATGCGTACTTTGAGGTCGTTTACCTGCAGTACTGTGTTGTTAGTCATCAGTTACCCTCCTTAACAGTCCGCGGGTCAAACGCATTACGTACTTCATCTGAGAACAGGTTGGCTGCCAATACCAAGGTAAACATTAACAGGAAGGCAGAAATCACCGGCCACCAGACGAATGGGTCGCGGGACAGTTCAGAGCGGGCTGCGTTAATCATGTTGCCCCAGCTGTGCATGCTTGGGTCAACGCCGACACCGATGTATGACAGCAGTGCTTCCGCCAGTACGAACATACTGAAGTCGAGAACCAGGGTAATCAAAATGATGTGGGTAATGTTGGGCAAAATATGACGCGTAATAATGTTGCTGTGACTAACACCAAACGCGTGGGCGGCTTGCACGTATTCTAACTGACTTACCTTGAGGGTTTCTGCGCGCAACAGACGGCACAGGGTGGTCCAGCTGGTCAGACCCAAGATGGCGCACAGTGCTAGGAACTTAAAGTCAGAGCGCAAAATCGTCAGGTTAAAGTCTTCGGCATGGGTCTCGATATACACATCGATTAACAGCACAGAAGCGGCAATCAGTAGGATGCTCGGAATCGAGCTTAAGGTCGTATAAATGTACTGAACAATGTCGTCGACCAAGCCTTTAAAGTAACCCGCGCTGATGCCCAAAATAATGGCAAATGGCAGCGTGACCATGGTCGCCAGCGTACCAATTAACACACCGGTGCGAATGGCTTTAATGCTACTGTACATTACATCGGCACCGACCTTATTGGTGCCCATGACGTGATACACCTCGCTCAGTTGAATTACCCAACAAGCCATGGCGCTTAAAATGGCGATGGTGACGTAGGCAGCATTCCAGGGAATGTCGCTATCACCGCCACGGCGCAATACAAACTTGTGTAGGGCAATCAAAGCCGCAGCAATTAACAAGCCCGTCATGATGGCGACCAGGCTGCGCCACAGAATATCGCCAGCGCGGTCAGCTTCGCTTTCAAGGTGCTGACCCGCGTGCTCTAAACGGGCGTAATCACGATAAATACTGCCGTCTTCTGCTTCTAAGTTTTCTTTAACAAACGAGTGAATAGCAAAGGGCGCAGAGTAAGTTTTTTCATTGCTGGCGTGCAGATTTGACAGCGCTAAGTCCAGCACCGACTGAACTTCGTTGCTATAAGCCGTTGCCTGCTGCGGGTCGTCGCCATTGCTTGGCAAAGCTGTCCTGAAATGCAGCGAGTCGAGTAAGGCGACGGACACGTAGAACAAAATAACAACAAAGCTCACCAAGCCAACTTTGTTGGTGAAAACTGAGCGCCAGCGCTCACGCGCCTGCGGGCTTTTACGTAATTGAACAATAAACGCAGTGAGGCTGATGACCAAAATAAAGATCAGCACATCACTCCAAAGAATAACCGGCTTCATGACAACTTCACCCTCGGATCAACCAGTGTGTAGGAGATGTCGGTCAACAACAGACCAATGATGTAGAGGACAGACCCTAAGAAAACCATAGAGCGCACAATGGCGAAGTCCTGGGCGTTAATGGCATCCAGGGTGTAGCTGCCAAGGCCTGGAATGCCGAAGAAAGACTCGACTAGCAGGCTGCCCATAAACAGTGATGGAATAATCACCACCACACTGGTCAGTACTGGGATCATGCCATTCGGTAGCAAATGGCGGAACAAAACCGTCAACTCAGGCACACCTTTGGCGCGAGCGGTACGGATGTAATCTTTGTTGGCTTCTTCGACGAACACAGTGCGATAGAGGCGTGTGCCTGCACCAATGCCGGCGATGACCCCGACAATCACGGGTAAAATAATAAAGCGCCACGGCTCAGTAGGGAGGTAGCCAGAAATTGGTACCAATGACCACAGCTTGGCAAAGAAGAACTGACCGCCAATCACATAAAACACTGGTGAAATAGACAGCAGCATCACGCAAAAGGCCATGGCAGCGACCTCAAAACTGGTAGCACGGAACATCACCACCAGCAAAGCGATACAAATATTCACCAGAATGCCAACGATAAAGGTCGGGATCGATACCGCCAGCGATGGCCACATGCGCTCTTTGATGTCGGCACCAATGGAGCGGCCTTCATCGGACTTGCCGAATTCAAAGGCCAGCAGTTTGATCGATTTATCAAAGAAGATGGTGTCGGTTAATACACCATCGCTGTCAGGTTGGGTGTTGAAGAACAGCGGCTTGTTATAGCCGCGATCCGCTTTCCATTGCTCGATGTCAGCTTCGGAAACGTGTTTTTCACCCAGTTGCACACGCGCCATTTGGTCAGGTGTATTGACCATAAAGAACAGTGCAAACGTTAGTAGGTTAACGCCAATCAAAATCGGGATGGCGTACAACAAACGCCGAATAATATAAGTAAGCATGGACTAATTACTCTCCAATCGTCTGTTTCTGGCGGCGCTGATACACCATGATGGCGGGAACAACGAGTGCGGCAATCAGCAAGATCACCAGAAGTAGTGGCAATAAGTTGGGCTTATTCCACTCGCTTTGCTTCTCGCGGCGCAGGTCCTGATCGATATTGATGTATTTCAGCGTCGCTTTAGAAATACCGTGTTGTTTGGCATTAGTGACCCACGCGTTGTTCAGCATGTAGTCATGGCCATGGTACATAGAAGCCCAAGGCGCTTCGGTACGCACGATGTCGACCATTTCGCGAATGACTGCCATGCGCTCTGGGCCATTTGGCAACAGCTTCATTTCCTCGAACAGCTCATCGTAGCGAGTATTTTTAAAGTTGGCCGAGTTAACCCCAGATTTTGAATCAACTTGGGAGTTAGGCCCATACAATAAAAATAGGAAGTTTTCAGGGTCCGGATAATCGGCCAACCAACCCCAGGAATAAATCTGGGCATTACCGGTTTCCATTTTT
The DNA here is from genome assembly GCA_965233665.1 of Bacterioplanes sp. Lineage (GTDB taxonomy): Bacteria > Pseudomonadota > Gammaproteobacteria > Pseudomonadales > Oceanobacteraceae > Bacterioplanes. Next base: position 6,864 of record CBDDTG010000015.1, on the reverse strand, counting down.
TCTTTAAAGCGGTTGTAGTCTGTGGCACGAATGTTCAGCTGCAGGTCGATTTTTTCGAACTGCTTTTGCATCCATGCTAGTCGTGATTTGGCTGCGCTGGTGGTGGTGATGTCCAGGTTGAGTACCAGTGGCTCACCGGTCTCTTCATCACGGCCATTGGGATAACCGGCTTCTGCCAGTAAGCGCTTGGCTTCTTCAATAGACTTGCGCTGTGGTTTGCCATCGACCCAGTCGTATACCAGTGGGTTGATGCCTGCTTCGCCTTCTTGGGTGCCGAAAATACCCGGTGGTATTGGGCTCATGCCCGCCTCACCGCGGCCATTGGAAAAGATCTGAATGTATTCTTCTGTGTTGTAGGCAATGGCGATGGCTTGGCGCAGTTTGCGTGCCCGCTCTGAGTCGCCGCCAACTACATCGTCGAGCATGTTCATGCCCAGATAGAATGTAGATGGCTTAATGGCCTTATCTAAGGTCACGCCCTTAGCTTGCATTTCATCGCTGAGGTTGATGCCATCGCTGCCCATGTCGACGGCTTGGTCAAAGCTGTCGTTAGCAATAAGCGATTGGTCATAATAACCCTGCATAAACTTGGTCCAGCGCGGAATGGCTTCTTTTTCCAAGCGATATACGGCGCGATCAATAAACGGCAAGCGCTTACCGGCATCCGCCAGCAAGCCATTTTCTTTATCTGCTGGCATGCCTTCGCTGGGGTAAAAGTCTTCGCGATAATTGGGGTTGCGCTCCAATACGATTTGCGAGCTTGGGTTGTTCTCAACCATCATGAACGGGCCAGTACCGACGGGGTGCCAGTCCAGCGTGATATTGCGCTCAGGTAAGCCGGGCATGTGGTAGAAACGGTCGACTTCCCAAGGGACGGGAGCGAAGAAGTGAAACGCTAACCAATATTGGAATTGTGGATAAATGCCTTTTAATTTGATGCGGAAGCGGTAATCGTCCACCAGCTCCAGGCCTTCCATTTCCATGTCGCGCAAGTCCAGCCAGTCGTTGCTGTCCATGCCTTCACGGCGTTTAGCGGCTTCTTGGCTAAACTCCTTCATGCCAACAATGTATTCACTGAGCAAACCGCGCAGCGGGGCGAGACGTTTGGGGTCGGCCAGGCGCTTAATTTGATAAATATAATCTTCAGCGGTCAGCTCTTGGGTGCCCATTTCGGTGAAGTCATTCAGCGTCACATAGCTGGCGCTGTCTTCTTCGGTGGCAAAATCATAGGTGAAGTTACCGTCATCGGTGCGTGCAAACGCCGGATGCGGTTGGTACATGATGCCTTGCTTCAACGTTAATTCATAAACGGTGTAAGCGGGGTCTTCGACATCGTCAGCCAGGCGCTGACCTTGCTCATCCAGATAATACACTTCCGGCATCTGGGTCAGCGTGGCGGGCTCCAGTTCATAAGGGCGCTTTAAATAATGATATTGCAACGGGGGGTCGTAGATCTGATCGATGAACTGTGACTCATCGGCGCTGTATGAACGAGCGGGGTCCAAATGCTTTGGACGATTCAAGAAGCTAAAGTAGTAAGTAACTTCCTCGCTCTTGGATGTCGGGTTGGGGTCATTCCAATTTGCATCGCTACAGCCACTCACCGCAAGGGTGAGGGCCAACAATGCGCTAAGTTGTTGAACAAGGTTCATGGTGATTACTCGGACTCGGTTACTGTGTCAGCTTGTGGCCGCTACACAGCCAGTTCGGTTAATTTATCCAGGTTGCCTCTGGCTACGATCGTTCGTGTAAAACGGCCATAAATCAGAGACTTCCAAGTGCCTAATGGGCAGCGTTGCATCCCTTAGCATAAAGTACGCCAGCGGTGGTTAGTCGCTGACAAAGTCGGCAAATGTACGGCTTTGACTTGGGTCTGGCAAGTCGCATTGGTACTAATACTGGCTCGCTTATGGTGCTTGGGTCTTGTTTCTAATACCTATGTCCTCAACCCCTCAGTGCGTCTATGGCAGGCCCTGCAGCGGGTTGTTGGCTTTCTGTTGCGTTGATTCAAATCCACCAAGAATCAAAGGTTTGCATATCTCTTCTTGTCTATTAATAAAAATATCCATATAGATGGGCGGGTAACACCAAAGTGTTAACCCTTAGCTACGAAAAGTTACACGCGCACTAAAATGTTACCTGGGTGTCTTTGGGTGCATCAGATTGGTGCAAAAAAGCAAGGGTCAAAACGAAGAAAATTCGAATGTGGCCTGTTATGACAAAAGTTATCAGAAATAAGCCCTGGATATGCCGCCAATTCCCGTGCTGATGGGTTTATTTATTTAGTGAATACTCAGGTTGCTTATAATTTATGGAACTAGCTACCAACTCTTTATGAACTATCTGTTACATTGGCCCGTGTTCTGCTTTTGGAAGCCCGACAGTTTCCGTTATAGCGGAGATAAAAATCGATGTGCTGCGTGACATGCGGCACCAGGAACGAAGAGGAAGCCTAACCCTAACGGCTTCAACTTGGAGAGAATCTAATGAGAAAAACCCTTCTGTCCCGAGCTATCATTCTCGGCTCGATCGGTACAGCATCCTTGGCCGCTGTGCCAATGGTGTCGATGGCTGCAGAAACTCAATCAAATGAGGTCATCGAAGAGGTGATCGCAACTGGTTCAAGGATTTCAACCACCGTAAATGACTCACCTCGTCCCGTGACCGTTTTAGATGGTGACGCGATGGCAGCAGCCGGCTTGGAAAACGTCGCGGATGCCCTGCGTAACACGCCTTATAACTCGCTGGGTTCTTATCGTGAGCAGTCTGGTTCCAGTTTTGGTGGCGCTGCTCTGATCGATTTGCGTGGCTTGGGCGCGGATCGCACAGCTGTGTTGATTAACGGCCGTCGTGTCCCGGGTACTCCGTTCACTGGCTCTTCAGCAGTCGACTTGAACACCATCCCTATGTCTGCAGTTGAGCGTATCGAAGTGCTGACAGACAGCGCCTCTGCCGTATACGGAGCCGATGCCATTGGTGGTGTTGTTAACATCATCATGAAAAGCGACTACAACGGCACCAAAGTAAAATACAGTCGTGAGCATGGCTCACACGGTGATGAAAACACCAATGCTGTAAAAGTAACTTATGGTGCATCTGATAAAGACTCGAGTTTGGTATTCTCTTTGGATTGGCAGCGTAAGGATCCAGTTTATGCTGCAAACCGTGACTATGCGAAGTCGAGTTACACCAACGATAAGCCGGCTATTGCCGCAACCAGCGGTATTAGCCCAGGCGGTAATACCGGTTTTAACACCGGATTTACCGAGTCTTTCTTGGTAGACGACTGTTCACGCGATGGCTTTGTCGTCGTTAAGGATGCTTTCGGTACTTCTGGTGATGTTTGTGGTTACGATTACACCAGTTCTGCTGCTATCACTATGGGGTCTGAGCGCTTCTCTACCTTTATGAATGCACGCCAGAATATCGGTGAAACTCACACTCTGTTTTTAGAAAATCGCATCAGCAAGATGGAAACCTTCGGTCGATTTGCACCAGCAGTTGGCTTCTTTCGTATTGCTGGGGATGCACCGCTAAATGACCGTGGCGAAGACTACGACTTATTCCACCGCTTTACAGCGCATGGGCCGCGTGACGATAGCACCACGTCTATTCAGTTCGATACCACTGTTGGTATTGAAGGCCAAGTATTCGATACAGGCATCAACTACAGTGTGGCTGCTCAGCAGTACAACTACGATGCCAATGAAGAAGGCCGGACTTATATCATCAAGTCTGAAATTGAGCGCTTGGTGGCGGATGGTGAGTATGACTTCCTGAACCCAGGCAGTGAGGATAACCGTGATGCAGTGAACCAGAGTGCGGCGACACTGTCTCGTGACTTGGCCACTGACTATTACGCCTTCATGGTTAACTTCGATGGTGAATTGGACTTCGGTCTCAGTTCAAACGTAGGTTGGGCTGTTGGTGTTGAAACCGCACGAGAAGAGTACCGTGATCTGTATGATACTCAGCGAGAAGCTCAGAACATTATCGGCTCTGCCGGTAACTCTGCTTCTGGTGAGCGTGATCGCTGGGCGGCCTATGGTGAAATGTTCCTGCCGATTACTTACGAGTTTGATGTAACTGTTGCTGCTCGCTTTGATGACTACAGTGACTTTGACTCTCAGTTGTCTCCGCAAATTGCATTGCGCTATTCACCATTTGAGCGTCTGACTTTGCGTGCCTCTGCTGGCCAAGGGTTTAAGGCACCTAACCTGACGGATATCTATTCTAAACCTGCGCAGTCATTCGAGCGCTTTAAAGATACCACTCGTTGTGAAGCACAAGGTCTTTTTGGCGAAGACTGTCAAACTGCCCAGTATGAGGTTTTCCAAACCGGTAACCCTGAGCTGGAAGCAGAGACTTCAACTTCGTTTAACTTTGGTATCTTTGCAGAACCTGTTGACAATCTTATGGTTAGCTTAGATTGGTATAAGGTAAAAGTAGACGATGTTATCGCTAGCCTCAGCGAGCAAGACATCATGACTCTGGAGCAATCTGGTAGCTTGCCTGCTGGTATCATTGTTAACCGTAACCCTAGTGAGAACGGTGTTCCAGGTACGTTATCGCGTTGTGTAACTGGTACTCCTCCTGAATGTGGCTTGATCAATGCTGTTGCTAACCTGAACAGCCAAGAAGTTAGCGGCATGGACTTGCGAGTTCAGTACAGCTTGGACACCAATGTAGGTATCTTTAGTCCTGAGTTGCAGGTGGCGAAACTACGCACCTATACAGAAGAAACGCCTTTTGCAACACTGCGCCGCGTTGGTACGGCAACCAGCTCAACGGGTTATCCGGAGTTTCGCGCCAGTGCAACCATGGGTTACTCCTACGGTGCTGTTGATGCTAACTGGGTTTACAATTACACAGACGGTGTAAAAACGTCGACCGGTGGCAAGTATGACTCATGGGGCATGCACACTGTAAACGTTGTTTGGAATGCAATGGACAACGCTAAAGTGTCTTTCGGTATTCGCAACGTGACGGACGAAGACCCGTCTATCGCTGCTGATAACTGGGATGAGTCTCGTGAGATTGCGCTGAGTCTCTATGACACGGCAGGTCGCACGTTCTTAGGTTCTGTTGAATACGAGTTCTAATTAAATAACTCTTATTGAGCACACTAAAGCGGATACGTTTAACGTATCCGCTTTTTTTGTATCTCTACGTTATGTCTTCGCTGCTGCTTGGGTGCCTGTATTGGCGAACGATTAAGAGTTTAAAAGTTGGCTATTTGAATGTGGCTATGTCACCGCATTGCTGGCAGTAGCTGCTCATCTGTCACTGAGCTCTGGCTGTTGAATTCTGATGCTTCCTTTGCTTCTTCTACGGCTATAGGTGCGCTAACTGACCAGGAATGCCACCGCGTCGGTGGGCAGCCTGCCCATCTCTTAAACGCCTTAGAAAAATTCGCCACGTTGGCATAGCCCAACCGTTGGGCTATGTCACTTACCGAGATCTGGCCTTGATTTAGCCATTGGCAGGCGAGGCGCAAGCGCAGATCGCTCAGCAACTCCTGATAGCAGCATTGGCAGTCTTGTAGGCGGCGCTTGAACGTACGCTCCGATAGCAATAAGCGCTGCGCGATGTGTTGCTGTAAAGGCGGGTTGGTCAGGTTGGCTCGTAGGGCATTTAGAGTTTTTTCGACCACTACGCGAGCCGCTGTCAGCGGTGCTTTGTCCGCAACATAGGTTGATGGCAGCGCCTCTGCGCCGAGCTGTATTTGCCATGGCCAAAACGGTGCAGTGTTCGACAGCGCCAGGCTGTCGCTAGCAAACTCGATAGGCAGTGGTATATAGAAGGCATACAGGTGAGCATGGGCCGGTTTGGCAAATGGCAAATGCAGCAACAGCTGATCGTGATCGCGACTGATTGGGTAGCGGCTATGGGTGTATGCCAGCAGCAGCTCCGTCAGCCCGCACGGATCGTTAACGGCTAAGCGCCAGTGTAATTGCACTGTTTGGGCTTGCATCTCAAAGCGCCAAAGTTGTTCTAGCGGTGAGCTGCGTGGCAGCCGTTGTGGCGTTTCTAAACCATGTTGAAGGCCCAGCAGCATGCCAAATTCCAGCATTAATGTCGGGTTGCCGGTCAATTCTTGTGCTTGGCGGAGCAAGGCGACTAAGTCGTTCCAGCTGGGCGGTTTATGGGTACTTCCTAGCCAGCTTTGAAGTTTTGGCAGTTGCTTATGTGGTTGGCGAATGCCATTGCGAGCCAGCACCGTCAAAGCCAGATGCAAGGTTTCTCGTGGGCAGTGAGTGGCATCCATGGTTGCGCACCTGAGTTGATCTAGAGCTTTTACTCTAATGGCTTGCCTGGCAAGATCAATGTCAGATCTGGCGATTTTCTTCCGTTCTCAGGCATAAATAGACCCGCAAAGTCGATCACTTTCGTCGTTTTCTGTGTGCAACAGTGCGTTGATGTTGACCCTCTGTCACAGCTGTGGCCAGATATGTTTTCAGTGTAAACATATCTGTATTCCGGCTGATAAGAGGAACAACAATGAAAGCCCGGTGGATCGTATTTTTTAGTAGCCTGCTGACAACCATGGCCATGGCTCAGCCTGCGGTGATGGTCGAGACGCAACGCCTCGTTCCCGAATCTTATGCCCAAACAGTGCGCATCAGCGGCGTGTTAGAAAACCAGTCTGAGCAAACCCTCGCGTTTAAGGTGCCAGGTTTGGTGCGCAAGGTCCGTGTGGAAGAGGGCAGTGAGGTAAGTGCTGGGCAAGTGTTGGCTGCGTTGGACCTAGAAGAAATCGATGCTCAGGTCGACAAAGCGCAGTCGGTATTGGCCAATGCCGAGCGGCAATTAAAGCGTTTTCGCTCATTGCAGGGCAGCAATGCATTATCCATCGAGCGCTTA
>CBDDTG010000014.1:0-42215 GCA_965233665.1 Bacterioplanes sp. | reverse complement strand
AGAACGCAGTGATAAGCGCGAAAAACGCGATGCTGAAAAAGCCAAAAAAGAAAAACAAGAAGCCCTGTGCAAACAGTTGCTGGCCGAGAAACTAGAAGCTGAACGCTCAACTCATGTTTATCAATTAAACGATCAGGGTGAACGCGAATACTTTGATGAAGAAAAAGCGCAGGAATACCTCAAGCGCGTTGTTAAGCGCTATCAGGAGACTTGTCAGTAAAGCTGGCGCTTATCCCGCTCAATAATGTGGTTGACCACGCCGTGCGTCAGCTTGCCCATGACGCCCTTGCCCGACATGTGTTCAGATAAAGCTTTGGAAAAGGGCGTTAAGCTATGTGGCACACTTGTGTCGGTGCTTTGCCATAACGCTTTGAGCTCGGGCAACTGTGCCGACCCTGAAGCCTCAATGGACAACCGCAGGCCCAACTTCGGAACTTTGCTATCTATTTGAAAGGCATGCCAAACGGCGCCGCTTTCAATGCTGGCGCTGCCTTGCCACCAACGCAGTTCGCACTGGCCTGGTTGCATCAGCGCCACGGTTAACTGTGGCTGTTTGAGTACATTTCGCAATGATATTGCGTATTTATTGCCCGGTCGCTCGGGTATCCATAGGGTATCGTCTCGCAGTAAAAAGCCACCTTGGGGTTCGCCTCTAGGTGAGAGTTGGCTCAGCCCCGTGTCGTCTTGAGTTAATAAAAAACCGTAGCGGGCATGGGCAACCCAGGCCTCTGGGGTGTCACTGTTGGCTGCTTGCGGTAGCCACCATTGTGCTCGCATGGCAGCGCGGCCGCAGTGCAAGTAGACCTGCTCGATCTGCAAAACATTGCGCTTTAACCAACCGTTTAGGCGCAGGCCGTGATCGACCCCGGGTATCCAGAAAAAACACTGGCGGCTTGAGGCTTGCTTGAGTGGTCCGTTGTAATGCCTTGAATCTGAATTTGCTGCGGATTGATCAGTTGCCATTGTTGTTCGCATAGCGCATAAAAAGGCGTTGGCTGATTGGCCAGTGCCAGCATTGCGCAGCGACTGTGGGCGAGGTAATTTTCACAGTGGCCGTCGATGGCGCTTAACACGCGTTTATCCAGCAGCGGCGAATGCGGTGGAATTATGGCTCTGAGCATTTTTTCGTTATTTATCGCTGTCATTAGCGGTTCGACCTTATGCAAACAGTAACTGGCATTGCTCGCTTTTTTGCCTAAGCAACGCGGATGCAGGTCAGTTTGCAGCTGATATCAGACTGAACGTGAGGAAATTAATAGCAAATGAGTGGATATTGAATGCCAATGGCTGCGTTTTCGACCGTTGCTTTTGTTGCCGTCGTTGATTTAGCGCGTCAGCTGCTCACACGCGGTCTGGTCTGTCAGCAACAGTTGCAGGCGATTGACGTCGACTTGCCGGCTTGGGTTGCCACGCTAGTAGACAGCGGAGCAGATCAGAGCTGGTTGTATCGTACTTTGCCAGAGCATTATTTGTTACAGCTGTGGCAGTTGGCCGAAGACAGCGCTTCGCCTTGCTTGGGTTTTGAGTTGGGGGCAGACGTTAACCCGGCAGCACAAGGCATTTTGGCTTACCGCATTCAACACAGCGATACATTGGCCGGCGCGTTGAATACTTTTCGCCAGCATATTGCGCTGATGAACCCAGCGGAGTGCTGGCAAGTCGAGCAGTCTGATCAGGGCTTAACATTATCGCTGCACTGTGCGCCACGTTATTCAACCATGGCTCAGCAGCGCAGCCTGGTGGCAATGGTGGCGTGGGGCGAACCATCTGGCCTGTGATGCCATGCAACCGCTGGCTTGGCATTTACCAGCGGCGGATTGCACTGCGGCGAACCGAGCCTGGCTGCAAGCGTTTGCCGATTGCCCCATAGAGCCGTCGCAGCATTATGGCTTGAGCATCGAGCCTGGCGTGTTAAATAGGACTTTGGTGCGGGCAGATCGCTTTTTAGCCGCCATGCTGGAGCAAGAAATTCAGGCCTTAAATACGCCGACAATGACCGTTCGGCAGCAGGTAGAGCGACTGTTGCACCAAGATTTACCGCGCTACAGCAAGGTAGATGTTGTTGCCCAACAATTGGCTTTGAGCCGTACCCGCCTGTATCGCCAGCTCAAGCAGGAGGGGGTTCAATTTCGACAGCTACTGGAGCAACAGCGGACTCGACTGTGGCACAAATGGCGTCAGCGTGTGGATGCCATTAGTTTGTCAGAGCGCTTAGGCTTCACGGATGTGAGTAGCTTTTATAAAGCTCAGCGCCGCTGGCAAGCAGCGGCTATGGATAAAGATCTTGACGACTAGAAACAGAAAGAATCACAGGTTGCAGTCAGGGTTGGCTACAGCTTTATTGGATGCTGCCAGCCTGGCACCACAATGCGCTCATCGCTGATATCCAGTTGCTCCGGCTCAATCACGCCCTGGCCAAATTCATAGCGCGGTTTTACTTGATCGGCGGATACTTGTTGGTCGTAGACTTTTGCTGCTTCGCGCACGCTTTCGTTGGCCTCCAAATAAGCGTGCCAGCGTTGGCGGCCGACTTTTTCTCGCAGCCAGGAGTGGGTTTTCTGAGGCGATACCATAAAGGCCGAGGCGTTGTTGCCACCAAAGCCTTTGGCATTGATAAACGCCAGTGGCATCTGTTGGGGGTCAATATTTTGGTGTTGCAGTAAGAACTGCAGGCGGCGTTGCTCGACATCATCGGCAATGCGATCGGTGGTGGTGATGCCAGGCAACCAGCCGTCGTGCCAGCTGCCTAAAGTAAACAGCAACTGGTCAGCAGAGGCAGCGCCAATGGAGTGGCCGACATAGGCTTTGACGGCTGTGATGGGCCAGTCTTCGATGCCAAATGCGCGCGCTAGCTCGGCATAAATGTGCGCTTCGGTCACTCGGTTTTGCGGGGTTGAGCTGCCGTGGGCCTGCACAAAGCTGCCGTTTTTCAGGGCGTCTTCGCCCAGCCAACGGCGCGCTGCCGCCATGGCTTTGCCCATGGTGATGTAGTTGCCAACGCCTGGCCCTGAAATGGATTTTTTATGGCCGTCGGCATGCACAAAGACTTCACCCACGGCAGCATGAACCGTAAGCCCCAGCTCAATGGCCAGCTCATCGTCGGTGAGTACAAAAAACTGTGCCGACTCGCCCAGCGTAAAGCCACAGTTATCGCCAAATGGACGACTGGCGCGGCGCCAATCGGGTGTTTGGTCATTGCTAAGACCATCGAGTTTGCGCAGGTTTGCCTCGGTGGCCAGCGCGGTCATGGCGTTGTAGCCTTCGATGATTTCCGGGGTGATCGGCGCTTCACTGTTTCCGACAATGACTAACCGCCGTCGGCCGGATTGAATGTCGTCCAAGGCCACTTTGAGGTTGTATAAAAACGTCGCGCAGGCGCCGACCATGCTGCCCGTGCTGCCAACACTGCCCAACACATAGGCATTGATAAAGTCGGCTGGCATTTCGCTTAAGCCCAATGCACATTGCTTGGAGCTGGTGCGTTTGCCGTGCAAGGCGCTTTGCAGCATGCCGCCGTGGCCATTGGCATCCAGTTGGCCCATGGCTGAGCCGGCATAGACGGCAATTTGATCGGGTTGCAGATGCTGGCGGATTTTTTCCCAGTCCATGCCGAGGCAGCCGAGCGCATCGGAGGGCGCCATACACCGCCATTTGCAACCCGCGCGGATGGTGGCGTGATGGGTAAAGCGTCGCTGGGTCAAACCCTGTAGGCAGCTGCCCCGCGCTTTGCACGGCCAGGCGCTTGTGATCTTGGCGCCAGCATTGGCGGCCTTGCTCGTCCTTAAACGCAACGCGTGTTTCAACCTGGTTGCCGTCGAAGGGCACGTTTTCCCAGCCGCGAATCAAACTGGCTTGCAGCAGCGCCTCATCGCTGTGCGCACCTTGTTGCCAGGGCTGCAGCTGGCCAGTTAACTGTGCCAAGCTAGCCAGCAGGCCAGTGCGTTGTTGCTGATTCAGTGCATCGGCAATCAGGCGGCGAAAGGCTTGGTGTCCTGAGCTACGGCCTGCGGCGTTGATGCCACCAAACCCCGTAATCACAGCCAGCTTGTTCATGAAAATCCCCAAAATCACATAACGTTGAATGTTGGGCATTCTAGGCAGGGTGCTTTTATTATTGATAATATGAAAACGACATAAAACAGAACAAAAAACGACGCTTTTGTGTCGTTCAAGGAAAAGCAACCATGCCTGCCTCCATTCGTCATGTTAGCCTGCTGGCCACGTCGCGCATGCTCAGCTCCAGTATCGCGATTCCTATGGAAATGCTAGAAGCCAGCAGGGCGGCGCTGCGCGCTCGTCGCCAGCCGGGCAGCGATTTCAGCATTGACCTGGTCGCACGTGAGCGCCAACCGATGAACATGCTGGGTGGTTTTACTCTGCATCCCCATAAAATTTGCCGCGAGCTGGAGCGCACGGATCTTATTGTGGTGCCCGCATTGTGGCGCAACCCTCGGCCGGTATTGCAGCAGGAGGGGGAGACCATTGCCTGGTTGCGACGCCAGTATTTGCAAGGAGCCAGCATCGTGGCCGTGGGCACCGGTGTTTGCTTGGTCGCAGAGACGGGCCTGCTGGATGGCCAAGTAGCCACCACGCATTGGCACTATCTCGATGCCTTCGCCGAGCAATACCCTAGGGTGCGCTTGCAGCGCGATCATTTGCTGACCCAGGCCGGGCGTATTTATTGTGCCGGCAGTGTGAACTCGGGTGCGGATATGATGGTGCACTTGCTGGGGCTGCTGTTTGGTCCTGAGCTGGCGCTCAGTATTGAACAGCAGTTTTCGCCAGAGGTGCGTAATCCGCTGGATAAAGGTGTATACCACGGCGACCTTGATCATCAGCACCCGGATGAAACCATCGCGCGAGCACAAAGTTGGCTGCAGCAAAATATGACGCAGCCGCTGCAGTTATCTCGCTTGGCGCAGCAAGTGGAGCTCAGTGAGCGCCAACTGGAGCGACGCTTTCAACAGGTGTGTGGGCTAAGCCCTGGGCAATATTTGCAACGTTTGCGTTGTCATGCCGCCTGCGAATTGTTGCAACACAGCAATTTATCGATCGCCGACATTGCTGCCACCACAGGCTTTAACGACAGCAGTCACTTTGGCCGCGTATTTCGCCGCTGGCTGCAGCAAAGTCCGGGGGCTTATCGGCAAAAAGTGAGGGCCAAGTTGTTTAGCGGTTAACCGCTTAAGTCGTTTAACATCGCCGCGCAGATTGCATTGATGAGGGCAGGCCTTAAACTACGGTTTTGGTTCAAGGAGAACACCATGCAGGACGTCTTTACTTTCGCTGTGATTGCCACGCTGTTGGTGATGTCGCCGGGTCCTAACGGGGTGTTGATTGTCAAAACGGCCGCTAGCCAGGGCAAAGCGGCATCCATGCTAAACATCAGTGGCTTGTTTGCCGCGACCTTTATGCACGGTGCGCTGTCGATATTCGGCCTTTCGGCGCTGGTATTGCAGTCGGCAGAATTATTTATGCTGGTGAAAATACTCGGTGCAGCTTATTTGTTTTACATTGGTGCGAAAGCCATTTGGCAATCGATGCAGCAACAGCAGGCGGGTACTGGCCTTCCGCCTGTGCATCAACCCAAGCAATCCGTGCGTCATTACATCAGCGAGGGTTTTTTAACCCAACTGCTTAATCCAAAAGTGTCGGTGTTTTATTTGGCGGCGTTCCCGCAGTTTATCGACCCAGCCGATTTTAGTTACGGTTTTGCGTTTGCACTGGTCGCACTGCATGCCAGTATTATTTTTATTTGGTTTACCTTGATGACGCTGGTCATCGGGCGCATACGTTATCGCTCTAAAAATTCGGCGTTAGGTGTGTGGCTGCAGCGAGCATCCGGTGGCGCCATGATTTATTTCAGCTCACTGGTACTCACTCAGCGCAGCTAAATAAAGGTTGTGTGATTTCTGCCAGCCAGAGCGGAACTTATGCTGGCTATGAAAGGTGGTGGCTGGCTAGCCTTCAGCAGCGCGCAGCAACTCATTAAACAGCACATCATCACCCAAAATTTTGCGTTTATAGCGTCGCCAGGAAGGGTGTTGATGGCCAAAGCGCTGGCGCCAGATAAGGGCCAGCTCAGCATCGGGCGTATAAATTCCCACCCCCATTTCACGAAATTGCTGGCTGGCCGTTTGCTGGGCCTGGCGCGCAGCAGTGGGTTGCCAGGCGTGAATTTGCGCACCGGCTTCGGCCATGATCTGCTGTAAGTCGTTGGGTAAAGAATCTAGCCAGCGCTGGTTAATGACCGCCATCCAGCCGTCGTGCACTGAGTTAAGCTGGAAGATATGACCGATTTGGTGGCGCAAGCCATCCGGGCCGCTGTACAGCGAATTAATGGCAGGGTCGATGACATCCACTTCACGAGCACGCAGTGCCGCTGCTACCTTGCCCCAATCGATGCGGCGAGCTCGTCCACCGGCGAGGGTGTAAAAATGCCGCAATAGTTCGCTGCTGGGCACGCGCACCATGATGTTGGCGAGTTGCTCGGGCGTCATGACAGGCTCTAGCCAGTGTTTGCCGGTGGTCAGGGTACGGCCGCCGACAACATAGGGGAACCAGACGTGAATGGCGCCGGCAGCATGCACCTTGTCGATGATTAAGCGTTGCCATACCTGGGAGTTCACCAGGTTTTCATAGGCTTGATTTTCAGCACACCAAAAAGGGATGTTGAGAATATCCAGCGCTGGGGCAATAGGACTCAGGTTAGAGGCCGATACCAGCGCGCCTTGTATGTAGCCGCGCGAGACCTTGGCCATCAGGTCAGGGCCGGCGCCAGCTTGCCCGCCGTCCAGTATTTCCACGCGAATACGGCCATTGGAGAGACGCTCCACCTGGGTTTTAATGTCGGCGTGCATATGCGGACTGGTGGCGGCCTCACTGCTTAGGTAAGGCGAGGCGAATCGCAACACATACGGGTCGCTTGCCATCGAGCGAGCGGGCCAAGCGAGGCTGGTGGTCGCAGCCATGCACGACGTTAAAAACCGGCGGCGAGTGAGGGCCATGTTTAACCTGTGTTTATTTATCTGCTGTTAGTATAAGTGCAATATTCGAGGCTGTGGTGGCAGTGGATATGTCAGTCATGGCTAGCAGCCTGAGCCGAAAAGACTTTTTCAACAGGCTGCTAGATGTCAATCAAGGATAGAAAAATGGATCGAGCAAGCTTTATTGAACAAGTCGAGCAGCGCTTAGAGCAGATGTTTCGAGCGTCCAAGCAAGGTGTAAAAGCACCCGCGGCCGAGCGTCACCGCCTCGAAGGCTTTATGCAGGCGGGGGTGTTCTTGCAGCTGATCAGCCGTGAAGAAATGGCCGAGCGCATGGAAGGCATTCACCAACACGTATTTGGCCAGAGCATTGCTGAGCGTCAACAATCATCCGGCGCTCGCTGGCAGCAAGAGACACTGGACTACAGCCTTTACGATGCGCCAGCGTTTGAGCGCTACGCCAGCCAATGCGATTAAGGGCCGCATGATGAGCACAAGGCACCAGTCGACACTATTGATCGTTGAGGATGACCTCAGCCTGAATCGCATGATGAGCGAGGCGTTGCAGACCCAGGGCTATCGAGTGAACAGTGCCACTTCCGGCAGCCAGGGGCTAAAGCTGCTACGCGAATGGCAGCCAGATATTTTGCTGCTGGACATGATGCTGCCGCACTTCAATGGCCTGGAGCTGTTGCGCCAAGCCGTGCCTGAATACCGCGGCATTGTGTTGATGATTACCGCCAGTGATCGACCCCAGTTAGAAGAGCAAGCGTTTGACCTCGGGGTGCATGACTACATTCAAAAGCCCCTGCGCCCACATATCTTGTTTGCCAAGTTAAAAGCCTTGATTCGCTTGGCCCAGGGTCAGGCGACGGAACCTGAGTTGGGTGAGTGTTACCGGGTGCAAAATCTCAAGTTAGCGCCGACTTCAAGGCAGTTTTTTATTGATGATGAGCCTGTTGCCCTGACGGCTGCCGAGTTTGCCATTGCCGAGTACCTGATGGCCAAGCCGGGCGTGGTCTTGGCGCGCAGTGATATCGTCGCTGCTTTACGGGGCATCGAATACGATGGCCTTGATCGTGCCATTGATATGCGGATTTCCAGTTTGCGTAAAAAAATGAGCGACAGTGTGCCGCCGTACAAATACATTAAAACCGTGCGTGGGCGTGGTTATATGTTGGCGGATGGATGAAGTTTTTTAGTCGCCTGTTTTTATACATTTCTGGTGCCTTGCTCATGGGAGTGATTGCCGCAGTGGTGTTGCTGGATCAGCACTATGTGCAAGCCCTACAGCAAGAGGAATGCGCCCGTACTCAGGGCATTCAGCAGTTGGTACAGCAACAAATCATCGAGCATGCAGATCGTCAGCAACGATTGAAGCACTGGCAAGATAAGTTTGGCTATCGGTTATCCCTGCTGCCACTGGCCGAGTTGTCGCTAAGCCAAGCAAAAAAACAGCAGCTACTGCAGCAGGGCAGTTATGTCAGCGCTCGCAGTGGTTGGGTCGTCGATGACGTCATCGTGTTTTACTTTTTCCCGCAGTGTAACTGTGTGTTAGTGGCAAAAAAAATGTATCACAACGCCTTAGCGCACCAACATTATGGCAACGGCTTGGTGTTGATGGTGTTTTTGGTGCTGGGGCTGTTTGTATTTTTGTATGTGCGCAATAACCAAGGCTATGTGCGGCGTTTGAGTGAGGTGTATCAGGCCTACGGTAATGGTGATTTTCGCCAGCGCGTAGATAAGCGCATGCCACACCCTTACGATGAATTGGCGCAGCGCTTTAATGATATGGCCGAGCGCATTGAAACCTTAATGAACGAACACCAATTGATGGTGAATGGTGTTTCGCACGATCTAAAAACCCCATTGGCACGCTTGCGCTTTGCCTTGGATATGACACGAGAATGCCGCTCCGTGGCCGACTACCAGCGCCAGGTTCAGCAAATGGATCAGTGCCTGGATGATTTAACTGAATTACTCGACGACTGGTTGCTATTAGCCAAATTAAATGGCCAAGCTTATCCCGTTACCCTCACTCGCTGCGCGTTGGCACCCATGATTGAGCAAGTGAGCGAACGGCTCAGCCCACTGACGCCGTCCGTGCAGGTGACGTTAAAGCTGGATGACAGCGAAGCCCTTGTCGATGTGTCGCTGTTCAATCGCGTATTGGAGAACCTGATCGGCAACGGCTTTAAATTTGCCCGCAGCCAGCTGCGCATTGCTTTGCAGGCAAATAACCAGGGTTTTGTTTTAACTGTGGAAGATGACGGCCTTGGAGTGCCAGATGCCGACAAGACACGCATATTGCAGCCCTTTGTGCGCTTAGATGACAGCCGCAGCAGCCAGGGCGGTGGGCTGGGCCTGGCTATTGTGGTGAATCTGTTGGAAAAACATGGCTTTGACTTGCAAGTGCTTGATAGCGAGCTGGGTGGGGCGATGTTTTTAATAAAAGGGTGAGTCTGACGGAACGATTTTGGGCTTATTATGCTCTTTATTCGAGGCGACCGCACTTTCGGGGCTGGTAGCGGCCGCAGCGATTATAGCGTCTTATGGCTTCATTGTGTTTTGATCAAACACCAAAAGCCAGGTGTCGTTTTCAAACACAAAAGTGAGGCTTAACAGGTATTGCAGCTGGTAAGGCTTTCCTGCTTCGTTGAGGTCGTTGTAAGTGACGTCCAGTAACGCAGTGGCGGTGTTGTCGCTTTCGATGACTTTTATAAGGTTTGCTTCGATGTTCCAATCTGGATCGGAAAACCAGCTTTTATGAAAGGCCAATATTTCTTCAAATCCATTTAACACCGTGCTGTTGGGCATAATCAGGGTTAAGCGGTCATCATTAACGATGGTTTTAGAAAAGGCATCCAGGTCGCGATTGGATATCGTGCTTAAGTGATGATTTAAAGCGTCTTGAAAATTCATACAATTCCATATTTTTTATTATCTTGCCAGAAAGCGCGCTTGGTGGTGTTGGCAGTAGAGCGATAGGTAAGCTCAGTTTGGCACAAGCAGTCAGTCGGAAGCAGCTTTGCCTCTCCTCTCCTTTGCTGTGCTTGCAGGAAGGTCAACCAAGAGTGCTGCTAAGCGACTGACCTTGCCACAGGCATCTGGGGGCTGCAAGCTCTGCTGTGTGCAATCTATTGATTGCGTGCTTTACACCTGAAACCTAAACGTTTGGCGTTGAAGATGCACTTTATAAACGATAACTCGCCGATAACATAGTATTCCAACGATAATGGGTGTCGATAAGCGGGCTATCGGTAATGCCCTGGCCAAGGCGGGTAATGCTGGTTTCTGCTTGCAAACGCCAGCGCTGACTCATGCGATAGCGCACTTCTAAGCTGCTGCCAAAGTTGGTGGTGGCCTGACCCTGATAGGCTGGGCGGTTCTGCTGCTGCTCTTGTGCGCTGACACCGTAATAATAATCCACCAACTGTTGGTCGAGCTGGTGAACAAAAAGGGCCGGCGTAATGGTAAGGCGCGGGCCTTCGAGTGGCAGTGCCGCTACCAGTGACACCTCATAGCCTTGGTGAACCTGGCTGATGTCATGCACCCACTCGACAGCATAATAACCTAGGGCTTGATCGAAATAGTTAAATCCCAGGCCCGCGTCCAGGCTTTCTTTACGTGCTTCTATGCCTTGGGTGGCGTCGCTGGTGTCTTCGTTCAGGGTTTGCAGACGCAAGGCGGCAATGGCACTGAACCAACTGTGCTGACTGACGGGCAAATAAAGCTCGGCTCGGTCAATGTTGATGCTCCATAAATCACTCTGATATTGCACCACAGGTAGAGCATACACATTGCCGCTGCTGTCTTTATATTCGGCGGACGTGTTGGCCATGCCGGCGCCAATATGAAATTGCTGGCCACCGGCGGGCAGTACCCAGCCTGCCAGCAGGGCGGAAATGATCAAGCGTTGAGTTCTGGTCTTGATTAACATAAAGCGTCCTTTTTATCAGAGCTAAAGTGATGACGTTGCACTTGCCGTTGGCGAATCTGGCTGAGAATTGATTCTGGGAGATAGCCCCAGCCAAGCACCGATCTCGGCACAAATAACCAATAACACCGGTATGAGTAGCAAGCTGATGACGGTGGCAAATAAAAGCCCGTAGGCCATAGAGGCGGCTGCCGGAATTAAATATTGTGCTTGCTCTGAGGTTTCCGTCAGTAACGGATAGAGCCCCGCAAAAGTCGTGACGGAGGTCAGAATAATGGCGCGAAAGCGGCTCAAACAGGCTTCTGTGGCGGCCTCTATTAAGGTTGAATTTTGCTCGCGACAATCGTTAAAGCGATTAACGATCAACAAACTGTCGTTGACCACCACACCCGCGAGGGTCAGCATGCCGAGCCATGAATACAGGCTGATACTGAGCCCCAAACACACATGGCCCAAAATTGCGCCCACTAGGCCAAAGGGAATGGCCGCCATAATAATCAGCGGTTGCCAGTAACGCTTTAAAGGAATCGCCAGCAAGATATAAATGCCCAATAGTGCCAACGCAAATGTGGTCAGTAAGCCTTGCTGGGATTCGCCAACTTCTTCCAGTTCACCGCTAGGTACAATGGATAAGCGTGGATTCTGTTGTTGCCACTTAGGCAGTTGGGTTTGCAATAAGCGCTGATACACCTCAGTGGGGCTGGCAATATTTTTATCGATATCCAAGCTTAGATTGCGGCTTAACGCTGAGTTGTAGCGATAAAAAACACCGGCAGAGTGCGAGGCTTTAACGTTTGCAACAGCAGTAAGTAAAAAGCGCTGCCCTTGTTGATTAAAAATATAAAAGTTTGACAAGTCTGCCCGGCTATTGCGCGCTTCGGGTGCCAATATCACATACATTTTTACGCGCGCTTGGCCGCGGAAAAACCGATCAACTTCCAGCCCTCCAAAGCCCATGGCCAATTGCTCAGCCAGCATGCGACGACTGATGCCATAGAGTTGCGCCTCGGGCTTTAACTCAAATGATAGCCGCGGCAAACTGGCTTGGTGCACATCTTTAACCGAGCGCACGCCGGGCTGGGCCAGTAGCCAACTGCGAATACCGTCACTTTGCTCAGCTAATATATTTGCATCCGGGTGTTGCACTATGATCTGGCTACCCGCTCCCGAACCCTCCAGTGATACGGTGACATCGATATTGTCGACGGCTTCTAATGGCAATAGGGCGCGGCGCCACTGTTGGGCAATGGCCGCAAGATCGACTTGGCCGCGCAGCTCGCGCTTTAACGGCTCAGCAAATATCAAAATTTGCCCTTGCTCCAAGGTAATGGTCATGCTTTTTTCAATGATATCACCGGCGACTCCCTGCTGATGATATTGTTGATTAATCAATAGGCGCTGCTGCCGGGCTTGCTCGCTGGCTTTTAGTAACAAGGCCTTGGGTGTGTTGGGCTCCATGTCGATTTGCATTATGAGTAAATCGCCAGCGACTTCTGGGAACATGACACTGCGAATTTTGCCCAGACTTAAATAGCCAAATATCAACACACACAGAGCGATGGCCAAACACAATGAGGCATAGCGATAACGCAATACGCTACTCAGTAGCGGCAGATAGAGCCTTTGACGCAAACCATCCAAACCTTGCTGAGGTAAGGCACGCCAGCGCTTTAAACGGCTCTTTGGCGCGTCTTGGCGAACGACAATGTGGCGCAAGTGAGCCGGCAAAATCAGCTTAGATTCCAGCAGTGAAAACAATAACGCCACGATAATGACCCAGGCAAAGCCTGCAAACAGTCGGCCAGTCTCGGAGGGAAACTGTGTCATGGGTAATAGCGCTACCACCGTGGTCAGCACGCCAAAGGTGGTCGGTAGCGCCACTTTTTGAGCGCCGGCGATGGTGGTGCTAATGGGGTCGGCTAGCTGTGGATCGGCGTGTTGTTTTTGCTGATAAATGCTCTCGCCAACGACTACAGCATCGTCGACTAATATGCCTAATACAAGAATAAAGCCAAAGGTGGTGACTTCATTAATGGTGTATTGAAAGCCGTATTCACCCAGCACAATTAAGCTGCCAGCAATGGCGACGGGCAAGCCCATGGCCACCCAAAATGCTAGCCGTAGCTGCAAAAACAGGCTGAGAATAATAAACACCAATACAAAACCCATCCAGGCGTTGTTGGTGAGCAGTTGCAGCCTTGATTGTACATAGTCGGCGGCATTGAACCAAACCGTCAGCTCAACGTTATCGGGTAAGCGTACGCTGAGCTGTGCAACTTCGTGTTTGACTTGGCGTGAAATCTCTAGCACATCGCTGTTGGCAGCCATTTTAATGGCAAAGGCGACACTGGCTTGTTGGTTGAAGCGAATATCCGCATCATTTTCGATAAAACCATCGTGAATACGCGCCACATCGCTTAACCGCAAGCGCTGTCCTTGCTCACTAGTGCGCACCACTAGCTGGCTTAGGCGCTGTAATGATTCAGCGCTGTGTTGCCCTTGCAATAAAAACTGACCATTCTCGGTTTTTAACAGCCCGGTGCGGCTGCGCACGGATTGCTGGTGAATGGCCTCTGCGACTTCTGCGAGCGATAAGTCATAGAGCAGCATTTTCTCCGGCTCTAAATAAATATACAGGCCGTACTCACGCAAGCCATACTGTTCGACTTTATGCACGGCTGGGTTGGCTAATAGTGCTTGTTTTACCTGGTTGGCCAGTTGCACTAGGCTGTGATCATCCGTGTCGCCATGCAGCTGCACCATTAAGGCATCGAAGGTCATGTCAGCCAGTTGCACTTGTGGCCTTTCTGCCTGTTGTGGCCAGTCATGAATACTTTCTATATTGGCTTTCACCTCGCCAAATAAGCGCTGCATATTGTAGTCGAGCTGCTTTTTAACCGTGACATTCAAAGCGTCTTGTTGGCTGGTAGCGGCAACGGATTTGATGCCATTTAAACCTTCCAAGGCTTGTATGATTTTTTGCCCTAGTTCTTGGTCTATTTGCTCACCACTGCGGCCTTCATAATAGGCGCTGATGGTTAGTTCGCTGGCGGGCAGCTTGGGAAGCACTTCCTTGCGCATATGGCTGGCAGAGATCCAACCCCCCAGTAGTAATGCCAGCATTAATAAGTTGGCGGCCACAGGATGGCGGGTAAACCAGGCGATCATAACGTTTGCTCCTGGCTGAGTGTGCTGGTATTCGACGTGGCTGAGCGTGTTTCAATGCTCATGCCTTGGGCCAATGAATCACGTGGATACGCCAATACATCCATGAGCGGGTAAGCATTGTTGGCAGGTGGCCAGTTAAAATACACGCGCTCATTTTGCACAATAAACCTAGATAAATGCTGTTCATGTACACGCTGTTGGGCATCTAAAAACCAAATTTTATGGTTGGCGGTTAGGCTGGATTCGGGCACAGAAAAGACATTTTTCCAGGGTTTTAATGGCAGTTGTGCTCGAATATGCTGACCAACCAACAGCGAGTGTGAACCTTCCAGGGTTAAAAAAAGTTGCCTTTGCAGTTGCTCACTGTAATGACTTACACCTGTGATAGAAGCTTGGCCGACGATGTTGCCATTAACGTCATGAATGGTGGCTTGCTGACCTAATAAAGGTGTTGCCAGTGCATCAAACTCCTTTGCGCTGAGCGTGATGCGAATGTGTTCGCTACCGCGCGGCAACACTGAGGCAATGCTTTGTCCGGCGGCAATGTGCTCGCCAACATGGGCTTTTAGCTCAACCAGTTCGCCGGCAAACGGTAAGGCGATGCGGCAGCGCTTTAGGTCTTGCTGGGCTTGTTGGTATTGCAGCTGATAATAATCCAGATCAGCTTGGACCGTTTGCACCATAAGACTGCTGGGTGCGTACTGAGCACGGGTATTTTTCAGTGCCATATTGGCATTCATCAGCGCAACGTGTGCCGCTGCTTCTGCGGCTTTGTATGGCAGAGGGTCAATTTGCAATAACCATTGCTGAGCTGACAATATGCGTCCACGGCGATAGTCGGGCGAGGTCGCGATAATGCGCCCGCCAACGTCACTGCTGAGCTCCACTATTTTGGTGGCTTCTATCTGGCCGAGCTTGTTCAGTGTTGGCATGTGTTTTTCTGCCTTGGGCTGAACCACGCTGGCGATATAAGCCTGAGGTGAAGGGGCACTTGGGGTTGTGCTGATCTCGGTAGTTTCCAGCTCATCCAGAACGACCAGCAGAATCAGCAATCCAAAGCCAGTAGCAAGCATTTGACGTAAACGAACAGAACGTAGCCATTTCATGATGTTTGGCGCTATTGCAGGTTAATAAACAGTTGCCCGTGCAGGCTGTGAAAGCGGATTTTGCTTTGCTCAAATGTGGGGCTGGTATTGCTGGCTAAATCCACCGCGCTAATGGCGAGTTTTTCGGTGGGAGCACCAAGAAAGTTTTCGTCTAATTCGTGGTTGTCGTTCTCGTCGTGGTACACGAATAAAGCGTATTCACCATAGGGAACGTCATTAAAAGTGCAGTGTGCACGCTGGCGCCGAATGGCCTGGCGACAATTTAGCTGCGGTGCCACCTGGCCGCTAAATTGCTCATTGCTGTTGAGTAAGCTGATGTCGACGAAGCCGTCATCGCTGGCGGCGGCATTGACCTCGATGGTGAGTGTGCCGTGTTGGCCGGCAGTGTCATCGGCCAGGCTATGGTGCGCATAAACAGTCAATGCCGCGCTCAATAGCAGGCGTGCTGTGGTGGATGTTTTGGTCATCGTAAACTCCCTAAATTAAAAACAGGTGGCCTAGTTCAAAACACTAAGACCACCTTTGCGACGGGTGTCAGCCAATCGACAGAGCCAGTGTGGGAGATAAATGGGGAGGCTTCAGTAAGCCATTGTAAGAGCACAGCCAGAGTTGCGGAAAAGCGTTTGTGGCATCTTGGCGTTCCTCTCTACCATGCAATAACAATAAGTATGGAGGCGTTTATGAAAACTGGGTTGGCTGTCACGCTGGTCGTAGTCCTAGTGTTGTTATTGGTCGCAGCCACGACTGTGCCGTATCGCAGCGAAAGTATATTTTTTGCCCATAACGGTACCACTCTGGCCGGCGATTTATGGCTGCCAGATTCTCGCAATCAGGCAGTGCCTGTGGTGGTGTTGGTGCACGGTGATGGCGCCGTGGGCCGTACCAGCGCTGGCTACTATAAGCCATATATTGACGCTTTATTGGCCGCGGGCATGGGTGTGCTGAGCTGGGATAAACCAGGAGTCGGCGAGTCAGAAGGAAACTGGCTCAGCCAAACCATGACAGATCGCACTGGGGAAGTGGCGGCAGCGGTCAACTATTTGCGTAGCCGGCCAGATATCAATGCTGAGGGGATTGGTTTATTAGGCTTTTCACAAGCCGGCTGGGTGATGCCGCAGGCGTTAGCGCAGGACCCTAAATTGGCTTTTGGGGTGTTTATTTCCACGGCCATCGATTGGCGCGAGCAGGGCCAGTATTTAACGCGTCAGCGTTTGCTCTCAATGGGCTTAAATGATCAGCAAATAAAGCGAGGGCTAGAGTATAACCAGGCGCTGGATGCGCAATTGGCCCAAGGTATGTCTTATACGGATTACCAATCCTATTGCAGGCAGCACGAGCCAGAGTTTTTCCACGGCGGTGAGATGTCACCTGCGCGCTTTGATTTTGTCGTTGCCAATATAGACGCTGATGCGCGCGAGTTTTTGCCACATATCAGCCAGCCTTTATTCGCCTTGTTTGGCGACTCGGATCGCAATGTTGACGTGCAGCAGTCGATTGGCGTTTATCAAGCCTATATTCAATCGGATTTTAGCCATCAGGTGTATAAGGATGTTGATCATGCGCTGTTTAAAAACCGCTTTTTTGCCGACCAACCCAAAGACAGTGTGTGGTTTTGGCTAAAAATGAATGTTTTAGGGGCAGAGGGGCTGGCATCCGGTGTGGGGGAGGATATTGCCAGCTGGATTAAACAGCAGCTGTAGGGGCTGCTATAGCGCAGGATGTAGACGTTTAAACAGTAATGGTGCCGGTTAAATACTGCGCTGCTTTGCCCGTGATATAAACCCGGCTGCCTTCCACGCGGCAATCGAGCAGGCCACCGCGCGCGGATGCCTGATACGCGATGAGCCGATCTTTGCCCAAGCGTGCGGCCCAAAAGGGCGCCAAGCCGGTATGAATCGAGCCGGTAACCGGGTCTTCGTCGCCGCCATTCGCGGGCCAGAAATAGCGTGATACAAAATCGTAGTCAGCGGAGTCTGCATGGCTGGTCACCACCACGTCGCGCGGATAGAGCCGCTTGAGCAGGTCGTTGTTTCTCAGCACCGCTCGTACCTCGGCTTCGGAGTTGTAAATCACAAAATAAGCTTGTTGATTTTGGTACAGCTCGGCGGGCTGAATGGATAGCCCTTGTTGGATCTCTGCTGGAATCTCTGTGGCTTTTTGTGGGCAGGTGTTAGGAAAATCCATGGTAAAGGACTGCTGCTCATTTTGCACAACCGATAAGGTGCCGACCGCTTTGGCGCTAAAATAAAGCACCTCTGTATCGGGACGTTTACTGAACAGTACAAATGCTGCCGCTAGGGTAGCGTGGCCGCAGAAGGCGATCTCAGTTAAGGGTGAAAACCAGCGAATGTGGTAGTGATCGTCACTTTCTGCCACCAGAAAAGCGGTTTCAGACAGATTGTTCTCGCTAGCAATGGCCTGCATCTGATCCTCAGTTAGCCAGTTATCGGTGATGATAACGGCCGCCTGATTGCCCCCGAAGACTTGCTCGGTAAATGCGTCGATGATGTTGATTTCAAGTTGCATACAGGGCTCTCATAACCTTCAAGGGAGTCTTAGTATGCGTCGCTTGTGCGCTGCTGCCAATGGTGCCTAGAGCTGACTTATTGTGCGGAAAGGTATTGCATACTTTTTTGGAGAGGATATTATCTAATCTTTATTTTCTAATTAAATGGTCAATAAGCATGGAAGCAGCAAAGTTTTCTCTTATTCTTTTGGCGCTGGTGGTATCAGCATGCGGTGGAGGCTCTGGCGGCTCATCTTCTGGCGGCAATCAGAGTACGGACGATACGGTCACACAGCCCGAGCCAGAAACACAGCCCGAGCCAGAAACACAGCCCGAGCCAGAAACACAGCCCGAGCCAGCGCCGCAACCTGGTATAGATGATATTTCTTATGATGGTGCAGATGCTGTTGAGAAGTACGCAGCACTGATCAGCGATACAGCGGGTGTATATCATCAAAGAATATTTGGATTTGTCGGTGAGAGCACTGGATCCATTACTATCTCACAGAATACTGAGCTGTCCGCGCAAGGCATCGCGTCCTTGAGGCAAGCGTCCGATATTATTGGGGATGACTACTTCTGCAGTTATCAAAATGATAATGCACGCAGTATATGCTACACCGTAGAGAAGGGTGTTATGGTGTATCACAAAGAAGAAACTAGGACGCGTGATGAAATCTTTGTGATGAGTAATGTTGGGCCAGAAGGCTTCGCTCAGGCAAATTTCAGAATTTCGGATCTTTCCAGTAATGGCAAGCTTGCAGGCGCCTTAGACGCTGGCAGACAGGATGTCCAAACCCCAGATTTGACAGGTAACTGGGATGTTCAGCTTTTAACTATTCCACGTAAATTCGCTGCTGGCAATATTGAGGTAGAGAAGGGGCAGCTGAATTGTAGTGCTGAATACTGTGGTGGCATAAGACGATACGGTGGATCGTTAGGCGCACTACAGGCCTACGAACATGGCTTTTTAGGCCCGGTGAATGATAGTGTTTTGGAGTTTGCATCTATTACTGTTTCTCCAGCGAATAATGTTATATCGGCCGTGCACTATCACCCAGATAACCCGGATAAGCTCTATTTCTTATTCGGAGTGAAGCTCTAAAAAGAGCTTCACTCTTCATTGTCCTTATCACTGTATTCTGATTTCATTTCAGTGAAAATCATGCGACTGACTGCACAGCGCCAGCAAGTGGCTTAAATCGAGTAGCTTGTAGGCAATGATATTGACGATGCCGCTGTTGTCGTCTTTTTCAATGCGACCATATACTTGCAAAATGCGCGCGCTGACCAGGGTTTTAAGTTGGCGTTGGGCGGTGCTCAGCCATACCACTACGTTGCTGTTGCCGGTTTCGTCCTCCAGGGTAACGAAGGTCACGCCGGCGGAGGTGCCTGGACGCTGGCGGCAGGTCACCAAACCGGCAACAAAGGCTTCGCTGGCATGCGGCTGGTGAATCAGCTCGCTAGCTGGCAGGCTGCTGCCTAATTTGCCCTGTTGGCGCAGCAATTCCAGTGGGTGGCGCCCTAAGCTCAGCCCCAGGGCATGATAATCCTCCAATAAATCTTCGACTTCGTTAGGCGCATCCAATGGCCAGCTAGGCGTCGTATTTAATGGTGTTAATAAATCCTGTTGTTGCGGTTCGGCCACTTGCCAGCGAGCTTGGTAACGGTGTTCGGCCAACTCGCCAAAGGCGTTGGCTGAAGCCAGAGCTTGGCGCTGCTGGCTATCTAGGACGTTCAGCTGTAATACTTGGGCAATGCTGGTGTAGCCGTGCTGCGGTCGCAGGTTAACCAGTTGTTGGCCAACACTGTGTTGTAAGCCATGAATTAACCGCAAACCAAGGCGTACAGCGGGGAGCTTCTGTGAGCTCGCCGGCTCCAGGCTATGATCCCAGTGGCTGTGATTAATATCGATGGGCTTTATGCTGACGCCGTGGCGCTTGGCATCATTAATGAGTTGCGCTGGGCTATAAAAGCCCATGGGCTGGCTATTTAATAAAGCACAGCAAAACTGTGCTGGATAATGGCATTTTAAGTAAGAGCTGGCGTAGGCCAGTAAGGCAAAGCTGGCTGAGTGCGACTCGGGAAAGCCATATTCACCAAAGCCTTCTAATTGGCGCTGAATGCGCTGTATGTAGTCCAGAGAAAAACCGTTGGCGAGCATGTTATCTTGCAAGCGTTGCTGCAACCTGTGCATATGGCCCTTTTTTTTCCAGCTGGCCATGGCACGACGTAATTGGTCGGCTTCAGTCGCACTGAAGTTGGCCGCCACCATGGCAAAGGCAATGACCTGTTCTTGAAACAGCGGAATACCCTTGGTGCGCTTTAATATCGGTTTGAGTGACTCCATGGGGTAGTCTTCGGGCTCTTCGCCGTTGCGGCGGCGTAAATAAGGATGCACCATGTCGCCGTGAATCGGTCCGGGTCGCACAATGGCGATTTGAATGACCAGGTCGTAATAATTTTTAGGTTTTAAGCGTGGCAGCATATTCATTTGCGCCCGGCTTTCGATTTGAAAAACGCCCACGGTGTCGGCCTTTTGCACCATGGCATAGGTGGCTGGGTCATCTCTGGGAATGTTTGCCAGCGTGATGGGCTTATTGGGCGGGCTGATGTACGCCAGGCAACGGCGCAACGCACTGAGCATGCCCAGGCTTAAAATATCTACCTTCATCAGCCCCAGGGATTCTAAATCGTCTTTATCCCATTGAATAACACTGCGCTCTGGCATGCTGGCATTTTCGGTTGGCACCAGGGCACTCAGTGGCCCGCGGCTGATCACAAAACCACCGACATGCTGCGATAAATGCCGTGGAAAGCCGAGTAGCTCGCTGACCAGCTGCTGAAACAACTGACGGGTGGCACCATCGACAGAGTGGGCAAATAACTCATCGAGCCAGTTGGCATCGCGATAGCGCCAGCCAAAGTTGTTCATGACTCGCTCCAGTTGCAGCAAATCGAGCCCTAAGGCTTTGCCGATATCGCGAATGGCGCTTTTACGTCGGTAGCTGATCACGGTGGCGGCTAAGGCGGCACGCTCACGCCCATAGGTGCGGTAAATGTATTGAATGACCTCTTCGCGCCGTTGGCTTTCGAAGTCGACATCAATGTCGGGCGGCTCGTGACGCTCTGCAGAGATAAAGCGCTCAAATAACAGTTGCACTTCTTCTGGGTTAACTTCGGTAATTTCTAGGCAATAACACACGATGGAATTGGCCGCTGAGCCACGGCCTTGGCATAAAATATTCTGGCTGCGAGCGAAGCGCACGATGTCATAGATGGTAAGAAAATAATGCTCGTACTGTTTGTGTGCAATTAGCTTTAATTCTTTGTCAATGGTGGCCAGGGTGCTGGCTTTGGCCCCTTTGGGAAAGCGTTTTTTAACCCCTTGCTCGACCAGCTCGTGCAAATACTCTCCGGCTTCACGTCCTGGGGGGAGGCAATCGGTGGGGTATTGATAGGACAACTCGTCCAAATTAAATGTGCAGTGCTGGGCTATGTCGATGCTGGCTTGCAGCAGCTCGATTGGGTAGAGGTGCTGGAGTTTTTTGCGCGAACGCAAATGGCGCTCGCCATTAGCAAATAAATACTGGCGCCCAGCCGCGACACTGGTGTGATGACGCAGGGCGGTCAGGCAGTCTTGCAATGGCTGGCGGCTGGGGTGGTGCATATGCACATCGTTGCCGCAGGTCAGTGGCAGCTGCCAGTGTTTGGCCAGGGCGATGATGGCGTCATAGCGCAGCGCATCATGTTCGTCTAATAAGTGCTCGGCCAGTAGCCATAAGCGACCGTGAAACTGTTGCTGCAGCGTTTGACGCATGTGCTCGTTGATATGGCGGCTTTGCGGTTGCCATAGCAGTAATAAATGCTGGCTGGACAATAAATCTTGCCAATGAAATTGATACTCGCCTTTCGGTGCATTCATGCGACAGTGGCTGATCAGCTGACACAGCTCCTGATAGCCCGCACGATTGGGGGCCAGCGCGATAAAGCGCTGCTCTTGACTGTGAAAACTGCTGCCAATAATCAGTTTTAACGTCAGTTGTTGATCTTTAATGGCTTGATGAGCACGCACAACACCGGCAACAGAGCACTCATCGGTGATGGCTAACGCGCCATAGCCGAGCTGTGCAGCACGTTGCACCAACTCCTGTGGGTGAGAGGCACCGGTTAAAAAAGTAAAATTGCTGCAGCAGTGCAGTTCGGCAAAGGGCAGCAATTGACTAGCTGAAGTAACCATGCACAAACCACTGTTGTTGATCATCACGAAAGACCCAGGCATAGCGCCCATTCAACCAAGTGCGATAATAATCGCGACGTACCGATTGGTGTTGCCACCAACCCGCGCTGATGCGCTCGGGGCCATGCTCGCACTGAGCTGGTGTTGGGCAGGGCAAGGGCTGAGGTAATAACCATAACGGGCGCAAACTGCGGCGATATTGATTGGGCAAAGGGGCTAAGCCTGCATCACATTGACGCGGTTGGCAGCTGGCATATTCGGGCCTAGCATCGCCATCTGGATGCAAGCGCCGCACCTGTTGTGGCCCCAGTTTGGCCTGCAGACGATTGAGCAATAGATGTTGATCTGCATTTTGCTGTGCCTCGGGGTGTAAAGAGGGCTGTTGATTATGAAGCGCTACAAATTGTTCGACCCGCAGGCTTAGCTGGGTGACGGGGGCACTTAACTGGCGCTGCTCCAATTGATGGCGACATAAAAACAACAGCTCTGCTTGGCGGTATTCGGCGTGGGCAAATTCAATCGGCCAGTGGCTGCTGGCTTGATGGCGATGACTTAAATGAATATGCACGCTGCGTGTGGCCAATTGGCGCTGCCACAAAAAACCACTGAGACTGGCCAACATGCGGGTCAGCGGAAATAGCAAGCCATTGCGATGTTCCACTTCGCTGATAAATAACACCTCATCCTGAAAGATCAGCGGTGGCTTAAACCGCTCCAGAGTCATGGCTTGGCGGCCTTGCAGTTGCTGTAAGTAACGCAATAACTCGGGCGATAAACGACTGGCGATATCCGCGGCAGGTAAGCGCAATAATTGTTGCAGCGTGCGAATGCCCAAGCGCTGTAATTGCAATTGCTGCTCCTCGGGCAGCAGCAACTCAGTGATGGAAGCCTGTAAACAGCGCTGCCAAACGTCATGCTCCGTGGTGGGGTGCGAGAACCAAGCGTTATAAGCGGCCAGCTTGGCTTGCAGTGGGGTCGCGGCGACGCCGCTGTGAAACACCCAATTCATGCTGCTCGCCTCATCGGTCAGCTGTTGCCACAACTGTGTCACGCTGCCAAACAGTTTGGCCATGCTGGCCACTTCCAGCCATAGGCCTTCGGGCGGATCGAGGCTAATGTGCGCCGAATATTGATAGGCCCATAGCGCCCGTTGCTGTAACCAGTGTTGTTGACGCTCTGGCTGCAAGCGCTGTACCTGTAATGTTGGGCATAAACACCAGGCGGTGGCGAGGGGCATGCCGATTTCTAGCCCCTGTTGGCGAGCACAGCTGTTTATGTCGAGTAAATGCTCGCCGCGCGCGGCCAGCAGCGCCTGTGGTTGCTGTGGGTCTGCCCCGCAGCTATGCAAATACAATTGCGGAAAATACAGATACAGCCAGCGCATCAGTGCACCTGAGGTAACTCGATGCGAAACGGCGCTAATGGCCAGCCACCACGGCGCTTAAAGCACTCAATTTCAACCTGTTGTTGACTGGCACGACGCACACCTAGGCGTATCGCAGCGGGCGAACCGCTGACATCCAATGGCGTTTGTGGCCATAGCCAGCAGAGCGCTTGCTGCTCGGCGGCGGCGATTTGCAAACGCCGAATATGGGCTTTATGCCACTGTGTGGGCCAGCCTAATACCGCACTGCAATGACCACTGCGCAGGGCTTCTTCCATGCTCCACATGGCTTGCTGATAGTCTTTGGGGTGTACGAGCAATATGCGCTCGCAGTTCACACCGGCCATTGCCAGGGCGGTGGCATTGGGCATCCAGGGGGCGCCGACCCACACAATCCAACGTGGTTGCTGGCTGAGCTGGGCCAGTGCTGGGAGCAGCAAACTCAGTTCGCCCTGGCCCGGGGCATGGCTATACAGTTCATGTACGGCGCCTAAGTTCCAGCCGCCGCCGGGAAGTGCCTCATCTAATGCCGGGTAGCCAGAGCTAACACTCTCGATCAGGCTAGGGCGCTCGGCCTGCCAGACCTGGCCTTGTTGCAGCATGTGTTGCAGTGTTTTCATAGCGGTAGTGTTTATTTATACAGTATGTGATTTTATACAGTATCTGGTCGGTATTTGAAAAGCAGCAAACGATGCTTGGGGGAGAATGACAGCTTTGAAGCGATGAGAGCGTCTAGGTGATTAGGGCGTGAGTGTGGGGCTGCACAGCAGGCAGAATGGAAGTCTGGGTGATGGTAAGTCTGAATGGTGAAGGTTGAGCCGAGGGCTTATCAGGGTGGTTATTCACGGGAGGCCTGAAACGCACATCTGCTGCGTTTTGCCTCTAGGAAAGGGAGCCACCCTGTCCGTCGAGACAAAACACACCATCTGCACATTTCAGGTCTCGCTGAGCATGCAAAGACTTTTTCAACAGGCTGCTAGGGCTCCTCTAAATAATTCGGTGCCCTGCTCTGGACCTTAGCATCGACAGCCTTCGCGCCGCTCTATACACTGCCGGTCCCTTTTAATAAGGAGATCAAAATGGAATATAAAATAACCTGTTTGGATGCTACAAAAACCCTGGCCCCGTATGCGGAGGATTTAATTCAACGCTCGCATCGCGTTTTGGCTGACATGTGTGAAGCCTTGCCGCTAACGGATATCGATCTGACCCTGTGCACGGCAGGTAAAGATTTAAATTTACCTCATGGTATCGGCGGCTTTGCGGCCGCGGCTAACCGTGTTGAAATCATTTTTGATACTACACGGCAAGATTTGCAAGACTGTATTGAACGCGATTTGGTGCCGGTGTTGGTGCACGAACTGCATCATGCAGCACGCATGTCGGAGGGAGCGGCGGGCGACGACCGGCTGGCCAATACCCTAGCGATGGAAGGGTTGGCGTGTCATTTTGAATACAGCATGACCGGCATTGCCCCATCTTTGTTTAATGAGCTGTGGGATCAGGATTGGCGCGGTATGTACCGGCGCATGCAGCCTGAGCTGTATAGCACCAGCTATGATCGCGATTACTACCTGCTAGGCAGCCAGCCACAGGATTTTCCTCGCTATGCCGCTTATTGGGTGGGCTACAACATAGTCAAAGCCTATTTGGAGACGCATGACGTGAGTGAGCGTGAGTTGGTCGGTATCGAGGCGAAAGCATTGATCGACTTTGCCAATACCTTGGTTGCCTAATTCGCGCAACTAAATTGATCAGCGATGTTTTAAGTTAATAGCCGGGGAGTGAGTCCAGTGTGAGTTTAAAAGCTGATTGTCAGCGCTTAGTAGACGTCTTGGGGTATATAAAACACCTGCATGGGGTTGGACCAATCAGCTGGCCCTCACGATTTTCCCGTTATGAACCATTTTTACTGGCCTGTTGAAAGGTGTCAGGGTTCACTTCAAAGCTGTAGAGCAGCTCCGTCACCGCTTGTTGAATCTGTTGCCAGTGTGGAAGCAGGGCTTTGCGATAGCTCACTCTTATATGCGCCTTCATTGCTGGGCTTAAATTAAAAAACTGGGTACAGTTAGCGGCCGCATGAGTCATATTACTGCATTCGATATAAGTTCTTACCTGGCCTGCATCGTTCTGAAAGAAATAAATGTTTTCGTCTCTCATATCCGCGCCACGCCCGGATTCGATGTTTCTTGCCTCTAGGTCAACGCCTGACCCTGTCGGGGTATATCCCGTCAAGCCATAAGTTTTATCAGGTAAGGGCACGTATAAATAACAGTGATCTTCAGATAGGCAGGTGAACTTTGGATCAAGCGAATACTTTTTATGATTTTCAAGAGAGTCATCGACACCATAAAACTCTCCGCTGGTAATGCCTACCCGCATCCACATCGTGGTGTAAATGTCTTTTTCTTCTGCCGTGCGCACCTCCACCGAGGCCATATCTGGGTAGCGCACTTCGAAACCGAAGCTACGCAAGCGCGATTGAAAGGTTCGTTGTGGCGATGACCAGAACGTTCGCTTGGTAAAGTGTGGGTCGGTGTCGTATTCCACAAAGCGGGCAAACGCGCGCGGGATAGCCACGGTCACACCGCCCAGATTACCAATCACCGGCTCGCTCGCCTTGCTGCCGGAAAAAACGCTGGACTTGCATATCCACCCAGATGTAAAGCATCAGAAAAATCGGGATGCTGACCAGAATTAACAGAAGTTTGAATGCTTTATTCATTGAATTTTCAATTTTCTCACTGGGGTTAAAACGATACTGAAAGAAATGGATTTTTCCAATATCGGCGTATTAGCCGTGTTCAGTGTCTAAGGGCGCAGTTCTGCGGCTCTGACCTCAACCGAGGAGATATTGTGAAGCTAAAAGCCTTCGCGTCCTCGTGTGGCCTGTAATGGGCTCCGAATGATTCAGGGGCTCCCAAAGTGCTTAGTTAAGGAAAGCTATTAGGTACTTAGTGCTAAATAATGAGCGCTTCCTGCTGCGTTCGTTAGACTCATTGCGGTAGAACATAGTCGAGCAGCGGTGACCGCTCAGATACCTTATAACGTCAATAGATTAACGGAAATATTATGAATATTCGATCAGCAGCAATGATTTTGGGATTAGCAAGTGGACTGGCTGTGCCAATGGGTGCAGCTGCAATGCAAGTAAATATGGAGTTGCTGAGTGCCAGTGGCAACCAAGTGATTGGTCATATCACTTTAGAGAACAGTGACTATGGCCTAGTGCTGACTCCCGCACTTGAGCAATTGACGCCGGGGATGCACGGATTCCACATTCACGCCAAAGGCAGCTGTGATCCGGCAAATAAAAATGGCAAGCAAGTACTGGGTGGCGCAGCTGGTGGGCATTTTGATCCAGATAACACCAATAAGCACGGCCTGCCCTGGACAGATAATAACCATAAAGGTGATCTGCCAGCTTTGTATGTGGATGCCAAGGGCAAGGCCGAGTATGCCATATTGGCGCCACGGCTGACACTGGAAGACGTCAAAGGCAAGGCCATTATGGTCCATGCTGGCGGAGATAATCACTCCGATCATCCGGCACCTCTGGGCGGCGGTGGCTCGCGCATGGCCTGTGGTGTCATTGCTGAATAGGAGATCTCTACTGAACAGCATGCTGGTTTGGAATGAGCGGGTAGCGGCCCGTGAGGGTTTAATAGGCATTTGGGCTGGCATGCTATTCGATCACCTTGTTTTGGGCTGCAGAGTGAGACGTGGCTGGTTAGAAACTGCCGCGCTGTTTCAGTTGCTCTACGATCCAATCCAGTGCCGCATCTTGCGTGGTTAAATAATCCTCTAGGGTTCTTTCAATTAAGACATCTGGGTACAGCGCGTCTTGATCGGTATTTTTAAAACGATATAAACGCTTGGAATAGGAAACCTGCCATTGTGAATGGGGCAGGGTAAAGGTGCCCATGTCTTGATAGCCGCTGGGACGAGCGCCGGTAGGCTCGCCGACTAAGCGAGCATTCAGTATTTGCTGGTATTGCGCGGCATTGCTCATGGCTGCTGAATAGGTGACATTATCTGTCAGTACAAACACGCCTTGTTGCCAGTCGATGGAATCGGCGAGTACCAGCGGCTGGGCCAGCATCAAGCCGATAAAAAAATCGCCGCCATAATTATCACGTAAGTCAATAATGAGCTGGCGTGTTTGCTTGGCGTTAATAAAGTCTAATAATTCATTGGCGAAATCCGCCATGTCATCAGCATCTGGGTAGCGATGAAAGCGAACATACACAGTGCGATGGCTCTTAGAAGCGCCAAACCACAGGTCTGAGTTTATTTGTTCGACAGGCTTAAAAAGCTCAGTGCTGAAAAAACTCAGTTCATGTTGGCGTCCGTTACTGTCGCTGGCTGCCGTCAGGCTGACAGAATGCGGCCGATTTCCTTGTTGCAATTGCCAGGTTGTTTGCCGGTCTGCGGCAATGCCAAGCCCGTTGAGTACCTCGAATACGGTTAAATATTGGGCCGTGCGCTGACGCTGTGAATAGGCATTGTCGGTGAAAGGCACCACGGGGGCGAGGGTGGCCGAGAGTTGCTCGATGGCAATGCCCTCAACGGCCAGCACTTGGCTACCCAATAAATGCTGGTAGGCATCGGAGCTTGCGGTAACGTAAAAGTGCTGGCCGACAGCACTGAGGCGGATAGGAAAACTGTGAAGGTCAGAATTGCCCCAAAGCGGAAACGCCGTATGGCTATCTTGCAATGCGCTGGTTAATCGCATCAGTTTAACCAGTACCTGCTTGCGGCTAAGCTCGGGCAGTTGTTGTTTCAGTGTTTGCAGCTGTTGCTGAAAATAATGCTTGGGAAGTGAGTGATGTAAGTTGATATGCCGCTGCTGCAGCTGATTGGCATACGCTTCAATGTCTTGTCGCCAGTGCTCAGCGTCCTGTGCAGACAGCGCCAGAGTGAACTGGCTGCTAAGCCATAAGGCCATCAATAGAGTCAGGCGCATGCTAATTCTCCGGTGTGTGGTTAAGCGACGCTACCCTGAATGGCTTTTGCAGGCAATATGATCCTAGGGCACCTCTGAATAATTCGGTGCCCGCTCTGGCACCCCTGCAGGGCGCGGGCGGCAGACGTCCATAACGTCGTTGGCGATGTTGAAAAGGGCTGGCCATTTCCTGCCATCACCGCCTTGTTCTGAACGCCTGCTGCACTCGCGCAGGGCTGTGCAGAATTATTCAGAGGTGCCCTAGTGGTGAAACACCCAGCGGAGTAAACACTGGCCGCCGCTGAGTGAGTGCAACCATCGTCTGTGGTTAAGGGATGGATATCACTGCATCGGCGACAAAACTGAATTCATCACTGCTTTGCTGAAAGGAATCCAAAAGAGCATCGGCCATCAGCGGCACCAGTGTGCGAATCAGCTCGGTTTGTTGTTGATCAAACCCTGTTTTTTGGCGTGTGCTGAACAGCAAGATAAATTGTTTGTGCTGTGGACAGCGAAACGGATAGCCCACCACTTGCGTCGCTAGCGTGTTTTTATGCAGCTCGCGTAGAAAGCGCTCATCATGGCGGCTGATGGCGAGCTGGCGAATATCACTCAAAGACAGCCATTGCTTATCAAAGCTGCTCAGCAGCTCCTGCCCCAGGGCTTTATGTGGCGAAATATGTCGATGATGCCAGTCCATATCCAGTGCAGCCGGGGCCGAGTGGCTGAGCTTTATGCTATTGGCTTCGATGTTGACCAAGCCTAACCAGTTAATGCCCAGGGCAGAGCGGCCACTGTCAAACAGCTGGGCCAACTTGCTATGGGTATCCGCCGGTTGGTGTATGTTTTTAACTAAATCCAGCATCAGCTTTGAGCGCGCAGACAGCTGATTAAACGCTTGCTGCAGCTGGCGTGTTTCGGCGCTGCCATCTTCTTTGATTTGCAAACCGTAATGGCCTAGGGCGACCTGTTCGCAGGCACGGGCGGTGCGCACCATGGGGCGTACAACGCGCCATGACAGCAGCGCTAATAACATTAATACCAAGGCGATCAGAGCAATCATTACCCACTGCTGCCCCTGGGCTTGCCGCTGTGTCAGTTCCATTTCGGCGTCTTTAATGGCGTTCTGCAGTTGCTGGTTAAGAACGCCCAGCTCAGCGCTATTTTTTAGCACATGCTCGGCGGCCCATTCTAAGCGTGGTTCTTTGGGGTTGCCTAAGGCTTGGGTAAAGCCTTGCTGGAACTGTTGCCATTGGTGCTGCCAGTGGTTGGCCGTTTGTTGCGCCGCCAGCGAGGTCGCGGTAGGCCAGCCTGGCAATGTAGCTGCGAAGGTGGGTTGTAGCTGGTGTTGCACGGCTGTCGCATTATCTAGGGTTTGCAGCGCTTGCAAAAACTGCTGATAAAACACCCGCACGTCACGGTTATAGCTGTCGTAATCTCGAGGAGCGTTGCGCTTGTAGTGATCGGCCAGCTGCTCTAATGCCGATGTTTGGCGCTCCAGCTCGAGGCTGCTGTTGTACCAGGCAGACAGCTCCTGGCGCAGTTGATTGCTCTGTTGCAGTGCCCAGCCTGCGAGCAGAAAAACACTGATAAGCAGGCCAGCAGCCAGCGCAAATA
This sequence comes from Bacterioplanes sp., assembly GCA_965233665.1. Classification (GTDB taxonomy): domain Bacteria; phylum Pseudomonadota; class Gammaproteobacteria; order Pseudomonadales; family Oceanobacteraceae; genus Bacterioplanes. Next base: position 12,326 of record CBDDTG010000014.1, on the reverse strand, counting down.
GGGGCATTAAGCGGGGTTGGAAAAGCACGAAAGTCTCCAGCAGTCGGGTTGCAATGACGCCTTAGTCGCCCTTGGTGGCCCTGTCTTACAGGGCCGACTCATTTTTTATTAACCGTGCAATTTATACGGAATAACCTGGGCTCATACACAGCAGATGGGGGGTACCAAAAGCTATCGGTGAATGGTGGGATTTACCTTTTGTTAACCCATCATTCCGTGCGCAGGTATTAGACGACTCACACCGTATAAAAATGGCTACGGCATGGTAAATCAGCGCTGAGAACAATGTGGAATGACGACTTGGGGATGGGCATAGCGCATCTAGGATGGTGGCTGAACCCATTAAATGAGGGTATTTACCCAATGAAAAACACAGATATTTCTTGTTCGCGTAAACAGGCTGGCCTGACGTTAAGTAAAACGCTGCTGGGCTCTGCGATGGTGTTGGCCAGTTCTCTGGTATGGGCCAATGGCCCCCATCACTCGTTAAAACCTGGCCATGAGTGGGATGCCAAAGTGGTCGAAAATGCACCACAACCAGCGTTGCCAACACCAGCAAACTGGGAGGTGCAAGCACGCTTAGACAATAACGCCAGCTGCTCGGTGTCAGAGTTGGCGGCGCTGCCCGATAGTCAGTTAGTTGAGGCGGTGCGCAGCGCGAGCGGCCAGTGTTTGAATGCACTGTTTTCGGCTGGCGGCGCGGATGCACAGGCACTGTTTGATGAAGCTTCTATGCTGGTGGTGGCCAATGCGTTGGCCCAAGATGCCAGTCAGTATCGTGGCACACCGTTGAACGGTAGCCGATCGCTGGCGCTGTATTTACGCGCTGGCTACTACGTGCAATTTTATGGCAACTTGCCCGATTATTCCGCCGCCTTGGGGCAGCGCGTGAGTTCGGCATTAACCGATTTTTTACAGCAAGCCAGTTTTTTCGAGCTGTCAGAAAACAATGCCGAAATGGTCAGTGAGCTGGTGACTTTGATCGACAGCGCTGAGCTGAATTTGCAATATTTGCCACAATTAATCGTACTGTTTGATTCATTGGATGCTAATAACGCCGATGGCTACTGGGCCCCTCTGGCCGTAAATAACGTACTGACGGTGTTTTTCCGTGCTCATTATGTCGAAGGTGCGCAAGCTTGGTTTGCCAATCACACAGAGACGATTGATGCTCTAGCCGCCATGGCGACACGTCAGCCGCTGATTGGCACAGATGCAGAGTATGTGGTGGCTAATGCTGCAGCGGAGGCCGCGCGTTTTTATCAATACGGTGATACCTTTGTAGCCAATATTGATGCACCGTTAAAAGCACTGCTGCAGCGTTACAGCTATCAAGGGGCGGGTGCCAGTGTTTGGTTGGCAGCGGCGGATATGATCGACTACTTCCTACCGCAGCAGTGCCAGGACTTTGGTATTTGTGGTTTTGTCGAGGATGTAGAAGCTGTGGCCTTGCCGATTCGCCACCAATGTCCAACGAACTTTAAAATACGTGCGCAAAGTCTAACCGCCGCTCAACGTAGTAGCGTGTGTGACGACTTAGAAGCACTGCAAACGCGTTTTCATAGGATTTTTAATACTTCAGGCTCGCCGGTAGCGGGTGATTTAAATGATGAGCTAGAGGTGGTGATCTTTGCCTCATCCGACCAATATCAGCTCTATGGCGGTGTGCTGTTTGATATCAGTACCAATAATGGCGGCATTTATTTGGAAGGCGATCCAGCCGACGCCAATAATCAAGCACGCTTTATTGCGTATGTGGCAGAGTGGAAGGAAGAGTTTGAAGTCTGGAATCTGATGCACGAGGCAGTGCACTACTTGGATGGACGCTTTAATATGCAAGGCGATTTCCAGGACACTATGACGGCCAGCACCGTCTGGTGGACGGAGGGCATTGCTGAGTATGTGTCTAAGTTGGATGATAATGCCGATGCCATTGCAGTGGGACAACAAAAAACTTGGCAGTTAAGCCAATTATTTGAAACCACCTACAGCAGCTCGACCGAGCGCATTTATGACTGGGGCTACTTGGCCGCACGCTATGCCATGCAGCAGCAACCGACGGTGGTCGATGAGCTATTGATGTATACCCGCCAGGGTCAGTACTCGGCTTATCAGAGCTATTTGAATAGCATTCAATATGACCATGACGGTGATTTTTCTAACTGGCTGGATTGCATTGCTGAGGACGACGGTCGCGATTGCAGTGGCAATGATCCAGTCGGAGAAGTGCTGCTTTTAGAGTCGAATATGAGCGGTTCCTATTCTGTTTGGCGCTACGTGTACGTGCCGGAGGGCTATGACCAGCTGTATGTGACAACGGCAGGTGGCAGCGGCAACGCCGATCTGTACGTCAAGTACCAAGGCTGGCCTTCAAAAATCGATTACGACCATGCATCCGTAGGCACGGATAATAACGAGAAGCTCACTATTGCTGCTCAATCGGGCCGCTATTTGCACATCTTAATTAATGCACAACAGCCATTCGACGGCGTTACCTTAACGGTATCGGCAACGCCCGCGCCTTAGTGCAAAGGCCCTGGGCAGCATAAGCTGCCCAGGTTTTTATGGTCGTACAGCATCAGCTGCCTAGCTATTTATGGCCGTGCAGCATCAGCTGCTCAGGATTTATCGCTCTGCAGCCCGATCGGGCTGGCGGTAATCACACACCCCCTCAGGGAAAGTAGCATGCAACTCATCTTCGTATGCGCTGACATCCAGCGGGGCATACAAATCGGTTGCTATGGCTTTGGAAACAGGAATCAGCTGGCAAAACAAAGTACTGGCACGGCTGTCGTCGCCTGCGGCTTGGCGAGTGCTCTGATAAAACGGGAATTCTTGTGTGCAGCGCCCGGGTGTTTGCTGGTTCCAGCTGCCGTTCCATACATCATTGCCACTGGCAATTAGCTCGCCGCTGGCATCGAGGCAACGGTCTTCGGCATACGGCGGAATGATGCTGGCATCATTATCCGTTTGGTTGTCCAGCCAGCGACTCATGGCCTGCAAAGCGTCCCAACGGGCATCATAACTTCTGTGGCTAATCCAAATCGCTTGCTGTTGGTGCTCTCCTTGATTGGCGGCCATGATACGTGCGCGCGCAGAAATGGCTGACCAGCTGTGATGAATGTCTAACTGTGGGTCGCGGTATGGGCGAACATCAATAATGGGAATATCAAGCTTGCCAATAAAAACATCACCACTGGCATAGGCGCCGCGGGCGGCTTCTAGGCTGCCATGGCGGCGCGGTGCCAGCGTCATGGCTTTGCCATTATGGGTCATGTTCATCTCCCCATAAGGGCTGTAGCGGCGCAGCGAATCATCACCCGATACCAGCCACAAGCGTTCTTGCTGCATCTCCTCTTGGGCTTTCCAGCTTCCGATTTTACGATTTAAATCAAAAAAATGAGCGGCATTGATTTGGCCGTTTTTCCAGGCGTTAAGGCCATACTGCACACCGACATTACTGGATGGCACTGGCGCTCTGCCATTTGCATCCGTGCCATAAACTTCGCGGTTATCCTGCCAGTGGCTCCAAAAATTGCTGTCATTAACCTCTGCAGAGAAACGCCGGTAATGGCTATTAAACTTGGGGTTGTTAATCAATGCGGTGGAGCCGCGCCAGGCATAATTGCATTCTGTGGCGCCATCCTGCTGTGGTGGCATCTTAAAGCGCAATACGCTGGCCAGGGTGTTCAAGTATTCGACCCTGGGGCTGAGTGATGGGCTGTAGGCCAGACCTTGCACATAGCTGCGGTGTTTGGCCGAGCGCCAAAATGCTTTATCGTCGGCGAGATGGTCAAAATAATACTCCATTAATTCACAATCCAGGCCGTAACTGATTTGTGTGACCATGTCTGGATAGGCAATGACGGCGACGCCGCCATCGATTAAGCCAGGACGGTTTTGGCCCAATAAATACTGCTGCAAACCGCCACCAGAATCACCCAAGCCAATGGTGTAGCGTGGCTCGCCATAACGCGCGACAAACTGCTGTTTGACTCGCAAAGCGGTATCTTCTTGCAGGGTAATGTTATACAGGTTGTCGGTTTCGTTGCCGGTGGAATAGAGCACCGCATAGCCTTGCTCCAGGGCCGGGCGCATATCGCGCATAATGCGTGTTAACCGAGCTTTGCCTTGTTGAAATCCAATGCCAATGGCGCCTTTAAAATGATAAATCGCGCGTCCATTCCAGCCGCTTAAGTCGGGCGCATCGCGCTGGTCTGCTGTCGTGGTGGGTATGATCAGGGCATAAATAAAGCGGTTGATGGTGCCCGTCTCTACCCGCAGCAGTAAGTCGGCGGCTTGAGGCTGCTCTATCTCGTTAAACCGTTTTGGCTCATCTTGGTTAGCGTAAAAATAATGCAGTCGAGTGGGCAGCTGACAGTCCTGGCTATAGCCCACCAGGGTATTGCTCAGCTCACCTGTCGTGTTCTCGGCGTAGACGGGCACGCCATAGCCCTGTTGGTTGTCAACGATGGGCTGACCCAAGCCAGACTCCAGCGTTTGGCACAAAAAGGGGTACTGTTTTTTACCTGCAAACAGAGGTTCCGAAGGGCCGCTTTGCCCCCATGGTATCGGGAAGCTATACGTCTCAGCGGGGCGCTTAATCGTGCGTGGATGAGGGCCGCTGTAAGCCGGCAAGTTGACCTGTAGCGCATCGGGTGGGGTGGCGACGACGCCCGGCCAAGTCGTTTCTAAGTTTAATGTTTCGGTTAGGCTGCTCTTCAGCCAGAAATAACCCGCGGTAAGAGCAATAACAACAATGCCGGCCAACAGTAGGCCCCAGCGCATCAGGGTGTTCACAGAATGCCTCCTTGCATGGCTTGCAAGTCATATTGCGCCGTTTTTGGTGTTTGGCGTAGGTATTTATACCCTTGTTGCTCTGGGCGGCGTTGTCAATTTTTTGCTCGCTCAATCACCTGGTTGGTGCGGATGTAAGCTAAACGATGGGTGTCAGCAAAGCTTTGTTGGGCCTTGAACGATACAGCTGCGTGGAATACGCCATGACGTCACGATGCGCAGGCTGATAAAATTAAACATCTAGCGCGTGCAACCGTAAGGAGATGTGATGACACAGTTATGTTTATTTCCGATCCCACAGTGTGTGACCTTTCCCGGAACGGTTTTTCCGCTGCACGTGTTTGAGCCACGCTATCGGCGCATGATTGCCCACTGCCTAGAGACGCAAACACCGGTGGCCATTTGCCACACCAAAGCGTTGCTGAGTGAAGGCAAAGCCCATGACAGTGTGGCCGAGGCGCTTAACTCAGATCAGGCGACTTACCGGCCGTACGATGTCGTTAGTGCTGGTCAGTGCGAGCTGGTCGAACGCACTGACGACGGGCGCATGTATTTGAACGTGCATATCGAGCAGCGTTATCGCATCGTGCGGGAATGCCAGCTATTGCCGTACCAGGTATACGAAGCAGAGGTGTTTAACGACATTTCACCCACTGACACTGAAATGCAGGAAAACCAACAGCTAAAAGAAAAAATCATGCATCGGTTAGCGGCGTTGGCGGCGGACATGGAAGGCGTGCAGCAGCTATTGAACTCCGAGGAATGGCAGCAAAAAGACGCCAGTGCGTTCAGTTTTGAGCTGTTTGGCCTAGTGCGCTTTGATGCCGAGTTATTGCAGCAAATACTGGAAATGCCCAGTGCTCACCAGCGTTTGCAAACCACCTTAGAATTGTTGAATCAGGCTTGAGCGACGGCCAACCACAGTGCGTAGATCGATGCAGCCAGCAGCGGCATGGCATTGGCGAAATAAATCACTCGCGTTCCGCCAGCAAGATAGCCGCAGATGACCACCAGTGCAGCGATGGCGGCGGATATCGGCAGGGCATAAATGGCGGTGTTCAGCATTTTGATGGTGGCCGGACTGTCTGTATCCATTGAGGTGTCAATAATGATGGCGCTGAACCACAATAAAAATCCCAGTATCGCTTGGCCGCCCAAGCTTAGAAATAGCCCAGTTAAGGACATGGTGTGCTCCTAAATACTGGCCATCATAGCAGACAGATTAACGGCTTAGCTGCTCTTCCAAGCCGGTTGGCAGCGCGGCATCTGTTTGCTCATAGTCGCACACACCCTCGGCAAATATACGTTCTAACTCAGCTTGATAAGGGCGCATATCGACGGGCTCGTAAACACCACTGGCGATGGCTTGGCTCACCGTTTGGCGCTGACACTGAAAAACCGTGCCGGCAATGTCTTCACCGGCCACTTGGCGCGAGCCTTGGTTAAACGGCATCTGTTGGTTGCAGGCGCCGTTAGGGCGCTGATTCCAGTCGCCATCCCACACTCCAGCGCCACTGGCAATGACCTGGCCTTGGTCGTCGAAGCAGCGATCGGTGGCGTCATCTGGCCTAGCTTCAAGCAGACTTTGTCCGTTTTGCTGGGCGCTGAGCCACTGGTCCATCACGGCAACGGCGTCCCACATGGGGTTATAGGGTTTGGTGCTGATCCAAATGGGTTGCAGGCGAGCATCGGTGCCGGCATTCAGCAGCCGCTGGCGCGTAGAAACCGCCGCCCAGGTGTGGTGAATATTGAGTTCATGGTCCAGATACATGCGCACGTCCATCACAGGAATCTGCATCTTGCCCATAAACACATTGCCGGATTGATAAGCCGCTTTAGCGGCGGCCAAATTGCTCTGGTAGCGCGGAGCGAGCTCCATAACCTGCCCTGAGTGGCTCATGTTGTGCTCGCCGTAAGGGCTAAATCGATATAAACGCGGGTCACCGCTGATGTGCCAAAAGCGTGCATTGGTCATTTCTTTGGCGGGTTTCCAGCCACCAATGCGGGCATTTAACTCGATAAATTGGTCGGGGCTGATATGGCCCTGCTGTAAAGCCCGTAAGCCATATTGAACGCCCGCATTGCTCCAAACGGACGGTGCTCGACCGTCTTGATCGGTGCCATACACGTCTTGGTTGTCTTGCCAGTGGGTCCAAAACGTATGCTCACGTACCGAGCGCGAAAAACGGTAAAAATCACTGTGAAAACGTGGGTTGTTTACGAGCGGAACCGAACCTCGCCAGCCTTTGCTGCATTCCGATGCCGGTGGCTGTGGCGGTGGCCATTGCCCTCGGAGCAGGTAGGCTGCATCCGTGAGCCAAGATAACCTAGGTTGGTATTGATCACTCACCGGCAGCCCCATGACTGCCTGGCGAATTTCAGGCTGGCGCCAAGCTTCCCGATTACTGGCTAAATGATCAAAATAATATTCCATCAGCTCGCAATCCAAGGTGTATTGAATTTGCGTCACCATGTCAGGGTAAGCGATTAACGCAACGCCGCCGTCGATAATATCGGGCTGGTTTTGGGCATATAAAAATTGCTGCAACCCACCGCCCGAGCCACCTAGGCCGATGACAAACTCTGGCTCGCCATAACGAGCAGCAAACTGACGTTTCAGACGCAAGGCGGTGTCTTCTTGCAAGCGAATGTTATACGTGTTGTCGGTTTCTGTAGCGGTCGAAAACAGTACCGCATAGCCTTGTCGCAGCGCTGGGCGCATGGTGCGCATGATGCGGCGTAAATCGGCCTTGCCTTGCTGAAAACCGATGCTAATGCCACCGCGAAAATAATAAATGGCTTTGCCATTCCATTGGCTAAGGTCGGGTTGTCGGAGGCGGTCTTGGTGACTCGTGGGTAGCATCAATAAATAAATATGGCGATTAATGGTGCCGCTCTCGACCCGCACCACTTGTTGAGCGTCGGTTGGGACATCTTGAACTGGACCGTCAACGCGTTTAGGGAGGCTGCGGCCCTGGTGGTCTGCTGGGTCATATAAATAATGCAGTCGGGTGGGCAGTAAGCAGTCTTTGCTGTAGCCGATGATGAGCTCTGAGCGCTTGCCTTCGTCGCTTTCGGCAAACACCGGCACGCCCCAGCCTTGCTGGTTATCGATTAACGGTTGCCCGAGTTTGGACTCCTCACTCTGGCAGGCAAAGGGGTATTGAGGTGGGCCGGCAAATAAAGGGGTGACCGGGCCAATATCGCCATACTCGATGGGAAACTGGAAAGTCTCTGCAGGCCTAGCGCTAAGTGCCGGATGCGGCCCCTGATAAGGTGGCTGCAGGATGCGCTGGCTACCTGGGGGCGTTGCCTGCACCACGGGGAAATCACGATCCAGGCCGATTTGCTGGCGCAGCTCCAAGTAATACTGGTAAATAAAGCCGCTGCCGCCTGCCAGTGTAAGAAATACCAGAACCAGTAGTTTGCGTGACATGATGCCCTCCTGAATTTTCAGTTTAGTGCGGCAAGCCGTCGGCAGAGGGATAAATCAGGACAATGGCGAAAAAACCAGGCGGCTGGGGCGGGGGAGTGAGAAGCCTGGGGCCCCAGGCTTCTACCTATCATTAGCTAGTTTTAGGGCCAATCCACACTTGCTGTGTATTCACAAATTCCAGAATGCCGTGCGGGCCTAACTCACGGCCAATGCCTGAGCGCTTAATGCCGCCACTGGGCAGTCGTGGGTCGGTTTTCACAATGCCATTGATGGCCACCTGGCCGGTTTCGAGTTTCGCGGCCATGGCTTCGCCGCGCTCACGGCTGGTCCAGATGGCGGCTGCCAATCCGTATTGGCTGTCGTTGGCCAGTGCCAGTGCGTGCTCGGCGTCGTCGGCTTTTAACACCGCGGCCACCGGGCCGAAGGTTTCCTCCTGACAGGCCGGCATGTCATTGGTGACATCGGCCAATAAAGTTACTGGGTAGAAGAAACCTTCGCCACTGAGGGGCTCGCCACCTAATAAGCAGCGGGCGCCGGCTGCGATGCTGCGGTCAACCTGGCTGGCAAGTTGATCGCGCAAATCGGCGCGGGCAATGGGGCCAATACGGTTGGCCGAATCGCGTGGATCGCCGACGGGCAACTTCTCTAACTCGGCCGCTAATCGTTCGACGACTTGGTCGTAAACGCCGGCTTCGGCAATGATGCGTTTAGCGGCAATGCAAGACTGGCCAGCGTTGATGATGCGCGACAAGGCAATAGTGGGAATGGCCTCATCCAGGTTGGCATCGTTCAGCACAATGGCTGGGTCGGAGCCACCGAGCTCCAGCACAAAAGGCTTGATCTCGGCCGCAGCGGTCATGGCGACTTTAGCGCCGGCACTGCTAGAGCCGGTAAACGACACTGCGACCACATCCGGGTGGCGAATGGCGGTGGCGACGTCGTCATTTTTGAGCGGCAGGTTTAAAAAGATATTGGCTGGCGCGCCGGCTTTGTAAAAGGCCTCCTGCAGCGCTTCGCCACAGCCGGGCACATGTGGGTCGGGTTTCATTAAGCAGGTGTTGCCGGCCATTAACGCCGGCGCACAAAAACGAAACGCCAGCCAAAAGGGTGCATTCCAGGGCAAGATGCCCAGCACTGGCCCGAGGGGCAAATGCTGCACATAGCTGAGGCTGGCATCCGAGGGCAGGGCCTGTGTGGCTAAGTATTGCTCTGCATGGTCGGCATAATGCTCGGCGCACCAAGCGGCTTTTTCGACTTCTCCCAGCGCCTCATTAATGGGCTTGCCCATTTCATCGGTCATCAGTAAGGCGTATTTTTCCTGATCGGCACGCAGTTCTGCGGCCACCGCTTTTAGCACCTGCGCACGCTCTGCAAAGCTGGTGTGCTTCCAACTGGAATAGGCCTCTTTGCTGCAGGCGATGCGATCGTTGAGCTCTTGGCCAGTCAGAGCGGCAAACTGATGCAAGGGCTGGCCGGTGGTCGGGTTGATGACATTCAGCATGGTTTGCTCCTTCAGGCTGGGTTTGAGTGATCGCGTGGGGCGATGTCGTCCGTTTTGGTTGGTGCTTTGGGGTCAGCCAATGGCTCTGCTTTTTTTGACTGTTTCTTCATCGGCCGTTTATTCGGGTTGCCGATGTGCGAGACGCGGTCATCCACCACCTTGGCCTCGCCGCTGCCGGGTTTGACCACGAAGTCTTGCTCAACGTCGGCAAAAAAGGAGTCACAGCCGTCATCGGTAATGTAGAAAGTGTCGGAAATGCCACAGGTTTTATCGCCCTCCACGCCCCACATCCAAGGAATGATGTGAAAGGTCATGCCGGGCCTGAGCACCGCAGAGTCGCCTTGTTTCAAGCTGACGATGTAACCCTCATCCCAGCTGGGCGGGAAGGCAATGCCGATGGAATAGCCCGAGCGGGTAATCAACTGAGCGTCGACGTCGTTATCGACAATGATGGTGCGCACTAGGTTGTCAGCATCGGATACCGTCATGCCTGGCCGCAGTTCCTCACGGACTCGGCGCAGGGCATATTTCATGGTTTCTTGCGCTTTGAACATGGCATCGGACAGCTCGCCGCAAATAACAGTGCGCATCATGGCGGTGTGGTAGCGACGGTAGCAGCCACCGACTTCCAGAAAAACATGATCGCCTGGCTGTACTTCGCGGCCTTCCCAGGTGGCGTGGCCAATCATGGTTCTCGGGCCTGACGTGACGTAGGGCATCACGGCGGGCGGCTCGCCCCCGGCGCGAAACATGGCCGCGCTGATGGCGGCGCCAATGTCGTTTTCTCTCACACCTGGCTCGGTGGCTTCGATACCAGCGAGCATGCCGGCACGAGTCGCCACGGCTGCTTTGCGCATGGCGTCTAGCTCGACCGCAGATTTGACCGCCCGACCCTCTTCGACAATGCCAAAACAGTCCATCAGACGGCCATCGGTAAAGGTGGTGTGGATTTGATCCTGATGGTAAGCCGGCAAGAAGTAACTGTTGCGCTCATAGCCCAGGTTTTTGCCTTGCAAGCCAAACTCGCGCAGGGCCCCGATCAGCATTTGCACGGCATCGCCGGTGTCTGGGTAGGGCCGGGTTTTTTCCACCCAGGTACGGGCGTGAATGTTCGATTCTTCCAGCTTGCGGGTGATCATAAAGGGCTCATCGTCGAGGGGGACGACCAAAGCCTGGAAGAAGGAATAACCCGTGGTCTGATAATCGGTTAAATACATCAGGTTTTCTGGGTCGGAGATGATCACCGCATCCAGCAGCCGCTCTTGCATGCGCTCACGCAATTCACGAATACGGCGCTCATATTCACTAAACGGAAAGGTCATGTCATCGCGTTCACGCATGGTTAGTCCTCCCCAATGGCAGTATCGATGGCGTCGGCCAAGATGTTGAGGCCGCGCTCAAGGTTGTCAGCTTCAATGGTCAGCGGTGGAATCAGCTTCACCACGCGGCCACCCACACCGCACGGGCCAATTAAGAGGCCACGCTCGAAGCATAAGGTTTGCACGCGCTTAGCCAGGGCGCCGTCCAAAAGATCGATGGCTTGCATCATGCCTTTGCCGCGCACGTCAAACCCGTGTTGTGGGTATTTATCACGAATGCCGCGCAGGAAGGTGGCCATTTGCTCACCATAGCGCTGGGTTTGCGTCATCAGCTCATCGTCGGCGAAGTAGCTCAGCGCTACGGTGCCAGCGACAAAAGACAGGTTTTGGCCGCGAAAGGTGCCGGTGTGCTCACCTGGATTCCAGTGTTTGTCGTATTCGGGTTTGGTCAAATTGAGCGCCATGGGCGTGCCAAAGCCGCCGATGCCTTTGGCCAGGCACACGATGTCTGGGTCCAGGCCCATGCCATCGAAACTGAAATAAGAGCCGGTGCGGCCGCAGCCAGCTTGAATGTCATCAATAATTAACAGCGCACCGGTGTCGCGGGCTAACTGCTGCAGCTCTAATAGCCACTCTTGGCTGGCCACATTAACACCGCCTTCAGCTTGGATGGCCTCCACCAAAAACGCCGCTGGCTGCTCATAGCCGCTGGAGCTGTTTTCAAAACCTTCGCGCAAGGTTTTTAAGCACCCCATGCCACAGCCCATGGTGTTTTCAAATGGGGCATGTTGAACGTGGTTGAGTGGCACGCCAGCCGCGCCGCGGAAATACTGATTGGCGGTGCAAGCCAAAGCCCCTAAGGTCATGCCATGAAAGCCTTGCGAAAAGGCGACAATGTTTTGCCGCCCAGTAACACGGCGGGCGATTTTAAGGGCAGCTTCAACGGCGTTGGTGCCAGTGGGGCCCATAAACTGCATCTTGTGCTGCATGCCGCGTGGCTTTAATACTCGCTCCACAAAGCTTTCAATAAACTCGCGCTTGGCGGTGGTATACATATCCAGGCTGTGAGCGACGCCATCGGATTCGATGTAGCGAATGATGGCTTCTTTCATGCGCGGATTGTTGTGGCCAAAGTTGAGCACGCCGGCACCGGCAAAGAAATCGATGTATTGCTTGCCGTTTTCATCCGTTTGTATTGCGTTTTGTGCCGTTTTAAACACCGTGGGGTAAGCCCGGCAATAGCCGCGGATGTCCGATTCTCACTGTTCAAAAA
>CBDDTG010000013.1:0-20821 GCA_965233665.1 Bacterioplanes sp. | reverse complement strand
TAGCACAATAACAGCGGCTGCAATAATTCTTGCTCATCCAACAACGGCGTTTTATCGGTTGCCCGCCCGGCCGCCATAGCCTCAGCCCAACGCCGAGTTTCTTTTAATCGATCACGTAGCTCATGCATGCAGGCGCGATAAGGTCCATCCACTGGATACGCTTGACGCAACTCACTGCTGGCTTCGGTCATGGACAGCTGGCCACTGAGGTCATGAATGTCTCGTAGCAACAAATCTGCCGCCATCCACCGAGCCAGATACAGCACTTCACGCGTGACTTCGGCGGTTACATTTGGGTTGCCATCGCGATCACCGCCCATCCAAGAAGCAATGCGCACCGGAGCTGCGGTTAATGGCAACGGCCGACTGCCACGTGCCAACAGTTGCTCATCTAAATGGCGGGTCAACTCAGGAATCGCTTGCCATAGCGAATTTTCGATAACGGCAAAGCCCCACTTAGCTTCATCCACGGCGGTTGGGCGAACGCGCCGGATTTCATCGGTCTGCCAGATTTCTTCCACCAGCACCGCCAAGCGCTGATCAATGCCGCGTAACTGCGGATGCTCGTCGCGCAAGTCATCACGCTGCTGCAATAATTGCGATATTTCGTCGTATTTTTGAATCAGCGTCCGGCGCGTCACTTCGGTAGGGTGAGCGGTTAATACCAGCTCGATGCTGACGTCAGCTACTTGCTGACATAAATCCAGCCCGCGCACACCGCTATTTTCTAAGCGGTCCAACAAGTCATTAAATAACTGATCAACATCATCGTTTAAAATTTCGGAACGACGCCAGCTCGCTCCGTGCTGCTGTTCGGCAAGATTGGCCAAATTAAGAAACTGATTAAAGCCGCGTACCACGGGCAATACCGAATCATCCGGCATGGTGTTCAACATGGCCAACAAACGATCACGCTCATGCTCCTCACCACCGCGCGCCGCTTTTGCTTGCTGACGAATGTCTTCAATTCGTGTCAGCATTTCTTCGCCCTGATGACGGGCAATGGTTTGCCCCAACAGGTTCCCTAACAACCGCACTTTATCGCGCAGCAAGGCATCCAGTTCACTCATTTCAACCTCCGTTTCTGGGTCGTCGACTCATCTTGTCCCGAATGGTGGTATTACACAATGCTTGGCGATGGTTTATTCAGCTAAACGACCTCAAATTTGCGATAGCAACTTAAGTAACGGAGCGTCTCTGCCTAGGCGGCACGCCTTAAAAAGAATGGATACTTCCAGATGTTTTAAATGAAGGGGTTTATTGTCAGATCACCACAACGCGCTCTTGGCAGCGTCGCATTATTAGCAACGTCACCAACAGGCCAGATGATCATACAACAAAAGGTCAGTGATCTGTGTAGAGCACCGACCGACTGCAACACTTCAGAAAGCACTGAGCGGAATTGCGGTTATCGCGATGATCCAATATCGCCAAGATTCCAATGCCGCTAGGATTCTGATGCTTGGCGCTTAGCTTGCAGCCAAGCCTCTTCCATTTGCTCGGCATTGACTTGTTGCCAACCACCCTGCTGCTCGACGACGGCTTCAACATGAGCAAAGCGCTGACTAAAGCGCTGATTGCAACCGCGCAAAGCCACTTCTGGATCGATATTTAAATGCCGAGCCAAGTTGGTTACCGCAAATAACAGATCGCCAACTTCATGCTGCAGACGCTCAGCATTCCTTGGCTCTAGCTCGTCTTCCACTTCCTGCAACTCTTCGTGGATTTTCGCGACAACGCCATTAATCTCAGACCAATCAAACCCTACCTTGCTGGCTTTTTTCTGTAGCTTAACGGCTCGCTGCAAAGCCGGCAGCGCCATTGGAACATCGGACAACACCGAATTTGCCGGCTCGGCGGCTTTTTCTTGCTGCTTAATGGCGTCCCAATTAATCGCCACTTCAGATTCTTCCGGCGTAACAGCGGCATCACGCTCGCTGTCTAAGGTGCCTGCTGGAAAAACATGAGGGTGGCGTCTGATCAGTTTCTGCACCAGTTTATCGATGATGGTAGTAACCGAAAAATATTGCTGCTCTTGCCCCAGCTGACCGTAAAAAATCACCTGAAACAGCAAGTCTCCCAGCTCTTCTTCCAAATGCGGCCAGTCACGTCGCTCGATGGCATCCGCCACCTCGTAAGCCTCTTCCAGCGTATGCGGTAAAATGGTGTGAAAATCTTGCTTCAAATCCCATGGGCAACCGGTTTCAGGGTTGCGCAGCCTGGCCATGCAGTACAGCAAATCCTGCAATTGATATGACATTAGGCGCCTCCGCGCACACGCCGTGCAGATACCACATTGGGTAGCTGATCGATTTTATTCATCAAGCGAGCGAAATGCTCTAGGCTGTCTACCTCCACCGTCAACGCCATCTCTGCCGTATTGTCGTTACGGTTAGTTTGGGTATTGACCGACAACACATTGATGCGTTCGTTGGCCAACAAACCACTGACGTCACGCAGCAAACCGGTACGGTCATAAGCAGAAATTTTCATATCGACTGGGTAGCGCTGCTGAGGCTCGCCACCCCAGCTGACTTGTAAAATACGCTGCGGCTCCAGCGCACTGAGATGCAGCAAGTTGTCACAGTCACTGCGATGCACCACCACACCCCGCCCGATGGTGACGTAGCCTTGAATGTCGTCACCAGGCACAGGCGAGCAGCAACTGGCCAACTGCGTTAGCAAATTGCCAACGCCTTCAATAACGATGTCATTGCCCTGACCGCTGCGTGGCTTCGCTGGCTGCGAGCGACGCAATAAGGGTAATTCGGGTTGATCAATCGGCGCCGGCTGACGCTGATCAACTTGCTGCAGCACGTGATGAACAATTTGCCCCAGACGCAGGTCGCCGGCCCCCACGGCCGCGTACATATCGTCGATGGTTTTCATGTTCATTTTTTCGGCAATGGGCTGCAACGCTTCATCGGCCAAATCCAAACGATCCAACTCACGCAGTACCATTTGACGACCTTCGTCAATATTCTGGTCGCGCGCTTGGCGTTTAAACCAATGCGTTACTTTGGCGCGCGCGCGCGTAGTGTGCAAATAACCTGAGTCTGGGTATAACCAATCACGACTTGGGTGCGCATTGGCGCTGGTTAAAATTTCTACCTGCTCGCCGGTTTTTAATAAGTACGTCAGCGGTACGATGCGACCATTCACTTTGGCGCCACGACATTTATTGCCCACCTCGGTGTGCACGCGATAGGCGAAATCCACTGGCGTCGCTTTCGGCGGTAAATCCACCACGTGACCATCGGGGGTAAAGACATAAATGCGGTCTGGATTGATATCAGAGCGAAACTCCCCGGCCAACTCAGGCAAATCATCCAGCTCTTCATGCCATTCCAACACCTGACGCAGCCAGGCAATTTTTTGCTCATAGCCCTGATCCTTAGCGCTGGTGTCGGTACCTTTATACAGCCAGTGTGCACACACACCGAGTTCGGCATCTTCGTGCATCGCATGTGTACGAATCTGCACTTCAAGAATTTTACCTTCGGTATCAATCACGGCGGTATGCAATGAGCGATAGCCGTTTTCTTTCGGGTTGGCGATGTAATCATCAAACTCGTGGGGAATATGACGCCACAGCGAATGCACCATGCCCAGAGCTGCGTAGCAATCGCGCAACTCAGGCACCAAAATGCGCACAGCGCGGATATCGTAAATCTGCGAAAAATCGAGATTTTTACGGCTCATTTTACGCCAGATGCTGTAGATATGTTTCGCCCGGCCGTAGACGTCACATTTAATGCCGGCCGCCAACAACTCATCGCGCAAACGCTGCACTGCCTGCTCGATGTATTGCTGCCGCGCCATGCGTTTTTCATCCAACAGCTTGGCGATTTGCTTATAGGCTTCTGGCTGCAAATAGCGGAAAGATAAATCTTCCAGCTCCCATTTAAGATGGCCAATGCCCAAGCGGTGAGCCAGCGGGGCATAAATACTGAAGACTTCATCCGCCACTTTACGGCGTTTATCATCGGGCGCATCTTTTACCGCCCGAATGGCCGACGTACGCTCCGCCAGTTTAATCAGCGCCACTCGCACATCGTCGATCATGGCGACCAGCATTTTGCGCAGGTTATCGACTTGGGCTTCACGCTGCCCCAGCACGGTATCGGCGCTGGAGTTTTGAATGGCACTGATGGCTGCCATTCGTAATACACCTTCAATCAATTTGGCGACTTCTTCACCAAACTGACGCTCCACTTTCTGCAGCGACACTCGCCCTTCACGCACGGCACGATAGAGGATGGCAGCAACGATAGAGTCGGTATCGAGACGCAAATCCAACAGGATATACGCCATTTCAATGCCCATTTGCGCACTGTCAATGGACCAATAAGTGCGGTTAGCGATGGCCTCATCCGACAGCTGCTTGGCAAGAATTAAAGCTTCGCGCAAACGCTCGGGATCTTTTACATCCTGCGATTGCTGAATACTATCTAACCAGCGTTCGACATCCAATGAGCCATCATGCAGCAGTGGATGTTCTTCACGTACTTTAACCATATCTATTTCCCCACCCTGGTCAGCAACACCATGGTTTCCACATGATGGGTCTGTGGAAACATATCCATAATACCGGCTTTTACCACTTGATAATCGCCTTGCGTTAGCCGGCGCAAGTCCCGCGTTAGCGTAGCAGCATCACAAGCAACATACAGGATTCTATCCACTGCCTCATCTAACAAGTGTTCGACCACCGCTTCGGCGCCCGCCCTCGGTGGATCCAGTAACACGGCAGACATCGCCGGCAGTGCGGACAAGGCACTGGCTTTCGAAAGATCCGCGCTGAGCGCACGAAGTTGCAGGCCTTGTTGCTCAGCCTGCTGTTGCAGCCGCGTCACCATGGACTCTTGCCCTTCCAGTGCCAGCACCTGCGCACCACGGCGGGCCAGCGCCATACTGAAGTTACCGTGACCGGCAAAAAAGTCAGCGATGGATTCACCCTCTTGCGGCTCTAACCATGCCATGGCCTGCTGCACCATCAAGGCATTAATTGCGCCATTCACTTGAATAAAATCATCTGGATGCACAGCAAGCGGCGCACCATCGACCTGGTAGCTCAGTGGCGCATAGTCAGACCGCAGCGGCTGCGAAGGTTCATCTTTGTGGTATTTCACCCACAGCTGCACAGGCATGACGGTCTCTGGGGCGTCAGCTAACACCTGATCGACAAAAGCCTGCAGCGTTTGCTCACTGACCTCGTCTAATGGCTTCAGCAAGCGCAGGGTCAATACCAGCAGCTGATCCGCTTGCAATACTTCTATTTGCGTTAGCTCCGAGCGCCGCGGCCAGTAACGTAAAAATTGTCGCCAGCTTTGCCAATCGAGCACAGGATGATCAATCAGCACTGGACATTGATCGACATCGGTCAGATGGCTTGAACCGCCTTCACGAAACCCCACAAAAACCTGGCCCTTGGCTTGGCTGTAGCGCACGCCCAGCCGTGCTTTGCGACGATAGTGCCAGGGCGCCGCTGTTAATGCAGGCGCCCATTCATCAACGCTGACGCCTGCGCGCTGAAACTCACGTTCAACTCGGGCCTGCTTAGCAGCCACTTGAGCGGGATAAGACAGATGTTGAAGGTGGCAGCCACCACAGCGCTGATAGTGTGGGCATGACGGCTCTACACGCTCTGGGCTTTGCTGAAGAATGCGCTTTAGATGCGTGTACTGCACTTTGTGACGCCGCTCCGCCAGTGACACCTCCACTTCTTCTCCGGGCAGGGCGCCTGGAACGAAGTACACATCACGGCCGCGACGGGCAACGCCCAGTCCCTCCGAAGTCAGATTGTCGACCTGCAATGTCAGCAGGCGGGGGGACGATTGACGAACCATAAATACCCTCTGTCAGCCAAGCTGCCAGCATCGACAGCAGCGGGCATTATTGGCATCTGCGAGGGCATTTCAAGGGCACATTGGTGAGCTTGTGTTACTCGGCACGGTTAACAAAGCTCAAATCAGGCGTTTTTTTCACGCTCGGCGAACACCCCTGAAGACAAATAGCGATCACCGCGATCACAAATAATGCACACTATGGTGGCGTCTTGCACCTCGCTGGCCAGCTGCAACGCACCCGCCACACTGCCACCGGACGATACACCGGCAAAAATGCCCTCTTCCCGTGCCAGGCGACGCATGGTGTCTTCGGCTTGCTGCTGGCTGATGTCCATCACTTGATCCACCCGAGCAGCATCATAAATAGTGGGCAAATAAGCCTCAGGCCAACGTCGGATGCCAGGGATCGAAGCGCCTTCCGCCGGTTGCAAACCAATGATCTGCACCTCGGGGTTACGCTCTTTCAGGTAGCGAGAGGTTCCCATAATGGTGCCCGTGGTGCCCATCGAGCTAACAAAGTGAGTGATTTGACCGGCCGTTTGCTGCCAGATTTCTGGCCCCGTACCCTCATAGTGAGCTTGCGGATTATCAAGATTGCCAAACTGATTGAGCACCACCCCGTCACCGCGTTGCTGCATGGCTAACGCCAAGTCACGCGCGCCTTCCATGCCCTCTTCTTGACTCACCAGAATCAACTCCGCACCGTAAGCCTCCATCGCCCAACGACGCTCCATGGTGGCGTTATCTGGCATGATCAGCACCATGCGATACCCCATAATGGCCGCTGCCATCGCCAGTGCAATGCCAGTATTGCCACTGGTTGCCTCGATCAAGGTATCCCCCGGTTGAATATCGCCGCGCTGTTGAGCTCGCTGAATCATCGATAACGCCGGCCGGTCTTTCACTGAGCCAGCCGGGTTATTGCCTTCTAACTTTAATAACACCGTGCTGCTGCAATCCGGCGGCAGCATTCTCTGCAAGCGGACCAAGGGTGTATGACCGACACAGTCGGCAATGGTGGGATACTGAATGCTCACGAGCTCGCCTTCATTGTGCAAATGCGCGCATGATAACCAGCCTTGTGCACAATGCGTAATAGCGAAACGACATTTGCTTATAGCTCAAGCGATTCTTTTAGGTCAGCTCCTAGCAACAGGCCTGCGCGTGCTTGAAAAGCGCCCCAGCCATTGCGATTGCTGATAGCGACCGATAATCTACCGAGCCGGTAGCGCTAAACTGCGTAGTGCCGGTTTTCTTTGTCGCAGTGGTGAACCTTCCGTATGAAGCAGTGGAGCATTCAAAACCAGATCCTGCTATTGGCGCTATTGCCCGCTGTTCTGGTGTCCGTACTGCTCGGTATTTTTTTCGTTTGGGACCGCAGCTACGCACTGGATGATTTACTTGAGCAGCGTGCCTTGGCCATGGCCAAACAACTTGCTCCCACCTGTGAATACGGCGTGATGACAGGCAACACCGGCATTCTGCAAAACATCGCCAACAGCATGTTGGAAGAGCGCGATGTACGTGCCGTCAGCATTTATAACCAAGATATCGAAATGCTGGCCCACGCGGGCCCCAAAATGATGACCGAGCGCATGGGCGGCACGCATATGAACGAGCAACAGCTGCAGCTGCTGCGCACCGATGGCTCGGTGCGGGTGCGGGCGCCCGTTTACGCTGAGCACTTGGTGATCCCCGACCAGCTGTCCGACCAGTTTTACGCAGAAACCGACAGCACACCGCCTAAGCTGCTGGGCTGGGCCGAGCTTGAATTATCGATTACCAACACGCAGCTGGCGCAGTACCAGCACCTGGCTTCGGCATTGGCAATGATTGCCTTGTCACTGGTGGGCTCTATCTTCATTGCTGTGCGCATCAGTCGTCAGGTGTCGACGCCACTGACTAAAATCATCACCGCCATCGGCAAACTTGAAGATGGCAAGCTGGAGACCCGCATTCATATCGACAACGTCGGCGAATACCAGCTATTGGCCTCCGGCATCAACACCCTCGCCAGCGCCTTGCAGCGCTCCAACGCAGAACACCAACACAGCCTTGAGCAGGCCACCAGGGACCTGCAAGAAACCCTCGATGAACTCGAAGTGCGCAACCATGAACTCGCCATCGACCGCACCAAAGCATTGGAGTCTAGTCAGGTTAAATCGCAGTTCCTGGCCAACGTCAGCCACGAGATTCGCACTCCTCTCAATTCCATCATTGGCTTTAGTCGATTTCTGGAGGGTACACCGCTTAGCCCCCACCAGCTCGACATGCTGAACAACATTTTGTGCTCGTCCGCCGACCTGCGGCGAATCATTGATGACCTGCTGGATTTATCCAAAATCAGTGCCGGCAAACTGCCGCTGGAGCGTGAGCCATTTGGTCTGCGCGATGTGATCGACGAAGTCATGACCATGCTTGGCCCGCAGGCACAAAAGAAGGGGCTAGAGCTGCAGCAGCTGGTGTACTCCGATGTGCCAATCTGCCTTAAAGGCGATGCACTGCGCCTTAAGCAAGTACTGACCAATTTGGTCAACAACGCGGTAAAGTTTACTGAGCGTGGCAGTGTGACTCTGCAAGCTTCCACCATCAGCCGCCAGCAGCAGCGAGCGGTGCTCAAGTTTGAAATCCAGGACACCGGCATCGGCATGGATGACGATCAGCTGTCTCGCCTGTTTCAGGCCTTCAGCCAAGCCGACACCAGCACCGCCCGGCGCTTTGGCGGCACCGGCCTAGGGCTTACCATCGCCCGTGCCTTGGTGGAAGCCATGCATGGCGACATCAAAGTCACCAGCGAGCCAGGCAAAGGCAGCACCTTTACTTTTCATATTGATATTGAAGTGGCTGACAGCAAGCCAGCCGAGGTATTTGATCCGACGCCTCGAATTGCTTTGTATGAGCCGCGCAACCTTAGCCGCTTGCACATCAGCAACCTGCTGCAGCAATGGCAAATCACGGTGGTGGATATCTCCGACCGTCACCAGCTGCCACAGTGGCTGAGTGATGCGCCTCCGCAGCCGATCGATGCATTACTGCTGGCCCACGACAGCGACCAGCCAACACCGGATTGGCATGCCTCATCGGCGCCCATCATTGCCATGCTCAATAGCTTTCAAGCGGTGGACCTAGAGCAAATCGAACGTGCTGGTGCCTATGCCGCACTCAGCACTCCGTGCTCTCACCGACGCCTATTGAGTGTTCTTCATAGCGCCTTGCAGGGTGAGCCTACGGCTGATGATACAGCTTCCGTGAGCAGCAGCGATGAGCTCACATCGTCCACGGTCGTACCCACGGTGCTGGCCGTCGACGACAACGAAGCCAACCTCAAACTGGTGACCATTTTGCTGCAAGAGCTGGGTATTCATACCCTGGCCGCCAGCTCAGGTCGCCAGGCCGTTGAGCTGTGCCAGCAACAGGCTATCGACTTGGTATTTATGGACATTCAAATGCCGGGCATGAACGGCTTGGAAACCAGCCAAGCCATTCGCGAGCTGCCAGGCCAATCACGCCTACCGATTGTTGCCCTAACCGCTCACGCCATGGCGGATGAAAAGGAGGCCTTACTAAAAGCCGGGCTTAACGACTACCAGACCAAGCCCATCAGTCAGCAGCAACTGGCTGACTGCATTGCACAATGGACGCGCTTTCATGCCACCACGCCCACTCATTTGCCGCAACGGGCAAGTGCCGAGGACTGCGTCATGGACATCAGCTCGGCATTGCAAGTGACCAACAATCGACCTGAGTTGGCCGAAGAAATGTTCGAGATGCTGCTCGCCGCCCTGCCCCGTGATCGCGAGGCCATCGTTGAGCAATGGGAAATGGAAGACTACGACGGCTTACTGGCCGCTGTGCACCGCTTGCACGGTGCCACCCGTTACTGTGGCGTGCCTTGCTTGCGCCAGGCACTGGATCAGTTTGAAACGGCCATTAAGGCGGCCCGCTACAACGAGCTGGCCGACCACATGCGTTTTAGCATGCAGCAAATCGACAGCCTACTGCAGTGGGCGCAAGACCACGACTGGCGGGCGCTGCTCACTCAGGCCGACAATACGGCAAATGCCTGAATCCAGTCACCTTCGTCCGATAAGCTGACCCAAGCCTGCTGGCCGCCCAACTGCTGTAGGCGCTGCAAGGCTGCGCCCGACAAGGTCACTTGCGGCGCGCCATCTGGGGCGCGCAATATTTGCAATTGCTGAAACCCCACTCCCTTGGCAATTCCAGTGCCCAGCGCTTTCGCCAGCGCCTCTTTGGCGGCAAATTGCTTAGCCACAAAGTTCAGCGATTGCTGGCGCTGGTGCCATAGCGCTTGCTCTGCTGGCGTTAAAAAACGCTCGATCAAACGCTGACCGCGACGCAGATAGGCTTGTTCTATGCGACGAGCATCCAGCAAGTCGGTCCCTACTCCCACCACGCCAGGCCACAGTGCACTCATGGCCGCTGCAGCAACGCGCGCATCTCGGCCACCGCTTGCGGCAGTCCAACAAAAACGGCATGGGCGATTAAGGCATGGCCAATGTTAAGCTCGTTCATGCCCTCAATCGCAGCCACGGGCTCTACATTGTGAAAATGCAGGCCGTGACCGGCATTGACAATCAGACCCGCACGACGCGCATAAGCGGCCGCCTGACGTAAGCGCTCAAGCTGGGCACGCTGCTGCTCTTCGGTCACCGCCTCAGCATACGCCCCGGTGTGCAGCTCAATGACGGGCGCACCGCAGCGCACGACGGCATCGATTTGACGCTCATCTGGGTCAATAAATAACGACACCTCGCTGTTGATCGCCGCCAAACGCTCAACGGCAGCTGCGACCTCAGCCTCCTGGCTGGCCACATCCAAACCGCCTTCGGTGGTCAGCTCTTCACGCTTTTCTGGCACCAGGCAACAGGCTTCGGGTTCCACCTCTTCTGCCAGGGCCAGCATGTCTTCGGTAATGGCCATTTCCAGATTCATGCGCGTCGTTAAGGTTTCTTTTAACACGTACACATCGCGTGTCTGAATATGACGGCGATCTTCCCGTGGGTGGATAGTAATGCCATCAGCGCCGGCCTGTTCCGCCAACATGGCGGCCATGACGGGATCCGGGTAGCGTGTCCCGCGCGCCTGACGCAGGGTGGCAACGTGGTCAATATTAACGCCCAGCAGGACGCGGTGTGGGTTCTTCATGCAAATCTCCAGCGGAATAGGTGGCCGATTGGCGCCGCAAACAATGGCTGACCAGCGGTCGCTGCAGATATGGCTTGAGCGCCAACTGCAACGTCTGACGCGCCATCTGCCAGAGCTCTGGTCGGTGCGAGCCGTGAGCGTAATCCAGCAGCCACTGTCCAGCAACACCAGACTCGCTAAGCTGCCAGCCTAATTGCGGATAAAACTGATAATGGCGATTGGGGTCGATGGGGCAGCGCTGATGATCGAGGTGCCAGCTAAAGCCATAGCCCAAACTCTGCAGCAAGGTTTGCTCAAACAAGCGCAACCAAGGTACCGCGTGGCTACTATTGGCAATGGCTTTCAGCGCTTCACTGTAAAGATCAAACATAACCGGCTGCGGGTCGCGATCTGGCAACAATTGCACCAACAGTTCGGTCAAATATAAACCGCAGGCAAGGCCATCATCTGACCACTGCGAGGCTTGCCACATGGTTTGCTGCAATGGCAAACGTGGCCAGTCGCTGCCCTGTTGCCAATCGCCCTGGAATTGCACCAACAAGTCTGGCTGCATGCGCGCACTGGCGGTGAGTTGCAGCCGTCCGTGGCTGCGACTGAAAACATCCAACAGCCACTCGTGCTCACGCCAAGGCTGTGCCTTGAGCAGCCAAAACGGCGTCACTGATCGTCGTAACCCAAGCTGCGTAACGCACGTTCATCGTCCGACCAGTTCGATTTCACTTTCACCCACAGATTGAGCATGACTTTGTTATCGAACAGCACTTCCATATCTTTGCGCGCTTCTTCACCAATGCGCTTAAGGCGATAACCGCCGTCACCGATAACAATCCGCTTCTGCGACGAGCGCTCCACCAGAATCAACGCGCTGATCTCCAAGAAGCGGCCATCGTGCTTGAACTCTTCGATTTCAACGGTCATGGCATAAGGCAGTTCATCGCCCAACTGACGCATGATTTTTTCACGCACCAACTCCGCCGCCAAAAAGCGCGAACTGCGGTCGGTAATCTGATCTTCTGGATAAAAGTGCATATTTTCCGGCATATAGCTGGCGATCAGATTTTCTAAGCGATCAATGTTATGGCCAGTTTTGGCACTCAGCGGAATGATCTGATCAAAGGGGTGGCGATCGTTCAGCTCTTGCAAATAAGGCAACAGCTCGTCTTTTTCACGCACAAAATCCACTTTATTGACCGCTAACACAATCGGCGCACGTTGTTGCTTAATGGTTTGCAACACCATTTCGTCTTCTTCCGTCCAGCGCATGCGATCGACCATCATCACCACTAAATCCACGTCTTTAACAGCCGTAGTCGCGGCGCGGTTCATGAAGCGGTTAATGGCTTTATCGTGATGCTGGTGAATACCTGGGGTGTCGACGTACACCACTTGCAGGTTTTCTTCGGTTTTAATGCCCACCACCTGATGGCGCGTGGTTTGCGGTTTGCGCGATGTGATGGAGAGCTTTTGCCCCAAGATACGGTTCAGTAAAGTGGATTTCCCCACATTCGGACGGCCAACGATGGCAACAAAGCCACTGCGCTCACTCATGCATTTTCCTCTTTACCCGAACCTAAGTTCAGTTGCTCCAACACCAAGGTAGCCGCCGCTTGCTCTGCATGGCGGCGGCTGTTGCCCGTCGCTACGGCTGGTGCCGACAGCTCTGGTACACTGCAACTGACGGTAAACACCTGCTCATTGGTAGGCCCAACGATCGACTGCACATCGTACACAGGCAAGCGTAAACGATGCTTTTGCTGGTACTCCTGCAGCCGGGTTTTGGCATCTTTGACCGGGTCTTCAAGGGTCAGGTCCTGCAAACGCTGATTAAACCAAGCCAATACAACCTCTCGCGTCGATTCCAAGCCACCTTCCAGGTAGATCGCGCCGATTAAGGCCTCAACCGTATCTGCCAGAATCGACTCACGCCGATGCTCACCGCTTTTGATCACGCTGCTACCAAGAATCAGAAAGTCCCCCAACTGGAACTCCCGCGCAATCGCGGCCAAGGTTTTGCCACGCACCAGCTGTGAGCGCAAGCGCGTGAGCTTGCCTTCTTTCGCTTGTGGAAAGCGCTTAAACAGCGCTTCAGAAATAATCAGGCTGAGAATGGAGTCGCCTAGAAATTCCAGGCGTTCGTTGTTTTGTCCACCTTTACTGCGGTGGGTTAGGGCCAGAGTGGTGAGTTGCTCATCGGCAAACTCATAGCCAAGACGCTGGCCCAGTTTTAGCAGAGGATCATTCACCGTTCGAACACCACTTCATGCTGAAAGCGGGTAACCAGATCGATATTGGACATCACATTATCACGGCGCTCATAGGGCCAGCGCAGCGTAATGGTGTCGCGGGCGCGATCAATTTCGAGGGTTTCCATGGGAATGTTCAAGTTGTTAAAGCGCAAACGTTCCTCTAGCAGGTTACGGATCTCCCGGTTTGTGCTTTTTCCTTCAATATCCCCATTTTTTTCGATGGTCTCCAGCACCTGCTGAAGCATTCGATCATCAAAGTACATTGGAAACAAGGCAATCCCCACACGAGCAGCAACAATTACCACCAATACGATTACCAATATGGAGGGCATGGACAGCCCACGTTGTTTATTCATCATCATTCTTTCACCTGTAGTACCGCCAGGAAGGCAGATTGTGGAATTTCCACATTACCAATCTGCTTCATGCGCTTTTTGCCTTCTTTTTGTTTCTGCAGCAGTTTTTTCTTACGGCTGACATCACCACCGTAGCACTTTGCCGTCACATTTTTGCGTAACGCTTTCACATTCGTACGAGCCACGACCTGATTACCAATCGCCGCTTGAATGGCTACGTCAAACATTTGCCGGGGAATCAGCTCTTTCATCTTCTCAGTTAAAGCGGCACCACGGCGGCGTACGTTGTCGCGGTGCATAATCACCGCCAAGGCGTCGACGCGGTCACCATTAACCAGCACATCCAAACGCACCAAAGGCGCTTCTTGGAAGCGAACAAAGTTGTAATCGAGCGACGCAAACCCGCGGCTGGCCGACTTAATGCGATCAAAGAAGTCCATCACGACTTCCGCCATTGGCAACTCGTAGCGCAACGACACTTGGTTGCCAGTGTATTGCATATCCACCTGCACGCCGCGCTTCTCAACACACAGAGAAATAACGTTACCCAGGTACTCTTCCGGCACCAAGATGTTGGCTTCGCAAATGGGTTCGCGCATTTCTTCAATGCTACCGATATCGGGCAGCTTGGAGGGGTTATCCACCTCCAGCAGCTCACCTTTTCGGGTAATCACCTCATAAATCACCGTTGGTGCAGTGGTAATCAAATCAAGGTCGTATTCGCGCTCAAGGCGTTCTTGAATGATTTCCATGTGCAGCATGCCCAGAAAGCCACAACGAAAACCAAAGCCCAATGCATCGGACGACTCCGGCTCATAGAACAGCGAAGCATCGTTCAGCGACAGCTTCTCCAATGCATCGCGGAAGTTTTCATAGTCATCGGAGCTAACCGGGAACAAGCCGGCATACACTTGCGGTTTAACCTTCTGGAAGCCGGGCAAGGAGGGCGTGTCTTTTTCTTTGGCTGCCACAATGGTATCACCCACGGGCGCGCCGTGAATGTCTTTAATGCCCGCCACCATATAGCCGACTTCACCGGTGCCTAACCGACCGGTTTCCTTGCGTTTCGGGGTAAAAATACCAATGCCATCGGCCCCGTGATCACGCCCCGTCGATTTGATATGAATCTTATCGCCCTTTTTGATCGAGCCACTCTTTACCCGAATCAAAGACACAACGCCTAAATAGGAGTCAAACCAAGAGTCAATAATCAGTGCCTGCAAAGGGCCATCCGGGTCACCTTCCGGCGGGGGAATATTGGCCACCAGATCTTCCAGCACGTCCTCAATGTTTAAGCCGCTTTTGGCACTGCAGCGCACGGCTTCGAGGGCATCAATACCGATAATGTCTTCAATTTCTTGGGCAACCTTATCTGGATCTGCCTGTGGCAAGTCCATTTTGTTAAGTACTGGACGTACTTCCAAGCCCATATCAATCGCGGTGTAACAGTTTGCCACCGACTGGGCTTCAACGCCCTGCGCAGCATCTACCACCAACAAAGCACCTTCACAGGCCGCCAATGAGCGTGACACTTCATAGCTGAAGTCCACGTGCCCAGGCGTATCAATAAAGTTGAGCTGATAGGTCTTGCCATCACGAGCGGTGTAGTCAAGGGTCACACTTTGCGCCTTGATGGTGATGCCGCGCTCGCGCTCGATATCCATGGAATCCAGCACCTGCTGCTGCATTTCACGATCGGACAAACCGCCGCAGACCTGAATGAAACGATCCGACAAGGTGGACTTGCCATGGTCGATATGGGCAATGATGGAGAAGTTGCGAATGTGGTCCAGCTGGCTCACAGAGTAACCCGACTATTGTTGAAATGGGCGGGAATTTTACTGCAAAGCCAGCCAGATGGCTATGTGGCCGACACAGCTGCCGGCCACCACTGACGTTTAGTCATTCACTTGCAGGGCAACGAACATGGCCGAACCACGGCGCACAATGCGCACCGGCACACTGCGGTTAGTTGGCAGCTCTTTAACGATGCGGTGGAAATCGTCCACTGAGCGCACCGGCTGGCCATTGAGCATGGTGATGACATCACCATTGATCAGACCCGCCATCGATGCCGGGCCGCGTTGAATTTGCTTGATGACCACACCGTCACCGTCGCGTTTGCGACGCGCATCACTGAGCTCGGCCACCAGCACACCCAGGCGATTACTGAACTGCTCATCTGGGCCATTGGCGGACGCCAGTTCATTGCCATCGCCGTCGGGTAACACGCCGATTTCGACTTCCAGATTCTTACGCTTGCCGTTGCGAACAACGCGCACGTCGGCTTCAGTACCAGGCTTCACCCGACCCACTTGGTGCGGCAGATCCGACGACAGTTGGATTGGGTTGCCATTAAAGTGAGTAATGATGTCGCCATTTTGCAAACCCGCCTCTTCAGCCGGGCTGCCAGGTACCACCTGC
This sequence comes from Bacterioplanes sp., assembly GCA_965233665.1. Classification (GTDB taxonomy): domain Bacteria; phylum Pseudomonadota; class Gammaproteobacteria; order Pseudomonadales; family Oceanobacteraceae; genus Bacterioplanes. The sequence continues at coordinate 4,780 of CBDDTG010000013.1, read as the reverse complement.
GCTACCAACGCACCAGCGGCTTTGTCCAAACCAAAGGACTCCGCGAGGTCTTTATTCACTTCCTGAATCACTACACCCAACCAGCCGCGACTGACTTTGCCGCGCTCTTTCAACTGCTCAGCCACATTCATGGCAACGTTGATGGGAATAGCAAACGACACGCCCATAAAACCGCCCGAGCGGGTATAAATTTGCGAGTTAATGCCCACTACCTCACCGTCAAGGTTAAACAGCGGGCCACCTGAGTTGCCTGGGTTGATGGCGACGTCGGTCTGAATAAAGGGCACGTAATTTTCACGCGGCAAACTGCGGCCTTTAGCACTGACAATGCCGGCGGTAACGGAGTAATCAAAGCCGAACGGTGAGCCAATGGCCACCACCCATTCGCCGACTTCGAGTTTGTCTGAGTTACCCAGCTCAACCGTGGGCAAATCATCAGCCTCCACCTTCAGCACCGCCAAATCAGAGCTGGGATCGGCGCCAATCAAAGTGGCATCCAGCTCACGCCGGTCATTAAGACGCACGATGATTTCATCGGCTCCCTGCACAACGTGATTGTTCGTTAGGATGTAGCCATCTTTGGAAACGATAAAGCCCGAGCCCAGTGACGACTGCTCTTGCTGGCCACGTGGCATGGGCGCGCCGAAAAAGTGGCGGAAAATTTCTGGCACATCGTCGGGCAAGCCATAGCGGCGCATAGAATTAGATTGATGTTGCACGGTGGAAATATTCACCACCGCCGGTGATGTTTCTTTCACTAGGTCACGAAAATCTGGCAATGACGCCTGGGCTGACACACTCAGCGCCATCAACCATAACAATACTAAAGCCCCAACAGGGCGAATCGACTTAACAAGAATCATGGAAATCCCTCTAAAGCTAACGAAGTAAATGCTCTTGCGCGACTATCGATGGCGTCCAGTTATGGGCGAAACGTCGCGCCAATTGCCTAGATGCAAAAAAACCTAAAGCCAAACCCAGTACAGCAGCCAACACGCTGGCCAACTCACCTAAGCCACCAGCCAAAATGGCTGGCACTAACATGCACAGCAAGGGCAGGACGTACATCACCAGCGCACTGGTTGCCAAACCGCCAGCAGGCAGTTGCAGCATAACGTCATCGCCCGGATGCAATGCGTGCCCTTCACAGGCAACCCATAATTTCATCGGCCGCCCCAAGTCAGACAGTGCTTTTTGCCCGCAACCACTGCGAGCTTGGCAACTGCCGCAACTGCTGCGCTGCACGGCTTCCACCCAAACGCCACCCGGCTCGACGGCAACCACCTGTGCTCGCTCTAACATCAACGCTGCTCTCCTGTGCGCACCGGCTTACCAACGGAAGCCGCGATTTTTTCAGCGGTGGCCATAGGAACCTCACCAACCACGGTAATGCGATAACGCTCGCCTCCCTCTTCCAAATGACGCACAACCGCTGCCGTCGCCCCCCATTGCTGACGCATGGCCGGGACATCAATATCTGACTGGCGATCAACAAACAAACTGAACGCCGCCATACCATCGGTGTACATCACCGTCGATAAGTGGCCGGGATGCTGGTCGTCAAGCACTTCCTCTCCCCGTGCCGGTACAAAACCGAGCGGCACCCATGTCGGTGACCACCGAGATGACAATTGTATGGTGGCCGCAGCGGGCTCCTTCAAGTGGCGAGCCATATGATGGCGCTGATGTTGAGGTGTGAAATGCTCGCGCGGCAATGCTGCTCCAATATCAACATCGGCAAACTGCAAGCGCTCCAGCACAGTACCGTCGTGACGCACCAAATCGGATCGCAATAGCAAAGCCGTCGTCGAGTCCAGCCATAGATCATAGCCAAACCGGTCCGCGTCTTTGGGCACTACCCGGATAATCTGAGCCATGCGTCCTGCAATGCGCTCTTTGGGGCCCAACATCAACTGATACCAACCTTCGATATCACTGTGCTGTCGACCAAACTCACCCGTCAGAGGGTTACTACTGGAGGGACTTAACCGCACGACATGATCGCCAAGGTGGGTACAGCTCACCGCATGCCCTCGACGAATCACCTCTCTTGGCTCACCGGTAAGGTGAACCAGTTTTTCGTATTCGGTATCGTCATGCACCGCGTGGCTAAACGACATGGTTTCCCAGCGTTGGGCGTCGCCATAAATAAGCACGCCCTGGTAATTCAGTTCCTTCAGCGCATGAGACATACGGTCGAGCCAGCTGCGTGCATTGTCGGCCTGCGCTAGGCAAGCCGCCAACAGCAGCACCACGCCAGCTAGGTAGTTCACTGCTGCGCGTCCTGCCGTTTCTGTTGTGGTTGAGCGGGTTTAGCAGGCTCCGCCTGACGTTCAGCAAAACTGGCCACGCGAGCAAACGGCATCATGCCACGGCCAGTATTGAGCGCTGCGTGCTCGGTGTGCTGCAGCACGTACTGCTGTAACTTGCGCTGCGCTTCCGGCAACGCCATGTCATTTTGAACTGGCTGCACGGCACGACTGGCCACCTGCTGCTCAGACTGAACGGGCAACATGACAGGTTGCGCGGTCAAACTTGGCTGCGACGACACTGCTGCCGCTGGCGCCTGTGTTTGCGCCACAGATGCCGGTTGCACCGACTCACTATCGAGCCTAACTCCCAACAACACCGCCAATGTCACCGACGCTGCCACGGCACCGCCCGTCAACCATTGCTGCCATTGACCTGACGACGTGGTTGCAATTGCCGCTGGCTGAGCAGCCGGCACCTCATCCATCGGTTCACCATCAATGGCTTGGCGAATGCCGCGCGATAAATCAACGGTACTGATAGCTTCATCGCGCATCAGGGCGCCCATCATTTCATAGCGGGCCCAGGTTTGACTCAGCTCGGGGTTGTCATCCAACTCATTCAATAAGCGGCGCAGCTCCAGCTCGTCGGCCTCGCCATCTTTTAGTGCGGACAAAGATTCTTTTAAACGCTCATGCATAGTTATCACCCAACCTTCAGGCGCTCATGTTCAACAAGGGCTGCATTTTTTTATCAATGGCTTCACGGGCACGAAAAATACGTGACCGCACGGTGCCAATCGGGCAATCCATCACCTCGGCAATTTCTTCGTAGCTCAGCCCATCCATTTCTCGCAATGTCACCGCGACTTTTAGCTCTTCTGGCAGCTCCGCGATGGCGGTAAAAACCACGTCACGCAGCTGCTCACGTTGCAATAGGGCATCCGGGGTATCCACCTCTTTCATGCGGTCTTCATCGGCGAAAAAGCTGGCATCCTCCAATTCGATGTCCTGGGTCGGCGTTTTACGCCCGCGGCTAACTAAGAAATTTTTGGCGGTATTGACGGCGATGCGATACAGCCAGGTATAAAACTGACTGTCACCTCGAAAGCCCGGCAAGGCGCGGTAGGCTTTGATAAAGGCTTCCTGGGTCACGTCCTGCGCTTCGGCATGATCGCTGACAAAGCGTCCGACTAAGGCCAAAATCTTGTGCTGATACTTCATCACCAAAAGATCGAAGGCGCGTTTGTCCCCGCGTTGCACTCGGGCTACCAGTTGTTTGTCGGTCTGCTCTGCATCCGGCATGTGTTTTTCCGTTGGTTTGACTCCGGCATGGCTGGCCGCTTGCGCGTGCATCACACCCTTTCCTCCCGTCATCATTGGTTTGGAAAAGACATCGACCGCTGCCGTGCAAGAAACATAACACATGCGACGACGAATGCCTTACCCGGTCATAGAGCATGGCGCTAGCAAATAGTTCCCCGGTGACAACACTCAGCCGCCAGCAGTATAGTGACGGGCAGTTATTTTCACGTTGAGTTGGCATGAATCAGTCGTTTACGTTTGACGTTCTTATTATTGGCAGCGGCGCTGCCGGCCTCACATTGGCGCTGTCGTTGCCGCCAGAAATGCAGGTCGCGGTAATCAGCAAAGAATCCCTAGAAGCAGGCTCAACTCGCTGGGCACAGGGCGGCGTTGCCGCCGTACTCACTCAAGAAGACAGCGTTGACGCCCATGTTGCCGACACCCTAGATGCCGGCGCAGGGCTGTGCCATGAGCCCGCCGTGCGCTATACGGTGGAGCATTCGACCAGCGCCATTCATTGGTTAATTGAGCAAGGCGTACCCTTTACCCGCGAAAACGGCGATTACCATCTCACCCGCGAAGGCGGTCACAGCGCGCGACGCATCATTCATGCTGCCGATGCCACCGGCTATGCACTGTCCGACACCTTATTAGCTCGGGCGCGCGAGCGCAGTAACTTGACCTTGCTGCACGACTACATGGCCATCGACTTAATCACCCGAGAAAAACTCGGCGTGCCTGGCCATGGCTGTGTGGGCGGCTATTTTCTCAACAATCAAACCGGTGAGGTCGATGTCATTACCGCGCGCGCCGTGGCGCTGGCCACCGGCGGTGCATCGAAAGCTTACCTGTATACCAGCAATCCGGATGGCGCTTCGGGTGACGGCATCGCCATGGCTTTTCGTGCCGGCTGCCGTGTAGTCAATATGGAATTTAATCAGTTCCATCCCACCTGCCTTTATCATCCGCAGGCCAAATCCTTTTTGATTACCGAAGCGGTACGCGGTGAAGGTGGACGCTTGCTGCTGCCCGATGGCCAGCCTTTTATGCAGCATTTCGACCCACGTGAAGAGCTAGCACCGCGTGATATTGTCGCCCGTGCCATCGACCATGAAATGAAACGTCTGGGTGCCGATTGCTTATTCCTAGACATCAGCCACAAGCCAGCCAAATTTATTCGCGAGCATTTCCCCACCATTTACGAGCGCTGCCTGCAGCTGGGCATT
>CBDDTG010000012.1:0-8540 GCA_965233665.1 Bacterioplanes sp. | reverse complement strand
CGACACCACAAACACTTTCACAGCCTCGGAGCTCTTGGCATCCGGCACACCCACGGCGGCAGCTTCAAGAATATCGGGATGTGATACCACCACGTCTTCAACTTCATTCGGGTAAACATTGAAACCCGAAACAATAATCATGTCTTTTTTACGATCGACGATTTTCATATAGCCGTCGTCCATGATGACCGCCATGTCACCGGTTTTTAACCAGCCATCTTCACTGATGGTTTCGGCCGTCGCCTCAGGGCGCTGCCAGTAGCCCTTCATCACTTGCGGACCATGAACACATAATTCGCCAGGCTCACCCACAGGCAGCTCGTTACCTTCTTCGTCAATAACTTTGCACAAAGTGCCTGCCACCGGCATGCCAATGGTGCCCAGTTTAATGTGGCCCGGCGGGTTAAATGACACCACGGGGGATGTTTCGGTCATGCCAAAACCTTCAGCAATGTCACAGCCAGTGACTTTTTGCCATTGTTCCGCTGCGTCTTTGGTCAAAGCCATACCACCAGAAATGGTAAGCTTCAGCCCACTGAAATCCAGGGCGCGGAAATCTTCGCGGTTGCACAAGGCGACAAACAGTGTATTCAAACCCACAAACGCACTGAACTGGCTTTTCTGTAAGGTTTTCACAAAGCCAGGAATATCACGTGGGTTGGGAATCAATACCGAATGATTACCGGTTTCCAGTAATACCATGCAATGCACGGTAAAGGCATAAATATGATACAGAGGCAGTGGCGCAATGGCGGTTTCACGACCCTCTTCCAAGATCATGGTAAACAGCCCGTGACATTGCAGCATGTTGGCCATCAAGTTTCGATGGGTCAGCATCGCTCCCTTCGCCACACCCGTCGTGCCACCTGTGTATTGCAGTACGGCAACGTCATCACGACTCACTTGTACCGGCGTAAAGCGATGGGCATTACCTTTAGACAGCGCGTCACGCAGCCCTACAGAAGTGGGAATATTGTAGGCAGGCACTTCCTTTTTGACGTACTTGAGTACGCCATTGATCAGCAAACGCTTTAAGCCATCGTGCATATCACCCACTTGGGTAACAATGACGTGTTTGATACCCGTGTTGGGCAACACTTTTTCTGCTTTAGCCGCCATGTTGGCCAGAACCACCAGAGCTTTGGCACCGGAATCATTAAACTGGTGCTCCATCTCACGCTCGGTGTACAGCGGGTTGGTATTGACCACCACCATGCCGGCACGCATCGCACCAAAGACAACGATAGGATATTGCAACACATTAGGCAGTTGCACCGCGATGCGGTCGCCCGGCTGCAAGCTGGTTTCATTCTGCAAGTAAGCAGCGAAGGCAGCGCTTTTTTCATTCAGCTCACGGTAAGTAATGGTTTGCCCCAGGCAGGTAAACGCCGGACGATCGCTGAATTTTTTAACGAAACCATCAAAGATTTCGACCACTGAGCCGTACTTATCTGGGTCAATTGCCGTCGGAAATCCTTCGGGGTAACGTTCCTGAAAAAACTGTTCGTTCATACTGCCTCCTGAGCAACCCTGATTGGCGGATAACGACCACCAGGGCAATAAAAGTCACGAGACCTAGCTGCCGGCTCCCCACTGGCAACGGGTCAGAAAAAGCAGCAGGAGTGTACCGTTTTTCTTACAGTGCGGCAAAACAAGTCATGCGCAGGCTTACTGCCCTGCAATTGCGCACTATTACCTACGCGGTTTACAAACGCGTCATTCAGCGCCATGGTAAGCGCCACGAACAACCATGATTAGAACAACATGACTCATCACGCACCCGCTCACACACCATCCATGGATACCCCACAAGCGCAGGTTTTATCTTTAACCTGCAGCGACAACCAACCGATGACCGCTCTGTATTGGAACACTTCAGGCGCCGACACCGTAGTGCACATCACCCACGGCATGGCCGAGCACCATCAACGTTATCGTCCCTTAGTACACGCCCTAACAACAGCCGGCTACGCCGTCATCAGCCACAACCATCGTGGCCATGGCGAGCGCGCACCGCAGGGGCATTTTGCCAACACCGATGGCTGGCAGCGAGTAATCGACGACATAGCGCTGGTCCAAGCGCAGTGCCAGCAACAGCACATTGTTTTATTCGGCCATTCTATGGGGTCGTTTATTGCACAAGGGTTTGCCAGACGCCATAGCGAGCAACTGCACGGTTTAATTTTAAGCGGCAGCAATTACCAATCACCGATGCTGTATCACCTAGCGCGCGCCGTGGCGCGTTTGCAAGCACGCATCCAAGGGCCGACGCATTTATCCAGCTTGATGAACACACTGTCATTTGCCAGTTTCAATCGCGCCTTCAAACCGGTGCAAACCGCTTTTGACTGGCTTTCTCGCGACCCACAGCAAGTGCAAAACTATATAAAAGACCCTGATTGCGGCCACTTCTGCAGCGCACAGTTGTGGGCCGACCTGATGGGTGGACTCATTGAAATCAGCCAAGCCGATGCCCTGAGCCAAGTTCGCCCAGCGCTGCCTATTTTGTTAATTGCCGGCGACCGTGACCCCGTCGGGCAGTTCGGCACGGGTGTGGAGCGGTTGGCACAACAATTCCGCCAAACAGGTCATCACAATGTCACTTGCACACTGTATCCTGATGCACGTCATGAAGTTTTAAATGAAATTAACGCCGACCAGGTGCGTAGCGATATCCTGCAATGGCTGAATCAACAGGGATTTTAATATGGACACATTGACCAACCGTACATTTGACGAAATTCAAATCGGCGAGCAAGCAACGCGCGAGCAAACAGTGACCGAGCGCGATTTGCAATTATTTGCCGCCGTATCTGGCGACCGCAACCCAGTACACCTGGACGCAGAGTACGCGGCCACAACCATGTTCAAAGGTCAGATTGCCCATGGCATGTACACCGGTGCTTTAATCTCTGCGGTATTAGGCACACAACTGCCTGGACCCGGTACTATTTATCTGGGCCAGAATTTATCGTTTAAAAAGCCCGTCATGCTAGGCGACCAATTGGCGGTTACCCTGACGGTTACCAGCAAGCACGACAGCAAGCCTATCGTGACGCTGAACTGCAGTGTGACCAATCAAAAAGGCAAAGTAGTGGCAGACGGTGAGGCCACCGTAATGGCACCACAAGAAAAGCAAACCCTGCCCGCTCCAGCATTGCCCAGCTTTAACGCAGGCTAAAAGACGATAAAAAAGCGGCCTACGCCGCTTTTTTACTTTGCTAGATACTTCATCGCATCTTCTAGGCCAGACAGGGTCAACGAATACATATGCTCGTCAAAGATCGAGCGAATTGCTCCCAATGAGCCACCCTGCCCCCAATACGCTCTAGGCGCCGGATTGATCCAAACGATTTTATCGTAGTGCTGTTTTACCCGTTGCAGCCAAACGGCACCCGCTTCTTCGTTCCAGTGCTCGACACTGCCGCCGGGATGCGTCACTTCGTACGGCGCCATCATGGCATCGCCAACAAAAATGACTTTATAGTCTGGCCCGTACTTGCGCAAAATATCCCAGGTTTGAGTTTGCTCATTCATGCGACGAATGTTGTTTTGCCACACTGACTCGTACAAACAATTATGAAAATAAAAGGTTTCCATGTGTTTGAACTCGGTGCGCGCTGCTGAAAACAGCTCCTCACAAGTACGCACGTGAGGGTCCATCGAGCCACCGACATCAAAGAACAAAAGCACTTTGACCGCATTGTGACGCTCAGGCACCATTTTGATATCGAGAAAACCGGCATTTTTTGCAGTCGAGCCGATGGTATCGTCCATGTCCAGCTCTTCCGCTGCGCCCTGGCGCGCAAATTTGCGCAACCTTCTTAATGCCACCTTGATATTGCGAATGCCGAGCTCAATGCTGTCATCAAGATCTCGGTATTGACGTTTCTCCCAGACTTTGATGGCCTTTTTGTGCCGTGATTTGCCTTGCTCAATGCGAAAGCCTTCCGGGTTGTAGCCATTGGCGCCAAACGGTGACGTACCGCCAGTACCAATCATGCGATTACCGCCCTGATGCCGTTTCTCTTGTTCTTCCAGGCGCTTTTGAAACTCCTCGATAAGCTTATCGAGGCCACCCAAAGATTCGATTTTGTCCATTTCCTCTTGAGACAACATGCGCTCAAATTCCTTGCGCATCCAATCTTCTGGAATCCCGGCTTCGGTTAAAAAGTCCGGCGGCAGCTCCAACCCCTGAAAGTAAGCAGCAAACGCCTTATCAAACTTATCGTAGTGCTTTTCATCCTTAACCAAGCACAAGCGCGCGATGGCGTAAAAATCATCCAAATCAGCAAATGCCAGGCGTGCTTGCACCGCTTCAACCAGGTCGAGATACTCGCGCACTGAGCAAGGAACACGCGCCTGTCGCACGGTTTCGAAAAAGTCGATTAGCATAGCATCAGCCTTTGCGGCGACTCATAAACGCCAGCTTTTCCAGCAACTGTACATCTTGCTCATTTTTCAAAAGCGCGCCATACATAGGCGGAATGGCTTTCGAATGGTCTTTATCGCGCAACATGGCAGCCCCCAGATCATCGGCCAACAATAACTTTAACCAATCAATAAACTCAGACGTCGATGGTTTTTTCTTCAGACCAGGCACTTTGCGCACGTCAAAGAAGACCTCCAATGCCTCACGAACCAAATCCGCTTTAATAGTTGGATAATGAACATCAACGATGCTTTGCATGGTGTCGCGATCGGGAAAGTCAATGTAATGAAAGAAGCAGCGGCGCAAGAAAGCATCCGGTAACTCTTTTTCATTATTACTGGTAATCAAAATAATGGGGCGATGCTTTGCCACGATTCGCTCTTGAGTTTCGTACACAAAAAACTCCATGCGATCCAGCTCGAGCAATAAATCGTTGGGAAACTCAATGTCAGCCTTATCGATCTCATCAATCAAAAGCACGACAGGTTTGTCGGCAGTGAAAGCCTCCCACAACTTGCCTTTGACAATGTAGTTGGCAATATCATGAACTTTATCGTCACCCAGCTGCGAATCACGCAAGCGTGAGACAGCATCGTATTCGTACAGTCCCTGGTGGGCTTTGGTGGTACTTTTGATGTGCCATTGAATCAGCTCGGTATCCAATGATTTGGCCAGCTGCTCAGCCAACATGGTTTTACCGGTGCCAGGCTCACCTTTAAGCAGTAGCGGCCGCTGCAAAGTAATGGCGGCATTGACCGCCATCTGCAACTCGGGCGTCGCAACATACTCGGAAGTGCCCTCAAACTTCATACCCACCTCAGATTACGTAATTTTAAGTAGGCAGAAAGTATAAGGAGCCGTCTGGACGACGGCAAGAGAGCATCAATCAGGCTTGTTTGTATCGTCGGGCTCGGCCCCGAGTTCATCTTCAACATCGAACTCACCCCAGTCATCTTCTAGATCAGGGGCGGGATTGTCGTCAGGATCAATCGAGAATTCATCATCGAGAGAATCCGGTGTAATGTCCGTATCACTGCCCATTCCGGCTGGCACCTCGGGCTGCGGCTGGATCTCTTCTTCTTCCAGACCATCAAAGCTATCAAAGCTGCCTTCCAACTCGTCGTCACTCAGCTCCGGCGCCTCCAAATCTGGCGGCAAATGACCGTCACGCACATCCGCTTGCGTTAATGCTTCACTGTCTTGCCGCCGGCGATGGCGCAGCCACCACCAAGCGGCACCGCCTAATACACTGGCATTGCCTAACGCCAACAGCAGATAAACCCACCAGGCAATGCCACCGTCATCCTCTGCCAGCTCCGGTACCGGCTCACTGATTTGCTCAGCCGGCTCCGGCAAAACATCCTCTTTGGGCTCAGGCGTCGGCTCTGGTTCTGGTACAACGTCTGGTTCGGGCGTTGGCTGCAACTCGGGCTCCGCTGTCTGCTCCGCCTCAGCAGGGACAGCGGTGGCTGTCTCTGGCTCAGACACCGACTCAGGTTCACTTGCCGCTGACGCAGCGATGGGTGCGTTAGGGTCTGACAATGGGAAGTCAAACCGCAGTGGCTCTGGTCGTGTTTTAAACGTGGCACCTCCGGCGGTAACGCCACGCACATTCAACTCAACTTCGTATACTCCTGGCCCGTCACTGCCCTCAAGCTGCAACTGCCAGACTTGCTGTTGGGCATCAAACTCCATCGATTGAATAACAGAACTGCCGTCAGGTGAAATCACCCGCGCGATGATTCGAGACAATCCCGTATCAATGGTTGCCACCAGAGGCTCCACCGCAATGCTGGCCACTTGCTGCTGATAATCTTCACTGCCGCGAATACGCAGTGGCTCCATCAGCGTCGCAGTGAGCTGCTGACGCCGCTGGAAGGTCGGCCCACTGGCGGTCACTTCGAGTCGATAGGTACCTGGTTGAGACAAGCGCGAGAGCGACTCCCGATACACGCCGTCGGCAGGCAAGTTCTCAGGGTCGGACAGCAACTTACTGCCAACACGCCCATCAGGCGCCGTCACCTTCATACTGACGTCGGTCAAGCGCAGCAGCGCCGGCTCGGTTATCGTGTCGCCCTGATTGGTCAACGCCATATCCAAATCCACTGGATAACCTGCAAAAATGGTCTCTGGCAGGCCATTCACTTGCAGCCGTAAGTCGGTCAACACTTGTACGCGGTTTTCAGGATCCATATCAGCATCGGCTTGCCAACTCCCTGACTCTGGCGCAGAAACGGTGATCAGGTCGTAGTTCAACTCCTCGTGCCAGCGCACCTGATCGTTTTCTGCGCTGTTGCCGGCGTTCAATACCGCCCCAGAAGGCGACAACAGCTGCACCGGCTTGTCGCTTGAGCGCTTAAAAATCAGCGCAGTGAACTCGGTAACGCTGTCGTCAATGGTGAATGCGTTATCCACCATGGGGACTTGCTCGGTGGGTACAGCGCGATCGAAGGCACGCAGGAAGGCGACCAGCAGTTCGTCGGCATTGATCGCTTCTTGATACAAGCCACCGGTTTCCAGCGCAATTTGCCGCAGCATGTCTTTGTCGGCAGCATTAGACAGCGCCAGCGTATGGATGCGTGCATTTGCAGCGGCAAAAGCTGGCAGCACTTCGTTGCTAAGGCGTTGGCGCTCGGCTTGATTGACCTGCTCAGCGTTAGCACCACTGGCCATATCGATGCGGCCGTCTGTCAGCAGAATAATGCTTTGCTCATAGCCGGCATCCGCCGCCAGTTGCCAGCGAGCCTTATCGAGCGCCTCAACTAAGTTGGTACGCAAGCCAACGGAATTAATCGTTTGCGCATCCGCTCGGGCTTGCTGACGCCAAGCATCATCCACTTGTGCCAGCGGCGTCAGCATGTTCACAAAGCGGCCAAAGGTCCAGATTCCGGCTTGAGAGCCGTCGGGAATTAACTCGATCAACAAATTGGTGGCCGGCACGCGCAGGTTGTCAGGGTCCGTTTGCTTCATACTGCCGGAAATATCGACAATGATGCGCACATCTGCGGGCGTTTCGTTAGCCGACGCTGCAAAAGACCAAACCAGATTCATCAGTAACAGCAAACCGACCAATGGCCGGCTGAGCCAGTGCTGCATAGCACTCCCCTTTTACTTCACAATACTGTCATTATCGGCCACAGCGCGCAGGACTGTAATTTGCAGTAAAAAGGGCACACTGCTTGACCACAGGTGCCCTGATTCATTCACCGCTCTAACACTTGGAAGCCGAATTACAGGTTGTTTTCTAACACCCGGCGCCCTTTCTCAGTGATGTGCCAGCGCACCCCATTTTTACCGCTGACCTTGCCAGCCAAACTTCTCACGACCAGGACATTTAAAGTTTTCAAAATGGTGGACTCTTCTTCGTTTGCCTCACGACACACACCGCCTAACGAGCGGAAAATAAACCGGCCACTGGCCAAGATGCGCAGCACTTGAGTTGACGTCACGTCCAGTTCTTCATTGATTTGTGCCGCCTCAGGGTCGCCTTGCGAGGCATCTTGTTCGGTTTCGGTGTCGATTAGTGGCAGCAGTTCTGTCTGCATGGTGCGCAGATTTTGCTGCACTTCTTCCGAGCGCTGCTTGGCGGTTTGCGCTTCATTCAAAATTCGGTCGGATAAATTATCGATCAGGAAGCGACTGAGCAAAGCGGCAATCAAGCAAAAACCGGTAAAAATAAGCAATCTCGATGGGTCACCTTGGCTTTCCAGCACCAGCTCGCTGTTGACCATGTCTAACACTACCGGGACCAGAAAAGACGCCCCCACACCAACGACCAAAAAGCGCGGCAGACTGGCTGCATCCGGGTCTTTATCGCCGTAGAGGTAATAATTCACCAGCCCGCCAAAAATACCGGCCAGCAACATTACCGTCGCCAGAATAAAAATATGATTTGCCATATTTCCAACCTCTTCCTACGCAGCGGGTCGAGCCGCAGCGATCCATTGCTCCATGAGGGGAAGCCCCAATGCTTCAGCGTCCGGAAACCGTGTAAACGCCTGCTGTAAAAATTAGCAAAGATTTGGGAGTTAGCCAGAAAAGTAATAAAAAAAAGAAAAGTCAGGGGCGGTCTGAATAAAAAACCACCAATTCAAATAAAAAGTCGGAC
>CBDDTG010000011.1:0-17298 GCA_965233665.1 Bacterioplanes sp. | reverse complement strand
CAGTGGCATGGCGAAAGCGATGGAGTCGTCGCTGTTGGATGCCTGTAAGGAGCAAGGTCGCTACGTCGATTTTGGCCGTCGTTCCATTATGAATTATGGTCGTGTTTCTCTGCTGGTGAAAAATATGCCGATCGACGATGAGCACAAATACGGCGCCATAAAAGATAACTTATTTTCTTTATTGCAGGGTGCCGATGCGCGCATCGAAGCATTGGATAATCAGCATACGCTGGAGCTAGAAGGGCAGTTGATTCGACAAATGGCGATGCAAATGCGCAGCTTGATGGACGATGTCGATGAGGCGCAGTTACAGGTCATGCGCGCGATTGTGGAAGTGGTTGAGAACATGTCTGAGCAGGTTGAAGGCAGTTTGCACGAGCTTGAACTGAACGAAGCGCAAGAGCAGCGCCTGCAAGCAATTTCCGATCGAGCCGTGCAAAATACCAACCATATTTTCCACGAAGGCTTACAACTGGATCAGCGCTTGCGTGATTTTCTCGCTGCGGCTGAACTACTGCTGGCCAAGCCGCATTTGCAAGTAGAGCAACTGCAGCGTTTGCTGCAGTCGGTTCAAACACTGCACCATACAACGCCGTAGCCGTCAGGGCTTACGACGAGGGCTTGCGAAACTTCAGCGTCATGCGGTCGCTTTCGCCAATGGCTAGGTATTGGTCTTTGTCTTGCTCGCCCAGTCGCAGAGACGGTGGCAAGGTCCAAACCCCTTTGGGGTGATTTTTGTCGTCGCGGGCGTTGGCATTGATCTCACTGCGGTCGACTAACTCAAAGCCAGCTTGCTGCGCAATGGTGAGCACGTAGGCCTCGCTCACGTACCCAGTTTCCACCATTTGCTCACGGCTGAAGGAGACGGGTGCACGGTGCTCCACCACGCCCAAAATGCCGCCGGGCTTGAGCGCCGCATAGGCGGCATCAAATACCGCCTGTTCCTGCTCGTTGCGCATCCAGTTATGCACATTGCGGAAGGTAAACACACGGTCGACGCTGTTGTCTGCGGCCAACTTGAGATGCTTGGGCGGCTCCAATACGGACATTTGAATATCGCCATAGAGCTCGGGCTGAGTCAGAAAGTTATCTTCAAACTGACCGCGCAGACGCTGGAAGAAGCCAACGTCCGACTGTGGATGCCAATGGGCGGCAATCAGCTGACCCTCATCGCGCAAATAAGGCGCCAAAATGTCGGTGTACCAGCCGCCACCGGGCCAGATTTCGACCACGGTATGCTGTGGCTGCAGCTCGAAAAAGCCAAGGGTTTGTTGCGGATGACGATATTCATCACGAGCGCGGGCTTTGGCACTGCGGTGCGACTGATCGCCCAGTTGCACAGCCGAGCTTTGCACCTGGCTGACGGTACTGTCCGCACCATCGGAATAGTCGGTATTGGCACAACCGGCTAACCCCAGGGCCAGCGCCGAAATCATCATGAAATCTCGCATTGCAAACGTCCTTAATGTGATAAAGAGGGCTGGCCAGCGTTGTCGATTAAGTCGACTTCCCAAGGTGGGTTGGGTCGCACGCTGTCGATAACATAATCAACAAATGAACGTACTTTGGCCGACAAGTGACGGTTGCTGGGGTACAGCGCATGAATTGGGTTGGCTTCAAATGGCCAGTCAGCCAACACGGGCACCAGATTGCCAGCACGAATGGCCGAGGCGGCAATCAGCGTCGGCAGCGGTGTAATGCCGGCTCCGGACAAGGCCAGTGTGTACAGGCTGGCAAAATCATTGACCTGCAGCCTAGGCCGCACTTGCACGTTTTGGTCTTCACCGCTTTCGTGCGTCAGATGCCACTGCATAAACTGCGATGCGGTGAGCAAGTGATGGTCGCGTAGCTGATCGGGGTGGCTGGGGCTGCCGTGCTGGCGAATGTAATCTGGGCTGGCGCACAGCAAAGCGCGCGCATCGCCAAGATGGCGACCAATCAAAGATGAATCTTCCAGCTGGCCAATGCGAAAGGCAACGTCTATGCCTTCTTGCACCAAGTCGAGTTTTTGGTCGCTGAGCACCATATCGACATTGACCTGTGGGTGGCGCTCCATAAATTCGGCCACCAATGAGCTGAGTACGGTGGAGCCAAACAGTACCGGCGCGGTAATGCGCAGCGTACCCGTAGGCGTGCTTTGCATCTGGGTCACGGCGATATTGGCTTCTTCGATCTCTGACAAGATGCGTGAACAGTGGTTGTAGTAGGCGGTGCCGGTGTCGGTTAGGCGCAAACTGCGTGTCGTGCGCTGGATCAGGCGAACGCCCAAACGCTCCTCAAGTTGGGTGATCTTGCGGCTCACCGTCGATTTGGGCAGCCCTAGGTTGCGTGCCGCTCCGGTAAAGCTGCCGGCATCGACCACATGAACGAAGATCGCCATCTCATTGAGATCAAATTCTTCTCGTTTTCCTATCAACATAAGAGACATTCCCCTGAAGTATGGACTTCATTATGGGGATGATTGTTGAGAATTAAAGAACAATATGACAAAAAGATACGTTATTGGCTCGCGTTGTGCTTGGCTGCTCACTCTGGGCCTGGAAGAGGTGCTGCTTGGGGCAACACCGTTTAGCTCTGGTGAGACGGGTTGGCACACTCCGCTTGATAAAGCAGGTACACCAAGGCCAGTAGCGGCATGTTTTTCGTTAAAGGCCCGAAAGGATGGAGCCAGAAGCTGGCGTCGATGAAGGTCAGCAGCAGTGTGTATGTCAGCATCACCAGTGCTTGCACCAAATAGCAGAGCTTGAGTGCTTTGCCGCTCAACAGCCACAGGCCAACGACGACATCGACCAGGCTGCCACTGTAAATGGCCAGGGTTGCCAGCGGCCCGGTGATGCCGCCCCGCGCTAATACTTCGTAACCGATTTCTTGAGCAAAAAATACCGAGGTAATCCCTGTCGCGATCCAAACAAAGCTCAGGCTGGCTTTGGCTAAAAAACAAGCTGACTTATTCATAAGCGCTGTCATACCACGGAATAGGGTTTAAAAATCATTAGCCAAAAAAGAATAACAACCGATACAAAAGCAGGGATGCCCAAGGCCGTCCATAATCGCATCAGGCGCTGAAAAGCGGGTTCAAGCGTGCCGCTTGCTAACGATGCTTCTGCTATCGATTTGAGCCGATATTGAATCAACACAACGGGTAGCCAGCATACGCCGATAAATAAAAACAGCGATATCACCACCAAAAACCAAGTGGAGGTAAAGGAATAACCCAGCTTTATCATCAGCATCACACCGGTTAAAAATTGGGTGATGACTGCCGGCGTGGTGAAAATCCAGTCGGCCAATACCACATGACGGGCGGTAACGGCGATCGTTTGAAGGTTGCCAGAGCGATGGGCCATAAACATGAAAAAGGCGATGCCAGTTCCTGTACCCGCGATCACGGTGGCACTTAATACATGCACCATTTTCAACAAGAGGTAGTTATCCATGATCTACCTCTGTGGTGTGATAAATGTCGAGTTGGCTGATTTCATGGTCAAATTCATCCAGGGTAAACATGCCCAGACACGGTTGCGCGCCTCGAGTTGTTGGGCTGCTATTAATGAGCTTTTTCGCCAGGATGATGGCTGCAATGGTGGGGATGTATGGGCCTACGCCGTTTTCAGCGCACAATGTCCATTTAATGCGTTTCGGTTGGTTGTTCTTTCCCTGGCCGGATAACTGAATTTGCATGGCACCTGTGTCTGTCCCTAGGCGCTCAAACCACTTGCTGCACCTAAAAATAGGGTGCGTGTAGACAGACCAGTCTTTAATCAGGCCTATTTTGGCCAGCATGGCCATGGCGACCATGCCTAAATGCAAAAAGGCGAGTTCGAGCCCGGCTTGAAACCTAACGGTGTTCACAGAAGGGTAGCGTTGTGGAAAAAGTTCTAAATCCGGTATGTCGATGTTGGCAAGCCAGCGTTTTCCTACGACCTCGCCAAAATGCACTTTTCGTGGCGACATCCAACCATATTGATCGCTCCAGCGTCCATTGTTAAACACCTTAAAAGGGCGGCCGGTATAACTGAGAATGGCTTTAACGGTCGCTTCACCACGCTCGGCTTGGTTGCCTGGAGCAATGGCAAAATCAATGCTCTTTAATGTCTCAAATTGATGAGCAAGGTGGTCGATCACCGTGGACGAAAGGCCGGGAACGGAGCTGGCGCCAGAAACCACCAGCACATTATTTTGAGCTGCTTGCTCATGAAGCGAACGAATATCGCACACAAAACGTCTGTCATCGGCCAAATCAATATAGTGGCTGCCCACTTCGATACAGGCTGCGGGCACTTGGTAGCTTTGTCCTTGAAAAGGCCCACCGGTATGAATCACCAGATCAGGCGATAACGCCTTGAGCGTTTGCGTAAACTCTGGGCTATGCATATCAATGGTGGCAACGAGCAGCTCGGCCCGCGCTCCCTGCGATAATAGCTGTTGGCGAAAGGTTTCTGCTTTATTAGCGTTGCGCCCGGCAATGATGATGGCGATGTCAGCAATAGTAGCCAAGTTCTCGATAATGCGCTTACCGAAATTACCATAGCCACCGAGAACCAGAACTCTTGTTACAGCCATAAACCCTTCCTTAATGATGCCGTTTTTTGCTCGGTCGACATGATAGCGTTAACTCGTCCCCCAGTATGCCAGCAGTGCCTCTTTGAACACCCGCAATTTCGCCGAGTGCTGGCGAGACGGTTGATGCACCAGGGATAGCGAATAGGCAGGTGGATTAAAGTCGGCCAGTATGGGCTGTAAATCACCTCGCTTAATGGCTGGCGATACAAAGAAGCTCATCATTTGCACCACGCCCATGCCCAATACCGCAGCCTCCAATAGTGGATCGGCATGATCCAGTATGAGCCCCCCGTTTACCTCTTGTGTGAGTGTTTCACCCTGGTCAGAAAAACGCCAAGGGACTGGGCGGTTGGTGTGTGGGTTGCGCACGCACAAACAATTGTGTGTGGCCAGTTCGGTTGGATGAGTGGGCATGCCATGGCGAGCCAAATAGTCTGGTGCGGCTACGGTCAGCCAGGTCAGCGGAGCCAATGGCCTGGCGATCAGACGTTGATCTTGAATGGTGCCGGTGCGCAGAACCGCATCAAAGCCTTCGTCGATTAAATCCACCATGCGATCACTTAACACGGCCTCAATTTGCAGCTGGGGATACTGTTGCTGCAGCTGAGCCAGAATGGGCATCAGCACCACTCGTCCAAATGCGGATGGGGCACTGATTTTTAGCCGTCCGCTAGGGACGCTGCGACGGTCTTGTAGCTCCTGGTTAAGGTTTTCTAGGTCTGCGAGCAGCGGCATGCTGCGTTGATAAAACAGTTCGCCATCGTCGGTCAGGCTAAGGCGGCGAGTATTGCGATGCAATAAACGAACGCCCAGCTGTTGCTCCAGGCGGCTGACGGCGCGTGACACACCCGACTGGGTCAGGCCGAGCTGGTGAGCCGCGGTGGTAAAGCTTAAACATTCTGCGACTTTCACAAACTGGCGAATGGCATTTAGATCCATGATTTTATTCATTACTGAAAGGTTTGCCGCCATATCAATCGAACAATCAGCATAAGTGATACTGATGTCGGTAATAGACATCGAACAAAAGGAAGGCTTATGCACGCTCGAAAACAAGCGAACATACCGGTCGCTGTGTATGTTCTAGCACTGGGTATTTTTGCCATGATCAATTGCGAACTGCAGGTATTGGGCATGATGCCGCAGATGGCCAGTGACCTTGAGGTGAGCATTGCCCAGGTGGGCTACCTGGTCTCTATTTATGCCGCTGCAATGGCAATCGGGGGGCCTATGTTAACGCTAATGCTGGGACACCGGCGGCCAAAGGGCGTATTTTATTGCCTATTTGCCTTGTTTATCGCGGGTGAAATACTGGGGGCAATGGCGGTTGATTATCTGACGGTGGTGATTTCCCGTGTAGTCACGGGTGCCGTCGCCGGAGTGTTTTTTGGCATGGCCCTGGGAACGTGCCATCGACTGGTTTCCCCCGAGTTGGCTTTGCGTGCGGTGGCCATTGTGTTGGCGGGCATTATGGTCGGAACGATTTTGGGATTGCCGCTGGCGAGCCTTGTCGGAGAGTCTTTGGGCTGGCGTATGAGTTTTTGGTGGGTGGTGGCGCTGGCCATGTTGGCGGCGGCGGGCAGTGCGCTGTTACTTCCTGACCTGCCGGCTGCCCCCAGGTTGCGCTGGTCACAAGAGCTGCTGGCCTGTCGTCAGCCGCAGTTGTGGGCGGTATTTGCCACCAGCTTTTGTGTTATTGGTACCAGCTACGCAGCCTTTAGTTATTTTGTTCCGATTTTGACTCAGCTCTCTGGCTTGGAGCATCAGCAAGTAACTTGGTTGCTGTTGGCTTATGGCATAGCAATGTTGCTCGGTAATCATATCGTCGCGCGTTTGGCTGGGCCTCGTAATTTGATGATCATCGCCATAGGGTTGCTGGTGCAGTGCTTGCTGTTGGGTTGTTTGATTGCTCAGGTTCACCAGGTTGAGGTGGTGATTGTGGCTGTACTCGGCTTGGGCCTAACTGGCATCAGTATGAATCCGGCATTGGTTAGCCGAGTGATGCAGGTGGAGCACGATGAGCGCCCTTTTGTGAACACCTTGCATGCGTCTGTAATTACCCTTGGCATTATGTTTGGCAGCTACATCAGCGGTCAGGCACTGGAGTGGGGTTACAGCTTGTATGCACTCATGTGGGTGGGAATTGCCATTGCTGTAATGGGGTTGCTGACGTTACTGCTGGATCGCAGTCGTTTGGCCAATAACCGTGCGTTGGCATAGCCGTAATGATTGGCTTTTCAATGACGACAAAATCAGGGCGGTATTGAAGTCTGGCACTGGATAGTGGCTTCAAAAAATAGGCAGCGACAGCCGCGATCAAAGTAGACAGCTGTGACAAGCCTCTGAATAATTCGCTGCATCATCGTACGGTGCACTATTACTCAGAGGTTGGCTTAGGTCGTTTTTATGTTATCCACTGCTCGCTCGCAACTTGAAATTCTTTCTACTGCTCACGTTTCGGCCATGGTTGATTACTATTTGCGCAATCGCCAGCACTTGGCGCCGTGGGAGCCGTTGCGAGACGACGAGTTTTGGATCCCGGCTTTCTGGCAGCAGCGAGCTAGCGCCAGCGAGGCTGCGTTTGCTGATAAAAGCGCCTTTCACTTTGTAGCGCTGGAGCCTGGTACAGACAGCGTTATTGCTTGTTGTAATTTTACTGGCCTGGCTCGCGGCGCTTTTCAAGCGTGTTTTTTAGGCTATTCCATCGATCAGACACTGCAAGGGCAGGGCATGATGACGGAAATACTCGCGACGACGATAGATTACATGCTGAACTGCGAAGGTCTTAATCGCATTATGGCCAATTATATGCCTGCTAATAAAGCCAGCGCTCGGGTGTTGCAAAAGCTCGGCTTTGAGAAAGAAGGCTACGCCCGCAACTATTTGAACATTGCCGGGCGCTGGGAAGATCATGTGCTGACATCGAAAATCAAGTAGCGCCGTTGCAGCGCTATTTGAAAATTAAATGTTCGCTTTAATACCAAAGGAAATGATCATAGGTAAGTCAGTGACTTCTTCACGTTTGCTGTAATCGGCACCTTCGTATTCATAACCGATGACGTTGTCACGGCCGTACAAGTTAAGCACTTCAACATAAAGATCCATATCCCAGTTGGTGAAGTTAAAGGTACGGTCGGCGCGCACATCCAGTTTATGGTAAGCCGGTAGACGCTCGGAGTTCAGGCTGCCATAAATGGGGTTATACAGCTCAGGGTTGTCTGCATCCTGAACGGCAGTTTCCAGTGGCGTAATCAACTGCCCGCTCTGGTAGCGCCATTTGAAGCCGATTTGCCAGTTATCATTCCATTGGTAGTTCGCCACGGTATTAATAATCACCGGCTGGTCGTAGTTATAGCTAAAGTCGCGGCCAGTCAAATTGTCGTGACGGAAGGTGCGTGAATAAGCTACCGAAACCCAGCCATACCAGCGGTCGGTTAGATTTTTATTGAGGAAAAACTCCATGCCCCAAGCTTCGCCATCGGCATCGTTGGTGTAACGTGGCAAGGCGTTGTATTCCTCGGTGCTCAAGTCAGGATAATTCGACTGCGAAGGGCGACCGACAATGATTTTGTCCAGGGTTTTGTAGTAGGTCTCTACCTTCCAGAACAAGTCGGCATTAATTTCATTTTCCAGACCTAGCTCATAATGGTCAGCGGTGGGCTGCTCCAAGTCTGGGTTACCAAAGGGCACCACGTATTGGCCAAAGTTATCTGGCAAAATATGATGCTGGCCGTAGGCTGAGGTAAAGGTCCAGCCTGGAGTAAATTGCCAACGGCTTTGCACTCGTGGCTCGGCAAACTGCTCATCGGTGTAATCGTCTTGTGACAGCGCCAGGCCGGTGGTTAGGTTCCAATCGCGCGTTACCTGCCAACTGTCGGCGATGTGAGCGTCGAGGTTCAACACCACAGGTTTACCACTGCCGGCCAGTTCTTCCGTGCCATCAATAATGCGACAATCTGGGTCGAACTCATCGCAAGGCGGCGCCTCAAAACGGCCGTCATAGCTAATATGGCTCTGAGTCACTTCCATGCCCCACTGCAGCTCATGCTCAAAGTTCAGTGGGTAGGTGAACTGACTGCGCAAGTTAAAGTCGTTTACTTTCACATCAATGCGGTTTTTAACGCCGATGTTAAAGCCAAACTTTTGCTCCAGGTGTGACAAACCAATTTTATGGCTCATGCCGTTCTGGTAGAACTTATTCCATAAAAGGCCTTGGCTGTTAAAAAAGGCTTCAAAGTTAATGCCGCCGCTCAGGCCTGGGTCTTGCAATACCGTGTCGGAATCATCGGCGAACTTGAGGCCGGCTTTGTCGCGGGCACCAACAATTTGAAACGCCAGGGTTTCTGAATCGCTGATGCGGTACTCATATTTACCCTGGTAGTCGTAATATTCCGGCACTGTGGTGAACTCAAAGTCCTCATCATCGAGAAAGTTCTCGATGTAGTATTGGAACAAACTTTGCCGACCTGCGAGGTAAAAACTCTGGTTCTCGCTCAGAGGGGCTTCAACAAACACCCCCGCTTTTAACAAGCTGGCATCGATGACCACTTGGCTACGGTCGTAATAAGGCGAGCGTGACGTCGCTTCGATCACGGCTCCCGTCGCATTGTTGTACTGCGCCGGGAAAGCTGCGGTCTCCAGCTTAAAGTCTTCTACTGTGTTGTCGCTGAGAATACTGCTGGAGTCGGTGTGAAAGATATAGCCGACCGGTAAAAAGTCGATCAGATAGGCATTGTCCTCGGGGGAGGAGCCACGCACTGCCGGTTCAGACTCATTACCACCGCCAAAGGTGACGCCTGGCAAACTTTCAATAGCACCGAGTGGGTCGTTGCCGGAGCCGGGCAAGCGCAATAATTTTTTGGTAGAAATTTCCGTTAGCGGTTCCTTTTCACCGCTGACCTCCACTGTGTCTAAGGTGACGTCGTCTTCTGCGACCACGTTCAAACTTAGGCCGGCACAGGCCAGCGCCAACAGGGAGCGACGCCAGGGCGGGTGGGCTATGAAGTGTGACATTGTGCTTCCTTCCTGAGAATTTGACCTTCGAATAGGGCGGCAGTCTACCAGCATTAGCTGAATCAATTGTGAACAGTATCGCCATACTGGTAGCGAATATCGGCATCGATGCCTTTGCCGTTATCGTCCTGAATATTGGTGAGGCCAATGTAGCGCAGCAGACGCTGGTTGTTGAGGTCATAATGCAGTTGAATCGGGTCCAATAACCACGCCAGCCAGCGCGATTGCAAGCGCATTTCCAGTTGCAGTTGTTGCTCGGTGATGGCGGATGGAATCACCCGAAAAGCGATCACGTCCTGACGAGCAGGGGCAGCAAAATAGAAATCGACCTGCTCGCCTGCCAGCAACGTTGCCCAATGTTGGCGTACAAACTCATCAAAACCGGCATCGATCACCAAAGGTTGGGCGTCTTTATCGATGCGGGCTTGCTCGGTCTTGCCGTTTTCTTGCACCGTCATGACAAAGCCTTGGTCGTAGCTCACTTGCTCGCGATAGTCGCGGCGCTGGTCTTGGAGCAAAAACTCGGGCTGAGTGGCGCCTTGATTGTATCGATTTTGTTTTTGGGCAATGGCATCGCCGTTGGCGTTGCGATATTCCACCTCGCGCTTTACGAGTTGGTGGTTCTCTAACGTGAGAGTGTGAT
Organism: Bacterioplanes sp.; assembly: GCA_965233665.1. Taxonomy (GTDB): domain Bacteria; phylum Pseudomonadota; class Gammaproteobacteria; order Pseudomonadales; family Oceanobacteraceae; genus Bacterioplanes. The sequence continues at coordinate 7,079 of CBDDTG010000011.1, read as the reverse complement.
GTTCACTGTACAGCAGCGTATCAGTGCCTGGGGCATAAGCCATGCCCTGATAAGTTAGCGTGGTTTGCGCAGCCACCAACATACTGCAACAGAGGCTGAACACCGTGATTAGGCAACGCATTTTTGCTTCTCCTGCCAGCTTAATAAACCCAATAACAACGCCCAAAAAATAGCGATGGCGAAATAGCCTGCCAGTTGAATATCGACGGCACCTAATTTAGCGCCAGCAAAATAACTCCAGGGTGCTCCCGCCAGCCCCAGCAAAGCTGCCCAGCCTGGTTGGCGCATGAGCCACTCCAGGCTGTGGCGCAAGGTGGTAGCAAACGCCAGCCACAATATCATCAGCCAAGGTGGCACCAGCCAGCTTCGATGTTCTGGAAACTGCAGCCAGCCGACGGCCTGAAAAACAGAGTCAACGGCGACTCCCAACAATGTGACCCCGGCTAACAACATCAGCTCGCCGGGTTTCAATAGCCAACGGTGCCACAGTATTAATACTGGCAAGGCGGCCAATGCCCAAATATTGCCGCCGACCACACACGCCAGCCAGCACAACTGGAAAATCACCAGATTGCCAAAAAACTGCAGGCGTGGCGGAATTACCATGACCACTAGCCCAGTTGCCCCAGTACAGGTGGACGGCGATTGAGCGGCTTGGCAAACATGAGGTGCACATCTCCAATCACGCGTTCGGCAAAGCCACCTTCGCAATAAGCAAAGTAAAAATCCCACAGGCGAATAAAATCATCGTCGTAGCCGAGGCTATTAAGCTCACTGCGCTGGCTTAAAAAGCGCTCACGCCAGCACGCTAAGGTACGTGCATAGTGCGGTGTGATGTCTTCTAGATGAATCATTTTCATATCGCTGGCGCGAGTCATGGCACTTTGAATGGCGGTCACGCAGGGAATAAAACTGCCCGGAAAGATATAGCGCTTAATAAAGTCGACTTCGTTTTTGGCCTGCTCGTAGCGCTGGTCGTCGATGGTAATGGCCTGAATCAGACCGATGCCATCGTCTTTTAATAGCCGGCTGCAGGTGGCGATGTAAGTATCGAGATATTGATGGCCAACGGCTTCAATCATTTCAATCGATACTAACTTGTCGTATTGGCCGGTGAGGTCGCGATAGTCCTCTAATAGCAGGGTGATTTTTTGCTGCAACCCTTCTTCGGCAATGCGGCGCTTGGCCCAATCATACTGCTGCTGCGATATCGTGGTGGTGGTGACATGGCAGCCATAATGTTTGGCTGCGTGAATGGCCATGCCGCCCCAGCCTGTGCCGATTTCCACCAAATGATCATCAGAGGTTAATTGCAGCTTTTGGCAAATGCGGTCGAGTTTATAAACCGATGCCTGTTCCAAGGTGGCGTCGTCGCTGGGAAAAATCGCGCTGGAATACATCATGGTCGGGTCGAGAAAGCGCTCGAACATATCGTTGCCCAAGTCATAGTGGGCGGCAATATTACGGCGCGAGCCTTTGGCAGTGTTGCGGTTGAGGCTATGAAAGCCCTTGAGCATCCATTTGCCCAGGGTTGCCCAGCCGCCATCAATGTTATCCACCACGTCTTTGTTGCGCGCTAAAAGCCGAATGAGTTTGGGCAAGTCGTCGCAGTGCCAATCGCCCGTCATGTAGGCTTCACCGGCGCCCACGCTGCCGGTCAAGGCGATGGAGCGATAGGCTTCAAAATCCTCGATAACAATGCTGGCCTGTAGCTCAGGGTGTGGCTGGCCAAATTCATGGCATTGCTCGCCTTCATAAATACGCAGTTGCCCAGTGTGCAGGTGTTCCAAGGTTTTAAATAAACCGCTACGACATAAGCGGTCAAGCCAATGCATTGAGTCGGGGCTGGCCGTCATGGTTTTCATCAGATGCTCTCCTGCCGGTTGTCTGCATGCTGGCGCTTGCGAGCCTGCTGCCAATCGTGCTGTGGTTGATTGTGGGGGTGCGAATAAAAGGGGGCTTTTTTCAGCCATAAACGCAGGGCATTCCAATAAATGCCCCAGAAGACTTTGGCGGTCATTAACGGATAGCGCCTTAATACCTTGCTCATATTGGCGCGGCTGAAGTCATGGCGCTGGAGCATTAAAGTGGCATCAAAGTCTTTGCGCTCCTGCTGATAGGTTTCCATATGAATCAGCAACTGCTCTGCTGGATCTTGCATAACCCAGCGGTAACGCATGGTTAACGGGTTAAAGGGCGATACATGAAATACTTTATCGAACTGATATTCACGTTTGGGCTGTGGGCCATTGTCATACACCTTAAGGGGCGCCACCGCTTGCTCATATTGGCAAGGTTCGCTGGTGAGGGTGTAGTGGTGACGCTCATCCCAAGGGGTATTGGTGATTTCTGCCAGCACGCCTGCCAGGCTGCCGTCTTGGCGGTAACCGTAATAAAAACTGACAGGGTTAATTAAATAGCCGAAATAGCGCAGGTTAGTGAGCAAGCAAACACGCTCTACGCTTTCACCGCTTTGCTGCAAAAATTCGGCTTGAATCTGCTGCTTTAAATCTGCTGCACTGTTGTTTAATTTCGCTGCGCCGTTGCCTGAATTTGCTGTGCTGGTGCCTGAATTCGCTGTGCTGCTGCCTTGTTCGGCATTAAAGTAGTCACTGCGTTTAAAGCGCGCCAACGCTGGCTTGTGTGCCGACCAAAGCGGATGCTGGGCCATGACTTTATCGACTTCATCCAGGTCGAGCATTACCATAAATACGTCGTAATCGAGCTGGTGCGTGACCGGTGCAAACCGCCGGTGTCGCACCTGACCCAGATACAGCGCGCTGTTCACAGGCTGACTCCCAGGCGCTCCGTCACACGCAATGCACTGCGCACACCGTCTTCATGAAAGCCGTTAAACCAGTAAGCACCGCAATAATGGGTACGGTTCACACCACTGATTTCATCATGGCGTTGCTGTGCTGCCATCCCCTCTAAGGTAAATACCGGGTGGGCGTAGCGGAATTGGCGGATAATTTTCTCTGGGTTGATATCCTCGGTTTTATTCAGCGTGACACAAAAGTGCTCCGGCGCGTCGTCGAAGTTCTGTAACCGGTTCATATAGTAGGTTACGGCAACGGCATCGCGTTGGCCGTGGGTTTTGGTATCAATATGATAATTCCACGCCGCCCAGGCACCTTGGCGGCGCGGTAAGATGCTGGCATCCGTGTGCAAAACCACGTCGTTCATCTTGTAGGGAATCGCCGCCAGAATTTGCTGCTCTTCCAGGCTTGGTGCACTGAGCATGGATAAGGCCTGATCGCTATGGCAAGCAAGAATCACCTGATCGAATTGCTCGCTGCCGCGAGGCGATGTAATCAGCACATGGTCCGGATGGCGCTCTATGTTATGTACTGGCTCGTTTAGCCAGAAGCGTTCAGGGCCGACCTCTTGTTGAATGCGCTCAACATAAGTACGAGAACCACCAGAAATCACCCGCCATTGTGGGCGATCATCGACGCTGAGCATGCCGTGGTTATTAAAGAAGCGCACAAAAAAGTACAGCGGAAACTGCATCATCATGTCTTCGCTGGCAGACCACACCGCTGCCCCCATGGGCACTATGTAGTAGCGGCGAAAATAATCGCCATAGTTCTTGCGCTGTAAATAACTGCCCAGGGTTTCGCTTTGCTCAAGCTCATCGCGCTCCAACTCGGCGCGGGTTTCTCGGTTAAAGCGTAAAATATCGCGAATCATGCCCCAGAATTTAGGGTTGAGCAGGTTGCTGCGCTTAGCAAAGAGCGAGTTTAGATCATGGCCGTTGTATTCCATGTCGGTTTGCTCGCACTTTACACTGAAGCTCATATCAGAGGCTTCGCTGGCAACACCTAAGCGATCCATTAATTGAATAAAATTTGGATAGGTCCAGTCGTTGAATACGATAAAGCCGGTATTGACCGGGTAGCTCTTCTGCCCCAGCGTGACATCTGTGGTTTGGGTATGGCCACCGAGGTAGTCATTGGCTTCATACACCACGACGTCGTACTGGTCCTTCAGTAAATAAGCACAGGTCAGGCCGGCGATGCCGGAGCCGACAATGGCAAGGCGTTGGCGTTGCTGGGTCATGATTGAGAACCTTGTGATTGGCGGGACATCCGAGTGGTGAGCTTAAGCCGCAGGGCCGGCGGTAAACATCCCAGTAGTTTCAATAAAACGGTAAAGCGCTTAGGAAAATGAATGGCAAATCGACGCTGTTCTAAGCCTTGAATAATGCGCAGCGCAGCATCTTCAGCGCTGATCATCATGGGCATATCAAAATCGTTTTGATCCGTTAACGGCGTTTTAACAAAGCCTGGCAATATCACAGAAACATCCATACCGAGTGGGGCTAAATCGGCACGCATGCTCTCCATAAAATAGTTAACTGCCGCTTTACTGGCGCCATAGGCTTGGGCTCTGGGCATGGCGAGCCAGGTAGAGCTACTGCTAACGGCCACTAAATAACCGCGCTGGCTTTGCCGCAACAGGGGCAAGGCTGCTTCGACACTGCGGGTAAGGCCAAAAAAGTTGGTGTTCATTACCCGCTCAATTAACTCTGCATCAAACTCGCTGACATCGACATATTCACAGGTGCCGGCGTTGGCGATTAACGTATCCAAACCGCCGAGCTGTTTGATCACAGAACGTGCATGGGCCAATGAGCCCGAGTCGGTTACATCGGCACTGATGGCGGTCACGTTGCCGAAAGGCTCAGCCAAGTGGGCTAACTTTTCAGCGTTACGAGCGCTAATAAATAAATGCTGGCAGCGTGGTTGCAGGGCGCGCGCTAAGGCTTCGCCAATGCCGCTGGAGGCGCCGGTAAGCCAAATACGTTGTTGCATTAAAGGCAAGTTTCTCATGCTGCCATCCTCCGTTTTAACCAGCGGATCATACGTCCGAGCAGGGGTAAATGCTGATACAGCATTTGTCCGGCGTCGAAATAATCACGGTGATAAATAATGGCGTCGTCTTTGATGCGCAGCTCGCTCAAACCATCGACTACCACGGGGTGACCACGATTTATGCGTGGGTGTATGTATTGCATTTGCCAGCTCATCACCAGGCTGTCACCGCTGTGCCACTGCTGCAAAAACTGAAAGTCGATGGCACTGACGTTTTCATACAGACCAACGAAGTATTCGGTCAGAGCACTGATGCCGCAGATATGATGAAATGGATCGATAAACTCGATATCTGGGTGATAGCAACGCAGCAAAGCTTCGCGATTCACACTGTCGCGATCCATGCTTTTATACAGCGCCTGAAAACGCTCAGGTACGGCCAATAGCTGTGGAGGCGTCATAAGGTACCGTCCTCTGTTTTGTTTGGAGGAACAACGGCGGTTGTTGGCGTTTGGCCACGGCCTTCGGCCAAAACTTTGGCGGGCACTGGGTTGAGGTCGTAAACAATGCCCAGCCAACTCATGACTTTAAGCACATAATAAGTAATATCGACTTCCCACCAGTAAAAACCTTGGCGTGCTGACACGGCCCAGCGGTGGTGGTTGTTATGCCAGCCTTCGCCCAGGGTTAACAGCGCCAAAAAGCCATTATTGCGGCTTTGGTCTTTGGTATTAAAACGGCGCTTTCCCCAAATATGGCCGAGGGAATTAATGGTTACCGTAGAATGGAATAGCAACACGGTGGAGATAAAAAAGCCCCATACCACCAGCTGTAACCCAGAGGTATTTAACCCGGGTGCCCAGGCGGCTAATATTTCGCCAGCGATAAACAGTAAGACCACCAATAAAAATGGTGCAAAGCTGTCGTAGCGATCCAGCCAGACTAACTCTGGATAGCGGGCAAAATCTTTAATGCGATGCCACTGAGTTTTAAAGCTAGCATCGCAGGTAAACCAGCCAACATGGCTCCACCAGAAACCGCGCTGCACAGGTGAATGCAGATCGTCTTCGGTATCGGAGTGATGGTGATGGGCGCGGTGATGAGCCGCCCACCACAAGGGTCCACGTTGGGCCGACATATTGCCTAACAGGGCAAATACAAATTGCCAGCCACGGCTAGTTTTATAAGCGCGGTGGGAAAAATAGCGGTGATAAAACGCGGTAATGGCAAATAAACGCAGCCAATACAGCGCTAAGCACACGACGATGGCCGTGGCACTGACGGGCAACCAGAAAGCCACTAAACAGGCCAAATGCAGGAACATAAATGGCACGACTCGCACCCAATTAAAGCGAGTACTGGTCATGGCTTCATCGCTGTCGGCGTGGGAGTCGACCCAGCGTAAAATATTGCGCCACGGACTGAAACTTGCGTTGCTCATGCGATCTCTCACTCAATCAACGAGGGCTGCACCGCAGAGTCGGTCGCGGTGGTGTTTTGTTTAAAATCAGTGTCTTGTTTAAAGGCATCCAATGCACGTTGGCGGGCAAACTTATGCTCGACAATGGGCTGTGGATAATGTCTTTGCTGGCGTTGCAGTGAATTAGGCTGATGGCGATCACGCGCCGGCAGTGGTGTTAGCTCGGGCACATAGCGGCAAATAAATTGGCCATCTGGGTCAAAGCGCTGGGACTGGGTGGTGGGGTTAAAAATACGGAAATAGGGCGCGCCATCGGCTCCGGTTGATGCGCTCCATTGCCAGCCGCCATTGTTTGAGGCTAAGTCGGCGTCCACCAAGTGGTGATTAAAAAATGCTTCGCCACGGCGCCAGTCAATTAGTAAATGCTTGCTTAAAAACATCGCGCTGATCATGCGTAGGCGATTGTGCATCCAACCGGTGGCCACCAGCTGGCGTTGTGCAGCATCAACAATGGGATAGCCAGTGTTGCCTTCACACCAGGCTTGAAAATCACGCTCGGCCGCATCGCCCTGTCGCCAAGCCACGTGATCAAACTCGGTTTTAAAGTTTTGGTGCTTGCATACGTGGGGAAATGCCACCAATAAATGTCGGTAAAATTCGCGCCAAATTAACTCATTAATCCAGCCTGCTAGGCCGGGCTCGCCGCCACTGAGCTGGCAAGCATTTTTTTGCCAAGCGCTATACAGGCATTGGCGTGGTGATAGCAGCCCTAAAGCGAGGGCATAAGACAAAGCGCTGGTGCCAGGTTTGGCTGGAAAATCACGCTCCTCGGCGTAATACAG